>NZ_JAMYLI010000039.1:0-58444 GCF_040317955.1 Mesorhizobium sp. M1342 | reverse complement strand
CCTCCAATCCAGCCAGCATCTTGAATCACAAACATCCGGCTTTGGGAATCCTACGATTCTCTCAAAATAGGAATCGCTCTAGACGAGTACAACCGCGTACAAGTCGACGAAGCTTATGATCTGGTCACGACGAAGCCAATAGGTTCCTTCAGCCCGGCGTTTGTCCGCAAGATCGCGGGCCTCATCAAAGAGGCAGTCGTACAACGCCGCGTGCGTGGCACCATCCGAAAATAGCGAATAGGCGGTCCATGAACCGGTAAGAACTGTTCACGGAAGCAAGCGTGTCATCCCTCCTTCGCCGCCCGCGTCAGCAGCCGCTGATAAAACAGTCCGATGCCGATCAGCACCGCGCCGAGGCCGATGAAGGACAGCGCCCTGAGCACTCCCTCCAACTCCGACATGTCGAAGATGAAGACTTTCAGCACGGCGATCGCGATCAGCGCGGCCGAGGCAATTCGCAGCACCTGCGACTTCAGCCAGACGCCGGCGGTGAGCAGCGCCACACCGATGACCAGCCAAAGCGCCGAGTAGGTGTAGGTTTCCAGCGGGCCGAGGCCGCTCCACAAGCCGATGAACTCGCCCTTGAACAGACGCCTCACCGAGAGCGTGGCATAGGCGAAGGCAAGCGCGGCAGCCACCACAGCCAACATCTGCGCATACCATTTCGGCCGCTTGTCCCTG
Source organism: Mesorhizobium sp. M1342 (assembly GCF_040317955.1). NCBI lineage: Bacteria > Pseudomonadati > Pseudomonadota > Alphaproteobacteria > Hyphomicrobiales > Phyllobacteriaceae > Mesorhizobium > Mesorhizobium sp. M1342. The sequence continues at coordinate 57,763 of NZ_JAMYLI010000039.1, read as the reverse complement.
GTGTAGAGCGCCAGCGCGCCAACGGCGACCGCTGGCAAGAGATAGGCGAGGAACAACAGGTTGAACACCGGGATGCGGCCGGTCGATTCGTCGGTGAACAATGGGTTCAGCAAGACGAAATGCCTGACAACGATGAAGGCGACCGAGGCCACACCGGCGGCCATCGAACCATAGCGCAGCACCGAGCTTGGCGAGCGCATGTCGATGGCGACCAGGATGGCGCCGGCGCCAATGGCGATCAGCGTGTAGATCGACTGTTCGGCGAGCGTCATGGCACCCGTGTCGATGACGCCGCCGTGCATGGCGTGGCGCACCAGCATGGCGAGCGTGAGCAGCGCAAACAGCGCCGCAGCCGCCTCCATGGCAAGGCGCGGCCGGCCATTCGTGGTGCGGGCGAGCTGCCAGGCGGCGAAGCCGAAGGCCAGCGCCGGCACGCCGTAGCCGGGCAACAGCCAGTTGAAGACCGGTGTCCTCGACAGGAACCCGGCGCCGACAATGGTCGGGTCGAAAGCGACGCGGCCAAGCACCGCGATCACAGCGCCGACCGAAATCCAGCCGAGCACCGGATAGGCGCGCCGGCGCGTGGCCAGCGCCGGCACGATGGCCGCCGCACCGAGCAGGATGGTGGTCCAGCCGGAATCGAAAGCCATATGCATGAGCAGGAGCCCGGCGATGGCCGCGCCGCCCAGGGCAAACGACACCGCGACACCGCCCTTGAGCGGCGGCTCCTCGGCCCGCGCGATCCACTCGCCACCGGCGGCGAAAATGACGACCAGCAGTGCCGCCGCGGCAGCGTAGACAAAGTCACGGTCGAGATTGCCGAAAGTGAACCAGAGCGCCAGCAGGACGACCAGCGGGACGATGACGCCCCACGCTGCCCATGAGGCCGCGCGGATCTGCGTGCCGGCGGCGAACCGGCGTGCGGCCCAGAAGCCGGCGCCGATGAAAACCAGGCCAAGTACGATGCCGATGCGCAAGGTCAGCGCGTTGGACGTGGCCACCGGCAGTCCGTCGACGCCCAGGGCACCGCCCGAAAAATCGGAAGCGATCGAGGTTGGCGGGATGATGCCGAGATAGATCAGCACCATGACCAGTCCCGCGGCATAGAGGAGCGGCAGCGCCAGCGGACGATAAAGCGCGACAGCCACCATTGCGGCGATCACCACCGCGCCCGGCAAGGCATCGCCGGCGGCTGCAAAGACCGGGTCGACCGACAGGCCAAGCGCCGAGAATGCGATGAACAAGCCAGGCACGATAGACGGCCAGTCGAAAACCCTGGCCGGCCCGGTTTCATCGCCACGGCGAGCGAGCCAGACAAGGGCCAGCACAGCCAGCGTGACGGCGTCGATGAACAGGATGGCGGAGAGGTTCGCCCCCCGCGCATCGGTCATGTAAAGGATGGTCCAGACACCGGTGCCGAAAAAGGCCGCCGCCATCAGCGACGTCCAGGCGCGCATGCGGGCGATGACGCCGGTGGCGGCGAGCACGATCGCGAGATAGCCGAACAGCGCCCAGGGATTGGGCGCCTGCGAGGCGACCAGCACCGGCGTCACCATGGCACCGACGAGACCGGTGCCGGCCAGCGCCTGGCCATGGACGAGGGCTGCCGCGATCGTCGCCACGCCGATGACGCCGAGCAGCGTGAAAGCGAGTGCCGGGCCTATGAAGCCGTAAATGCCATGCGCGGCATAGACGGTGCCGAACAGGATGAAGGCACCGGCAGCAGTCAGGATTGCTGGAATATAAGCGCCGGCGGCCCCTTGCACCGGCACCTTGAAGCCGGTGCGGCGGATGAACTCGCCGCCGGCGACCAGCACCAGGCCGAGCACGCCGGCCATGGCCAGCCGCACGCCGGGACCGAAAATGCCGGCTTCAATGGTGTAGCGGATCAGGAACAGGCCGCCCAGCGCCAGTGCGATGCCGCCAACCCAGACCGCCCAGCGGGTTCCGAGCGCGGTTTCGACATCGGATTGGCGGGCGGCTTTCGCCGCTCCGGGAAGCTCCGCGGGATCCACCGCCTTCGGTGCCGGTTCTGGAGCGGTCCACGGCCCGGAGACGATCTCGCCGGTCGAGTCTTCCGTGTCCGTGGCTGGCGCCGGGGCGGTGACTGATGCGCTTACCTCCGGCGGAACGATATCGGTCGCAGCCGCTGCGTCCGGAGCCATGTCGGCGGGCGCGTTGTCGTCCACCTGTTCGGACGACTGGGCCGCAGGCGGCACGGCACCGGAAAGGACCAGGCTGCGCAGCGCGCCAAGCTCGCGCTCGACAAGGCCGATGCGGCTCTGCTGGCGCGAAATGATGACGAACAAAGCGATGATGGCGACAAGGCCGATCAGGCTTTCAAACATGGCGGTTCCCCCAAACCAGGCCAGTTTTCACTGACATCCGTCGTACTGACATTCAAATGCGGCGGCCAAGCGGCCAGAAAATCCAAGCTCGGAAAACTCAATGCGCCGCCAGTCAACGCGCCGCCAGATTGGCGGCCGGAAAGATCGAGCATGTTTCGGTGCCGAAAGCCAGCAGCTTGCCGCCGGCATCCTTCAACGTCGCTTCCGACACCGCCAACGTGCGGCCCTTGTGAACAACCCTGCCCTCGCACACCACCTCGCCGGTCCTCGGCGTGATGGGACGCGTCAAATTCACCTTGAACTCCGCCGTCGTATAGGCCTCGCCCTTTTCGAGCAGCGTCTGCACGGCACAGGCCAGTGCCGAATCGAGCAGCGTCGCCGCCCAGCCGCCATGTACGCTGCCCAGCGGATTGAGATGGCGCTCGCTCGGCATGCCACGAAAGACAGCGCGCCCTTCCGAGACTTCGGTGAGAGTGAAATTCAGCTGAAAGGAAATCGGCGGCGCCGGATACTTGCCGTCGACGATGCGCTGCAGCAATTCCAAACCGGTGTATTTCAGGATGTCGGCGTGCGGAATGGTGCCGAGGCCGAGCGGTGAGACCCGGCCAGGATAAAGTTCGACCTCGCTCATGTGATGATTTCTCTGGCTGCGTCCTCGCCAGCTATGGCCTTGCCGCGCGCGTGATGTTTGCGCAAGGCGGCGAGGAAGCCGGTACGAGCGTCTGGCGGCTCGAAGCCGCGCGGCTCATAGACATGGCGGTTGAAGAAGAAGCCGGTGAGCCGGAAGGCGTCCTCGACCGCTGCCGCATCGGCGCGCAGGCCGGAGCCGCGCTGCAGGAAAGCCGGCAGAGTCAGCATCTTGTCGCGCCAAGGCAAACCGGCTTCGCGCGATACCGCGCGTCCCGACTTCGGCGAGACATAGGCCAGGTCCTGTCGCGTGCCGGTGGCGGCACATTGACTGAGATCGAGGCCGAAGCCGAGTTCGTCCAGCACCAGAAGCTCGAAGCGCGCCACCAGTTCGCCGGCAATTTCGGCATCGTCGAGATGGACGATCATTACGGCAAGCGTTTCGTAAAGACCTTCGTGCGCATCGCGCTCGGGCAGCAGGCGCAGATGCGCGGCCATGGTCTGCAAGCCGTAGACGGCGACGGCGCTGTCCATCAGCCGGGCCGCGTTCATCTCGATCGCTTCGGCCTGGAACGTGCCGAGGTGCTCGTCAAGGCGCGCTCGCCACAACAGGTCGACACGGTTGCCGGGCTGGAGAACAGGCTGCTGCTTGCGCGAACGGCCGCCGCGAACAAGGCCGAGATGACGGCCATGCGCTCGCGTCAACACCTCGAGAATGGCGCTGGTTTCGCCATGCTTGCGGGTGCCGAGAATGATTCCCTCGTCGCGCCATTCCATTTCAGGAGCTTTTCACCGATCGGGTGGCGAAATCAAGGTATCGGCTTGGCCCTGGGTAACTCTCATGCCAATGGCATAAAAAACCGCCCGCAGCGATGTGCTGCGGGCGGGCTGGTGAGGTCAGTCGATCTGTTAGAAATTGCGCTGGAAGCGAACGATGCCGCCGACGCTGCTCTTCTTGTCGGCCTTGGTCCAGTTGTTGAAATCGAAGTCGTCGAATTTTCCTGCATTGAGGTAATCGACTTCGGCCGTGATCGTGTAACCGGGGACGATGGTGTAGGCAACGTTGGCCGCGACGCCGAGGTTCTTCCAGTCGTCATAGGAGACCTGGGCGTTGAACGAGGTCTTGTCGTTGAACTTGTAGGTGCCGCCGCCCCAGATCGCCCAGTTTCCGCCCCATGGCTTGTATTGGGTACGGCCTGTGCCGAAGTCGTTGATGTTGTCGTTGGTGCCGTAGCCGCCCATGACGAACAGCGTCAGTTCCTTGCTGACGTTGACGTCCAGACGGACCTTGCCGGACACTTCCTCATAGTTGCTGTCATAGGCCACGACGCCGGTGATCGCACCCCAGTCGCCCTTGTACTTCAAACCGCCGACAACATGCGGAACGTAGCTGTCGATCGTGTTGACGGCGGTGCCTTCTTCGAGCGAGACCACGCCCGTGAAGCCGCTGCCTGCGTCGAAGTAGTAGCTGATGAGGTTGGTATCCTTGACACCATACGGGATGAGCGTGTCCTGGATGACATTGCCGGCATAGCCGATGAACTGGTCGTATACCGTTTCATCCTTGCCGACCCGCAGGCCACCGAGCTGGATCCAGGCGAAATTCAGCGAAGTCTTGCTGGTTCCATCTGCCTTGTTATTGCCGGCTTGCCAGCCAGTGCTTGAGCTTCCGTCATAGTCGCCAGAGGAGTTGCCGAACTGGAACCGGGTCTCGGTGAAGGTCTTCAACGTGCCGAGCTCGGTTTCCTGGCCGGTATAAGTCCTCAGCGTGAAGCGCATGTTCTTGTAATAAGTGTCGTGCCTATCGCCGTCCATGTGATCGGCAACGTTGTTGACACCATCGAACGTGCCGGAATCGCCGACGCCCATGTCGTAGCGGAAATAGCCGCCGATGCGCAGGCAGGTCTCGGTGCCCGGGATGTAGAAGTAGCCGGCGCCATAGACGTCGCAAATCTTGACGTATTCGGCAGGTTCCGGCTCGGCAACGACGACAGCGTCGGCGGCGCGCGCGCCGCTGACCGCGATGAGGGCCGCGGCTGAGCCGAGAAGGAGGCTCTTGATGTTCATTTTCTGACCTCTCCAGTCTTAGTTATAAATGGCTTCGGATTTGTGGCTGGCGGCAATGTTTTCCCGCCTCACCCCCACAGCGAAAAAGGCTCGCATCGCTCGCCCTTTTCAGCGGCGAACATACCCATCGATCATCTGTCTTCAATGACGATTTCTCGAATAATGCCAATTCCTTGAACAGATTAATACTGTGTTGCACAAATAACACTTGCGAATCCGACGAGTGGCACAACTGGCACAATGTCATTTATTAAATATATATACCGATACTTTCGCGGCTAAATACAATTGTGACGTGCTATATTTCCAAAATGACCGTATAATGCGGAATATCTACCTGATTTACGCCGAAATCGCCTGAATCTTGCCGCCCCCTTTATCGTCAGATGCCGCCGATCCGCCAAACCCACTTTGATACCGAGGCGAAAAGCGGGATGACGCCTCCAAGCCTGTCTGCCTCTTCCAAAGCGATCGAAACCCCCTGGAGCGCTGTCGCGTCGCTGATTGTGACAGCAGTCAACCGTTGAAGGCGATTCCTTCGCGACGCCTCTCAGTCGACCTTGGCGACGCAGGCGACGTGGTCGCCCGCCTCGATCAGGCGGATCGGCACTCCATAAGTCCGGGAAAGCGTCGTTTCGGTCAGAATGTCCCTGGTCGCGCCATGCGAGGATGGTTCGGCCACAGGATCAGGATCTGGTGGGCGAGAGCGGCTTGAACGTTTGGCGCCTCACGCCCCGTGCGCGTGATCGGCAAGCACTTCATCGATCACATGACGGGATCTTTCAACCTCGACAGGGTTGACGTCGATCTGCCCGGCAACCGTGATCAGCGCCTTCCAAAGCGTCCAGCCACGACCGCGCGCCCACATCGCCCCGTCGGCCGGAAGGCCGGCACGAAACGCCTCCCGGCTTTTGCCTTCCAACAGCGTCCACGCAATCGCCAGATCGCAGGCGGGATCGCCGACGCCGGAGGTTCCGAAGTCGATCACCGCGCTCAACCGGCCTTGCCTGACCAGCAGGTTTCCCCAACTGACGTCACCGTGGAACCAGACCGGTGCACCGTGCCATTGTGCGGCAAGTGCTGCCTCCCACACCGCGCTGGCGGCGTCCGTATCGATCTTGCCGTCGAGGGCGGCAATCGCTTGCCGGGCCTCGCCATCGTAGACGCTGAGTGCTCCGCCGCGAAAGAAATTGTGCTGTCCCGGCGCCGGTCCGCCGGCAGCGGCAACAGAGGCGCCAGTCTCGGCAGCCAACGATGCTCCTTTTCCACCTGCAGGGAATAGGCCCCGGCACTCGGCAGCCGCACGGTCATCTCGTCACCGAGATGAAAGGTCCTGTTGTCCCAGCCGCCTGATGCAACCGGCCTGATCGCAAGATCCTTCCACTTGGGAAACTGCGTGGCGATCAATCGGCTGACAAGTGCTATGTCGATATTCGGCTTGCTGACCATCGAGCCTAGCGCGGAAACTCGAGCCCCATCTCGCGATAGCGCTCGGGGTCGTCGCCCCAGTTCTCGCGCACCTTGACGAACAGGAACAGATGCACCTTCTGTTCGAGAATGCCTGCTATCTCCATCCGCGCCGCCTGGCCGATGGCGCGGATGGTCTCGCCCTTGTGGCCGAGAACGATCTTCTTCTGGCTGTCCCGCTCGACATAGATGGTCTGGTCGATGCGCACCGAGCCGTCCGGCTTCTCTTCCCATTTCTCGGTCTCGATATGCGAGGAATAGGGCAGTTCCTGATGCAGCCTGAGATAAAGTTTTTCGCGGGTGATCTCGGCCGCGAGCTGGCGCATCGGCAGGTCCGAGATCTGGTCTTCCGGATAGTACCAGGGACCGACCGGCAGAGCCTCGGCCAGGTAATCGAGCACGTCCTTGCAGCCGGAACCAGTCAGCGCCGAAACCATGAAGGTGCGCTTGAACGGCACCCTTTCGTTCGCTGCCGCCGACAGAGCCAGCAGCGCTTCGTGCTTGACGCGGTCGACCTTGTTGAGGATCAGCACCATCGGCTGGCGCACATCCTTCAGCCGTTCGAGGATGGCGTCGGCGTCGCCCCTGATGCCGCGCTCGGCGTCGATCAAAAGCAGCACGATATCGGCGTCCTTGGCCCCGCCCCAGGCGGTGGTCACCATCGCCGTGTCGAGCCTCCGCTTCGGCTTGAAGATGCCGGGCGTGTCGACGAAAACGATCTGCGCATTGTCATGCGTGGCGATGCCGCGCACGATGGCGCGGGTCGTCTGCACCTTGTGGGTGACGATCGACACCTTGGCGCCGACCAATTGGTTGACCAGCGTCGACTTGCCCGCATTGGGCGCGCCGATCAGGGCAACGAAACCGGAATGCGTGGGGGCAGCTTCCGTTGCCGGTTCTTCGGTGGCGGTCATGCCGCACTCCCTTCACTTGAGCGCGCGCGCTCCGATTTTTGGGCCGATGTGGTGGTCCAGACGCCTTCGCGCAAAAGAAATGCCGAAGCCGCCGCTTCTTCGGCCACCCTGCGGGAGCCGCCAGTACCGCTTATCGGCGCAAAGCCACGGACCTGCAAGGACACGGTGAAGACGGGCTGGTGGTCCGGGCCTTCGCGTTTTTCGATCACATATTCGGGGCGCGCATCGCTGGTCTTGGCAATCCATTCCTGCAGATCGGATTTCGGATTGAGCGGTTTTGCGATCACCGTATGAGAGCGCGGTTCCCAGTAGCGCAGGACGAACCGCCGCGCGGCCTCGATACCACCGTCGACGTAAACCGCCGCGATCAGGGCTTCGACCGCATCCGCGAGGTAGTTTCCGCCTGAGCCACGCGACCGCATCTTCAAGGCAGCATCGGCCCGGACCAGATCTTCGAGCTGCATTTCGATGCCGATTTCCGAGCATGTCCGCGCATCGACCAACGCATTGAAGCGCGGGGCGATTTCACCTTCCGGCGCATTAGGAAATTTCTCGAAAAGCATATCGGCGACGACGAGCCCGAGCACGCGGTCGCCAAGAAATTCAAGACGTTGGTTGTTGGTGGCCGCCTTGACGGCGCTGGAATGCGTCAGGGCGGTCTCGAGCAAACGGACATCCTTGAAGACGTGGCCGGTCTTGGCCTTCACCAAACCGGCCAGAGTTTCGCCTGTCGGACGCTTCAAAGCCATCAATTGACGAAGTGGAACAGGCGCGAAGCGCGCATCAGCGACGGCCATTTCCAGATTTCGAGAGGGCTCGCCTTGCCGGCGATCGAGAAGAAAACAAGATTGGCGCGGCCAACCAGATTTTCCGCGGGAACGTAGCCGACGGTGAAACGGCTGTCCGCGGAATTGTCCCGGTTGTCGCCCATCATGAAATAGTGGCCGGGCGGCACGTCGAATTCGCGGGTGTTGTCGCCGATCGAGTTCGAATTCAGGTCGAGCGTGTCGTAGCTGACGCCGTTGGGCAAGGTCTCACGATACACATCGATCGGGCGCGATTCCTCGGTGATGTCGGGATTGTCGATCTGGCCTGTTTTCACGCGCGGCACGCCGACGCCGTTGATGAAAAGCTGGCCGTCCTTGACCTGGATCTTGTCACCCGGCAGGCCGACAACGCGCTTGATGTAGTCGACGGACGGATCAGGCGGGAACTTGAAAACCGCTACGTCGCCGCGCTTCGGCTCGGAGCCCCAGATGCGGCCTGAAAAAATATCGGGTCCGAAAGGCAGCGAGTAGCGCGAATAGCCGTAGGACCATTTGGTGACGAACAGATAGTCGCCTTCCAAAAGCGTCGGCCGCATCGATCCCGACGGGATCGAAAAAGGCTGGAACAGCAGCGTGCGGATGACCAGGGCGAGCAAAAGCGCCTGGACGATGACGCTGACGGTCTCGCCAAGCCCGCCGGATTTCTTCTCGGATTTTTCAGCCACGCTCATGTCGTCCTCGATTGTGCGTTGGATGGTATAGAGTCTCGGCGCGCGCTGGGCAACGTCAATGCCGGTCGTCAGAGGCAATCAATGTGGCGCTTCTTCGACGGGCAGCGCCTCGATGATCACAAAGGCTTGAGCGAGCGGGAAATCATCCGTGATGGTGAGGTGGATCGCCGCCCGGTGGCCCTTTGGCAGGATTTTGTCCAGCCTGGCCTGCGCTCCTCCCGTCAGCGCCATGGTCGGCGCGCCACTGGGCAGGTTGACGACACCCATGTCGCGCCAGAACACGCCCTGCGCCAGACCGGTGCCCAGCGCCTTGGCGCAGGCCTCCTTGGCAGCGAACCGCTTGGCATAGGAGGCCGCGCGGGCGCGTCGATTGTCCGAACGCGCCTGTTCGATCTCGGTGTAGATTCTCTGGATGAAGCGCTGGCCGTGACGCTCCAGCGACTTTTCGATGCGTCTGATGTCGATCAGGTCGCTGCCGATGCCGATGATCATCGCGCGGTGGAACCGATGCTTGCGCCGGGATGGGACGATTGCGCATGCCGGCTTGCACGCTCGGCCAGACGCTTGCGCCGCTGTTCGCGGAAAGCGTTCATGCCCCAGCGCGTGATGGCGTAGAACAGCAGCCCGAAGGCGAGCCCGAGCGGAACCGCGCCGATCAGCATCGGTTCGAGGACCGGTTTCCACAATTGCGCGAAGGAGAGATTATGCAGCATCTCGCCCAGATGTGCCGGCGGCCCATGCGTCGGCAGGCGGTCATGCAGGATGAGCTTGCCCGTTTCCCACGACGCGCCCCATAGCAACGGGAAGGTCAGCGGGTTGCCGAAAAAAACCGCGCCGAGAGCGGCCGCCACCAGATTGCCGGCGATCACCCAGCACAGGAGGGCAGCGATGATGAAATGGAAACCGACGGGAAAGAATGAAGCGAAGACACCGGCCGCAACACCGGCCGCAACCGCATGCGGTGTGGCCTTCAGCCGCAGGATGCGCTTGGAAAAATACTGAAGCGAGCGCGAAAACGAGCGGCGCGGCCAAAGGTAGGTACGCACCCGCTCATAAAGGCCATCAGGCTTGCGGCGTCGAAAAAGCACTCTGTTCCCGTTCCACAGCGCCCGCAACGGCACCTTCAGCCGGGCGTGGCAGCCACATCTTGCGCTTGACTATCACCCTATGGCAATCGCCACCTTATATAACGACGCGCTGGCGCAAGAACAACCAAACACCTTCTATGCGCCGCGCTTGTCGCCGCCCTTCGGGGCGGCAGGTCTTGCTTCGAACATTGGATAATCGCGGCGAATTTAGGGAACCGGCAGTCGCATCGCCGAAAGGCGCATCGCCGCCGGCGGCTACCGCAGGTATTCGCTGACCTCGACCAGATTGCCGTCTGGGTCACGGAAATAGACCGACATCATAGGACCTCTAGCCCCGACACGTTCGACCGGGCCGAGTTCCACCGCCACACCATTGGCCGCGAGCCGGGCACGGACCTCATCCAGTGGCCGGTCGGTGATCAGGCAGAAATCACCTGATCCTGATGTCGGCGACTTCGCCTTGGGCTCGAAGGTGCGGCCGACCTCATGCACATTGATCTTATGGGTACCGAAAGCCAGCGCCGTCGGCCGATCCGCCGCGTCGATGCGCTCAAAACCCAGCACGCGCTGGTAAAACTCACAGGTCACTTCCAGCGAAGCGACCGTCAGCACGAAATGATCGATGCCGGCGATCATTTCCAATCTGTCTCACGCATGTCGCTTTCCCCAAAACCGCCGCACACTGTTGGGCGAAAAAAATGCCCCGTCAGATGTTGCGGCTGCCGGGCTTGATCGCCGGGATGGCGGCAAGCTCCGGCGGCAGCCGGTCGGCCGGATAGGCCGGGACCTCATACTCGGCAAGCGCGATGAGCGGCACACCGACATCGGTCTTGCCAGCCGAACGATCAATGATGCAGGCCGCGGCCACCACCTCGGCGCCAAGATCGCGCAGGCACTCGATGGTCTCACGGATCGACAGGCCAGTGGTGACGATGTCCTCGACGATGACGACACGCGAGCCCCTGGCGATCTCGAAGCGGCGCAAGCGGAACTTGCCGCCTTCCCGCTCGACCCAGATCGCCGGCACGCGCAGATGACGCGAGGTCTCATAGGCCGGGATCAGCCCTCCGATCGCCGGGCCTACGACATAGTCGATCTTGCCTGGCACGCCAGCGCGTATCTTCTCGGCCAACGCCTTGCACAGAAGCTCGGTCTTGTCGGCATGCATGAACACGCGCGCCTTCTGCAGGAAGACCGGACTGCGCAGGCCCGAGGTCAAAATGAAATGCCCTTCCAGAACAGCACCCGCCTCGCGGAAAATGCCCAGCACTTCATCGGTGTTCATGTCTGCCTCTTTTTGATTGACCATGACTTTGTCCGAAACCGGAGCATGGTCTAGCCATTGACGCGTCTTGCGTCGCTGACGCTCGAATTGTCCTTGAGCTGCGACAGCAGCCGGTTGAGGTGCTTGAGATCCCAGACTTCGAGATCGATCAGCATTTCGGTGAAGTCGGGAGCAGTGCGCACCATCGACAGTGTATGGATGTTGGCGTCGTTCGAGGCAACCACCTGCGCTATATCGGCGAGTGACCCCGGCGCGTTGATGGCGGTGACCGATACGCGCGCCGGAAAGCGTTCCTTGGTGCGCTCGTCGATGTCCCAGCGCACGTCGATCCAGCGTTCGGGCTGATCGTCGAACGCCTGCAGCGCCGGCGACTGGATCGGATAGATGGTGATGCCGGTGCCCGGCTGGACGATGCCGACGATGCGATCGCCAGGCACCGCCCCTTCCGGCGCGAAGCGCACCGGCAGATCGCCGCGCACGCCGCGGATCGGCACGGCGCCATCGCGTGGCTGGTCCTTGTCCTTGCGCGCGGCACGACCCGGAATCTGGAACAGCATGCCGGCGGCATTGCGGATTTTCGACCAGCCCTCCTCGCGCGGCTTGGGGACGGCCGTGGTGACGCGCTCATCCTTGTAGTCGGGGAATACCGCCTTCATGACGTCGGTGGAGGCGAGCTCGCCGCGCCCGACGGAGGCCAGCACATCCTCGATGTCCTTGCGCGCCAGCCTGTGCAGCACCTGCTTCAGGCTCTCCTTGGTGAAGGTCTTGCCGGCACGCTCGAAGGCGCGCTCCAGGATGCGGATGCCGAGACCCGAATATTGCTTGCGGATGGCGTTCTTGGTGGCACGGCGGATGGCCGAGCGCGCCTTGCCGGTGACGACGACCGATTCCCAGGCCGCCGGCGGCACCTGCGCCTTGGAGCGGATGATCTCGACCTCATCGCCGTTCTTCAGTTCCGTCATCAGCGGCATGATGCGGCCGTTGACCTTGGCACCGACGCAGGTGTCACCGACATCGGTGTGCACCGCGTAGGCGAAGTCGATCGGTGTCGCGCCGCGCGGCAGCGCAATCAGCATGCCTTTCGGGGTGAAGCAGAACACCTGGTCCTGAAACAGTTCCAGCTTGGTATTTTCGAGGAAATCCTCGGGATTGTCGCCTTCGGCAAGCTGCTCGATGGTGCGCCGCAGCCAGGCGTAGGCGTTGGTTTCCTTTGAAATCGCGTGGGCGGCGCCATTCGTCTTGCCGCCTGTGTCCTTGTAGATCGAATGCGCGGCGACGCCGTATTCGGCGATCTTGTTCATCTCTCGGGTGCGGATCTGCAGCTCGACACGCTGGCGCGACGGGCCGACGATGGTGGTGTGGATCGACCGATAATCGTTCTGCTTCGGCGTCGAGATGTAGTCCTTGAAGCGGCCCGGCACCATCGACCATGCGGTGTGGATGGCGCCAAGCGCCCGGTAACAGTCCTCGACCGTGTCGACGACGACGCGGAAGCCGAAAATATCCGAGAGCTGCTCGAAGGACAGTGCCTTGGCCTCCATCTTGCGGAACACCGACCACGGCTTCTTCTGCCGGCTCTTCACGCCGGCGTTGATCGCATGCTTCTCGAACAGCGTGGACAGCGCTTTTTCGATGTCCGTCAGCACGCCCTTGTTGCGCTCGAAGATTTCGGCAAGCCGTGCGGTGACGGCGCGATAGGCCTCCGGATTGATGAAGCGGAAGGCGATCTCCTCCAGCTCCTCGCGCATGCCTTGCATGCCCATGCGGCCGGCCAGCGGCGCATAGATATCCATCGTCTCCTCGGCGATGCGCAGGCGCTTGGCCTCCGGCATGTGGTCGAGGGTGCGCATATTGTGCAAACGGTCGGCGAGCTTGACCAGCAGCACGCGGACATCTTCCGAAATCGCCAGCAGAAGCTTTCTCAGGTTTTCCGCCTGCTCGGCCTTCTTCGAGACGAGATCGAGCTTCTTCAGCTTGGTCAGGCCCTCGACCAGCTTGCCCATTTCGGGGCCGAACAGATCGTCGATCTCGGCCCGTGTGGCGGTCGTGTCCTCGATCGTGTCGTGCAGCAGGGCGACCGCGATCGTCGCCTCGTCCATATGCATCTCGGTGAGGATGGCGGCGACTTCGAGCGGGTGCGAGAAATACGGGTCGCCGGAAGCGCGCTTCTGGTGGCCATGCTTCTGCATGGCATAGACATAGGCCTTGTTGAGCAACGCCTCGTTGACGTCAGGCTTGTAGCGCTGGACGCGCTCGACAAGCTCATACTGACGCATCATGGGCGGGATCTCGCGGTGCTGAAATGATTGATGCGCCGCACTAGCGTACGGCGCATCCCATAGATAGCCACGAAACTGACTGGACGGAAGTGCCGGAAACGTATTCCAGGCAGGTCCAGAGCGCTGGCTTAGTAGTCGTCGCTCTTTTCCGGCGGCACCAGGCCCTCGATGCCGGCCAGGAGGTCTTCCTCGGTCATCCGGTCGAAGGTGACGTTCTCCTCGGTGTCATCGGCGTCGGCGGCCGCAACGGCGGCGCCGGTCTGATCGGCAATCGCCTCGCCGTCGGCTTCGGGCTCGTCGACCTCGACATGCTTCTGCAGCGAATGGATCAGATCTTCCTTGAGGTCGTCGGGCGAAAGCGTCTCATCGGCGATCTCGCGCAGCGCCACGACCGGGTTCTTGTCGTTGTCACGCGGCACGGTGATCGGCGCGCCCTGGCTGATCTGGCGGGCGCGGTGGCCGGCCAAGAGCACCAGCTCGAAGCGGTTGTCGACCTTGTCGATGCAATCTTCAACGGTTACGCGGGCCATGGATTGCCCCTTTCATGCGATGGATTTGATGGAAAACAGGCGCGGTCCATAACCCGAACGCCGCCAAAATACAAGCATCATGGCAATGGCCGGGCTGCATGGCGCCCAAACCTTGGTTCAAACACCCGATTTGGCAAAACCTGTCTGTGGTTATGTGTTCGGTGTCCCGATCACAATTGCTTGCAGTACAGCACGCACCCTTGGATTGCCGCGAAACTGGCGCTATTTCGGATGGCATGGAGGTCAGCCGGTTTATTATGAGCCTGACCGAACGCTATCGCATTTCGTTTAGACGGCCGTTTATTTCGAGAAGGAATATTTTCCATGTTCGACCCTCGTGAAAAAATCGCCCTATTCATCGACGGCGCCAATCTTTACGCGACGTCGCGTGCACTCGGCTTCGACATCGACTATCGCAAGCTCCTGTCGAGCTTTCAGAAGCGCGGCTATCTGTTGCGCGCCTATTATTACACGGCGCTGGTCGAGGATCAGGAATACTCCTCGATCCGTCCGTTGATCGACTGGCTCGACTATAATGGCTTCAAGGTGGTCACCAAGCCGGCCAAGGAGTTCACCGACTCGACCGGTCGCCGCAAGATCAAGGGCAATATGGACATCGAGCTTGCGGTCGATGCGCTGCAGCTCGCCGATGTCGTCGACCACTACGTCATCTTTTCCGGCGACGGCGACTTCCGCACGCTGGTCGAGGCGTTGCAGCGGCGTGGCCGCAAGGTGTCGATCGTCTCGACCATGGCCTCGCAGCCGCCGATGATCTCCGACGACCTGCGCCGCCAGGCCGACCATTTCATCGACCTGATGACATTGAAGAACGAGGTCGGCCGTGATCCCTCCGAGCGGTCGGTGCGGCGGCCCGAGCCGGCCGAAGTCGACGAGGACGATTACTGAGGCCAGTCGCCTTGACCGCCCTTTCCGCCTCCGAACCCGGCCGCGATTGCCCGCTCTGCCCGCGGCTGCATGACTTCATCGCCGAATGGCGGCAGCGCGAGCCGTCCTGGTTCAATGCGCCGGTGCCGACTTTTTTGCCTCCCGAAGGTGACGCGACGGTCCAACTGCTGATCGTCGGGCTGGCGCCCGGCCTTCGCGGTGCCAACCGAACGGGCCGCCCGTTCACCGGCGACTATGCCGGCGACCTGCTCTACTCGACGCTGATTTCGCACGGTTTTGCACGCGGCGAATTCAAGGCCAGACCCGACGACGGATTGGAGCTTGTCGGCACCGCGATCACCAACGCGGTGCGCTGCGTGCCGCCGGAGAACAAGCCGGTGGGCGCAGAGATTGCCACCTGTCGGACATTCCTGGTGCCGACGATCGCGCGGTTCCCCAATTTGCGCGCCGTGCTGGCACTGGGATCGATCGCGCACCAGTCGACCGTGCGGGCACTGGGTGGGCGCGTCGCCGCCTACCCGTTCAAGCATGGCGGGCAGCTGCCGGCCGGTGGCGTCACGCTGTTTTCGAGCTATCACTGCTCACGCTACAACACCAATACCGGCGTGCTGACCGAGGCAATGTTCGTCAGCGTTTTCAGCCAGATAGCGGCGTTCTTGGGCAAGTAGGCACGATAAGCAATCAGCTTCTCCCCTTGACAATAGTCAACCATGGTTTACAGTTACCATGATGCAGGTTTTCGAAACCGATACATTCAAACGCTGGCTCGAAGACCTCCGCGACGCGCAAGCAAAAGCCCGCATTGTTCGGCGCATCGACCGACTGACTGTAGGCAATCCGGGAGACGTCAAGCCCGTTGGCGAGGGCATAAGCGAAATGCGGATCGACGATGGTCCTGGCTATCGCATCTATTTCCTCCAAGCAGGCAACTTGTGCGTGCTGCTCCTTTGCGGTGGCGACAAAGGAACGCAAAGCAGAGACATCGCAGCCGCAAAAAAACTCGCCAAGGAATGGAAGGACAAGGCAATATGGCAATGAAAGTCACAGCCTTTGACGGGGCCGAATATCTCGACACTCCAGAGGCAATCGAAGCATATCTGGCAGCGACGTGCGAAGATGGCACCGCAGCGGAGATTGCTCATGCGCTTGGCGTCATTGCGCGTGCGCAGAACATGACGAGACTTGCCGAGAAAGCCGGTATGACGCGACAGGCTCTCTACAAGGCCCTGAGCGGCGAAGGGAATCCCGAATTCGCAACGATCATGAAAGTGGCCGAGGCGCTTGGTCTGAAACTGACCTTCGTGAGCGCGCAGGCAGGACGGAACGCTGCGTAACACGAATCAGCGCGCCGACATTTGGTTCTCCATCTCGCCAGCGGAATTCGTCTGATCAAGGTGCAGCGAACAGCTCGGCCAATTTCTCCGGCCCACCCTGCAGCACATTCAGGTCGACATCGCCGTTGATGCCGTCGACGCGACCCCTGTTGTGGTACTGCCAGTAGACCCAGTCGTCGCGATCCGGCTCCAGGAGCAATGAGCGGAGCCAGAGCGGACGGGCAGCAATCCGCGCTGCATACGCTTCCGCTGCGTCGTCGGTCAGATAGACCACCGCCGGCTTGCCGAACGCCGCCTCGACTGGAGCGAGGAACGCGGCCAGTTCGGCGTTCAATTGTTCGGGCGTCGGCCGCTGCGGGCAGTTGCCGCCGAATTCGATATCGACCACGGGTGGCAGCAGGGGCTGATCGTGCGGCACCACCGAGATGAAATTCTTCGCCTGGTCCGCACCCGGCCGGCAAAAGGTGAAAAAGTGATAGGCGCCGACGGCGAGACCGGCGGCCCGGGCCTCTTCCAAATTCCGTGCGAAAGCATCATCGACATGATCGCCGCCTTCGGTCGCCTTGATGACGGCAAAGGCGACATCGTCGGCGGCTACGCGCCGCCAATCAATCTGGCCCTGATGATGGGAGACGTCGATGCCCCTGACCGGATATTTATCGCGATCCGGCGAGAATGTGCGGAAGTAGAGATAGCCGCCTGCCGTGATGAGGCACACCGAGACCAGGCTCGCTAGACCGAAAAGAACAATCCGGTTCGTCAAGCGAATGGCCCCAGCCTACCCACGCTCTTTTAAGAGCCGGCCCTTCTCGCGCGACCAGTCGCGCTGCTTCTCGGATTCGCGCTTGTCGTGCAGTTTCTTGCCGCGGCCGACGGCGAGCAACAGCTTGGCGCGACCCTGGTCGTTGAAATAGATTTTCAGCGGCACCAGCGTCATGCCTTCGCGGTCGACACTCTGCGACAGTTTCGCCATCTCGCGCTTGTTGAGCAGCAGCTTGCGGCGCCGGCGCGGCTCATGGTTGAAGCGGTTGGCCTGCAGATATTCCGGCAGATAAGAGTTGATCAGCCAGATCTCGCCGCCTTCGACCGAGGCATAGCTGTCTTGGATGTTGGCTTGGCCCTGGCGCAGCGACTTGACCTCGGTGCCGGTCAGCACCAGACCGGCCTCGACCGTGTCGAGCACCTCATAGGAAAACCGCGCCTTGCGGTTTTCCGAAACGGTCTTGTTGTTGGGATCGGCTTTTCTGACTTGATTCATGATGCGGAGAGGTGGCGCCTCATCCCTAATTAATCAAGCCGGCGTGCTTCATCGCCGCATCGATCTTGTCGGCGGTCGAATGTTCGACCGTCATTAGCGGCGAACGCAGCACATTTTCGACCTTGCCCAGCTTCGACAGCGCATATTTCGCCCCGGAAACGCCAGGTTCGATAAAGATCGCCTTGTGCAGCGGCAGCAGACGATCTTGCAATTCCAGTGCCTTGGCGCTGTCGCCGGACAGCGTCGCCTCCTGAAATTCCGCGCACAGCCGCGGCGCGACATTCGAGGTCACCGAGATGCAGCCGACGCCGCCATGCGCGTTGAATCCAAGCGCCGAAGCATCCTCGCCCGAAAGCTGGATAAAATCCATGCCGCACGTGGCGCGCTGCTCGGAGACCCGTTCGACCTTGCCGGTGGCATCCTTGACGCCGACAATGTTCTTGAAGTCGTGCGCAAGCCGCCCCATCGTCTCCGGCATCATGTCGATCACCGAGCGCGGCGGGATGTTGTAGATGATGATCGGCAGCTTGGTCGCCCTGGCGACCGCCGCGAAGTGCTCGTACAGGCCGCGTTGTGTCGGCCTGTTGTAATAGGGCGTGACAACGAGTGCAGCATCCGCACCGGCCTTCTCGGCATACTGCACGAGGCCGACCGCTTCCTCGGTGTTGTTGGAGCCGGCGCCGGCGACGACCGGAACGCGGCCCTTGGCCACCTCGATACACACCTTGACGACCTGGCGGTGCTCGTCATGCGACAGCGTCGGCGACTCGCCGGTGGTGCCGACCGGCACCAGTCCAGTCGTGCCCTCGCCGAGTTGCCATTCGACGAATGCGCGAAAGGCTTTCTCGTCGAAACGCCCGCTCTTTTCGAACGGTGTCACGAGCGCAGTAAGCGAGCCTCTCAGCATATCGTCCAACTCCTTGGCACTTCTATTTTGTGTCGGTGTTTTGTTGTGCGCGCCTTCTAGCCGAAAGCGAAGCGGCGCACCATAGTCTCGACATGGTTGCACGGCAAGCATTGCCATGGTGCCAGCAAGCGCAATTCGAACGGCCTCGATAACTCTTTGTTTACGAGCTCTTCACGACCTAAGTTTAGGCTTCGAGGCATCTCCGCCTGCTTGTGGAATGCCAGGACAAGGAAGATTTAAGGATCATGCCGGGCGGTCGGCCTCACATTCTCGCGCTGCTTGGCGCCACGCTCGCGCTGATGCCGGGCATGGCGATCAGTGGTAGCGTGGACGTACGGGTCACCTCAGCCATTCCGATGCCAGGCGCGGCAATTGCGCTGCCTGACCTGCAGGGCAGGATCCCACAGCCGCCCTTGCCCGACGTCGCCCCCTTGAAAAGCGGGCTGGATGCGTTGGCGGCGGGCGATAGTCCCCGCGCTCGTGGTGTGCGCGATGGCCTTCCCGCTCAGTCGCTCGACCAGCATATCCTTGCCTGGGCGATCGCGCTTTATGGCGGCGACAAGATTCCGAGCGGCGATATCACTGCTGCGGCCAAGATGCTGCCCAATTGGCCGGGCACCGTCACCCTGCGCAAAAACAGCGAACGCGCACTCTATCGCGAGAACCCTGCCCCCGATGCCGTCATTGCGGCATTCGACGGCGGCCAGCCGCAGACATTCGAAGGCGTGATGGTTCTTGCCCGCGCCTATGTGGCGTCAGGCAATATCAAGGCGGCACGTTCGGTGCTGTCGCCCTTCTGGCGCACCGCGATCCTGGAGGCCAAGGACGAGGCGGCGCTGATCAAGGAATTCGGTAGCCTGATCCCGGCCGCCGACCACCGCTTTCGCATGGAGCGCATGTTCTATGCCGACCGTGCGAATTCCGCCCTGCGTGTCGCCGGCCTTGCCGGTGCCCAGCAGCTCGCCGATGCATGGGCGGCGGCCGACAAAGGCGACAAGAACGCGCCCAAGCTGCTGAAGGCCGTGCCGGCAATGCAACGTTCGGCCGGCTACTTCTTCGCGCAGGCCGAATATCTGCGCAAGCAGGAGGATTTTGCCGGCGCCGCGGCCATTGTGATGCAGGCGCCGACCGATCGCGAAGCTCTGGTCGATCCGGATGCCTGGTGGGTCGAGCGCCGGGTGCTGTCGCGCGAACTGGTAGACCAGGGCGACATGAAGACCGCGTACAAGATCGTCGCCACACACGCCGCCGAAAGTGCCACCAATGCGGCGGACGCCGAATTCCATGCTGGCTGGTACGCGCTGCGCGGCCTGAACGACCCAAAAACCGCGGCCAGTCATTTCGCTCGCATCGCGGACCTCGCCCAGGGGCCGATGACGCTGTCGCGCGCCTATTACTGGCTCGGCCGTGCCGCGGAAGTCGGCGGTCCGGGCAATGCCAAGGACTATTTTGCGCGCGCCGCTGCCTATGGCACGACATTCTACGGCCAGCTTGCCGCCGAACGCGTGGGGCGGCAGGCGCTGAACATCGTCTATCCCTCGCCAAGTGCAGCCGACCGGCAGAATTTTGCCGGCCGCGAGGCCGTCAGCGCCATCAAGCGGCTGCAGGAGGCGGGCTACGACCGCTATGCCGAGACGCTCTATCGCGACCTTGCCGGGCAGTTGACCAGTCCGGGAGAACTGGCGCTGCTGGCTGTCCTTGCCGAAAAGCAAGGGAACCATTTCATGGCGCTGAAAATCGGCAAGATCGCCGGGGCGCGCGGCATCGATGTCGGCGCATTGTCGCATCCGCTCGGCGTCATTCCCGATTCGGCCGACATTTCCGGCTCGGGCAAGGCGCTGGCCTATGCGATCGCCCGCCAGGAAAGCGAATTCAACATCGGCGCCGTGTCGAGCGCCGGCGCGCGCGGGCTGCTGCAGCTGATGCCGGGAACCGCAAGGCAACTGGCGAAGAAGGCCGGGCTGCAGTTTTCACAAACACGGCTGACCACTGATGCCGGCTATAACGCGACGCTTGGTTCGGCCTTCCTCGGCGAACAGCTCGACCGCTTCAACGGCTCCTACGTGCTGACCTTCGCCGGCTACAATGCCGGCCCCAACCGGGCCAGCCAGTGGGTGGCCAGGTATGGCGACCCACGCGGCAAGGACATCGACGCGGTCGTCGACTGGATCGAGCGAATTCCCTACACGGAAACCAGAAGTTACGTTCAGCGCGTGATGGAGAATTACGAGGTCTACAAGATGCGTATTTCGGGCAAATACGACATTGTCGGGGATCTGGTGAACGGGCGGGGTTGACGGCTCAAGAGGCGACTTCGTCGAAGCTGGAGATCTCCCCCTTGCGGGGGAGATGCCTGGCAAGGCAGAGGGGGGGGTGCTGTCCCTCGGCCTATCAGTTCAATGGCTCATTCCCAGTAATGGGCCAAGGTTGGCAATCCTTCACACCCCCCTCTGGCCTGCCGGCCATCTCCCCCGCAAGGGGGGAGATCGGCAGCTTCAGCGCCCCGCCCTCTATTTGACCATCCCCGCGCTCGCCTGTAGCAGTCGGCTGAGGCATGGCGGGAGAGAATCCAGATGTCGAGCACCAAAGGCTTTTCCGACTTCTTCTTCAGCGCACCCGATGGGCTACGCCTTCATGCGCGCATCTATGGTGAGGCCAATACCGGATCCTGGCCGGTTGTCTGCCTGCCTGGCCTGACCCGCAATGCCAGGGATTTTCACGAGCTGGCGCTCTATCTGTCGACGGATGCGGCAACTCCGCGAAAGGTCGTCGCCTTCGACTACCGTGGGCGCGGGCAGTCAACCTATGATCCCGACGTCAAAAATTACAATGTCGGCGTGGAGGCCGGCGACCTCCTGGCCGGGCTGACGGCGCTGAACATCGGAGAAGCGGCCTTCATCGGCACCTCGCGCGGCGGGCTGATCATCCATGTGCTCGGGATGATGCGGCCATCCGTCCTGAAAGCCATTGTTTTCAACGACATCGGACCGGTGATCGAGACGGCCGGGCTTGCCCATATCCAGTCTTATCTCGAGCGCGACCCGGGACCGAAAACCCGCACGCAGGCGGCGGCCGCCCAGCGCAGCGTGCATGGCGAAGACTTCCCCGCCCTTGCCGGCGCCGATTGGGATCGCATGGTCTGGGCTCTCTACCGCGAAACGGATGGTGGGCTGGTGCCGGATTTCGATCCGAAGTTGGTGGATACCGTGGCGAGCCTCGATCTGACGCAGAAGCTGCCTGATCTATGGCCTCAATTCGAGGCGTTGGCCGCCATCCCGTTGCTCGCCATACGTGGTGCCAATTCGAGATTGCTGTCCATGGACACGCTCAACCAGATGAGAGAGCGACATTCCATGATGGAGACGATCACTGTCGAGGGCCAGGGCCATGCGCCATTCCTGGAGACCGGCAGCCTGCCGGGCGACATAGCCGCTTTTCTCGACCAAGCCGAACGCAGGAATATCTCGAAGTAAATCCCATGACCAAACAAGGTCACGGGATAGCTACAATAGTATAGACAGGATTCTTCAGCCTACTTGGCTTTTGAATTTTTCCGAGCCGCTTTCGGCGACTCTTTTGCGGCGGCGGCTGCCTCATCCCTCTTTTTTCGCCCTGCCGTCGGCGACGAAGGCGTCGTCACGGGCGAAGAAAACATGGAGCCTTCAGCGCGATTGCCGCCCGGCTGAGTCGATCGAGGCGTTTCCAGCACGATGACACAGCCATCGAGATCGTTGGTGGCCAGATGCGCGTAGCGCATGGTCATCGACAACGTCTGATGGCCGAGCCACATCTGCACGCGCCGGATGTCGATGCCGCCCTGGACAAGACGCGAGGCGCAGGTATGGCGCAGTATGTGCGGCACCACCTGATCGTCGGCGCCGAGACCGACTTCGGCCTTCGCGTCGTTCCAGATGGCACGAAACTGTGCCTGGCTGAGCTTGGTGAACGGTCCTTTGGGCCGGCGACCCTCAGTGGGAGGCAGCTTGATGACCTCCTTGACCCGCTCGGTCATCGGGATGGTGCGGCTGCGGCCGGATTTGGTGATCCAGAAACTGACGCGATGCTCCTGGATATCGTTCCAGATCAGCCCAAGCGCCTCGCCGAGACGGCATCCGGTGTCGACCAGGAAGACGGAAAGCCTGTAGGCATCCTCGCTGCGGCTCTTGATGGCGGCGAACAGCCGCGCCTCTTCGTCCCTTTCGAGGAAGCGAATCCGACCCGCCCGCTCCTTCTGGCGGCGGAACTCGGGCAGGCTGTGGATATCCCCCATCTTGTGAGCCTTGCGCAGCAGTTTGCTGAGGGCAGCCATCTTTCGATTGATGGTTGCGTTGCTGTTGCCGCGCTGGCGCAAGGTGCCGATAAGGTTGTCCAGGGTACTTTGGTCAAAGGCGCTGAAACGCTCCCCAAGGAGGATCTCGTCTATTTCGCCGATGAACGAGCTGACATTATACTTATGCCGCCCATCATCCCATAATATGTCCCGATATGCTGAAAAAAGATCTCCGACCCGATGCGACTTTACTTCTCTAATCTTGTTGTAGGTATATCGAATCTTCGGACTTTGAGAAGAAAACATCGAAAAATGATCAGAGGACTCACCCTCTTGAATCGCTTCGTTCGTCATCATTTGCCACACCCCCGAGTGGGATAGGTCAGCCCTACCCGCTTGGAAGCGTCCTTTCAAGAGATTTTAATCACGCAGTTGTGATTTCATCCGCCCATCAGCAGATCCCACGAAATCACCCCACGGATTCATTCAGCTACCGTTACCCCCATCCTTCCGTTTGCCTTGATCCAGTCGCGAAAACAAAAACAGCCCGGGCGTTGTGCGCCCGGGCTGGATTTCACCTGTAAGGAACCAGCCCTTAGAACGAGCGCTGGAAGCGGAGGATACCGCCGATGTTGTTTTCTTTGTCGGCGCCAGTCCAGTTGGAGACGGTGTCATCACCAACATGGAGGTAGTCGACTTCCGCCGTGATCGTCAGACCCGGGACGATATCGTAGGCAATGTTAGCCGCGGCGCCGAAGTTCTTGCCATCGTCATAAGACAGCTGAGCATTGAACGAGGTCTTCTCGTTGAACTTGTAGGTGCCACCGCCCCATACGGCCCAGCTACCGCTCCACAGCTTGTACATGGAGCGACCACCGCCGAAGTCGTTGATATTATCATCAGTGCCGTAGCCACCCATGATAAACAGCGAAAGTTCATTCGTGGCGTTCACATCCAAACGAACCTTTCCAGAAACTTCTTCGTAATTGCTGTCATAAGCAATGACGCCGCTGATGCCACCCCAACCCTGCGTCCACTTCACGCCGCCAACGACATGAGGGACGTAGCTGTCGATCGTGTAGTCGCCATAGCCTTCTTCGAGCGAGACCACAGCCGAGAAGCCGTTCCCAGCGTCGAAGTAGTACTGAATCACGTTCGTGTCGAAGCCACCATAAGGAACGAGCGTATCCTGGATGACGTTGCCAGCATAACCGGTAAACGTATCGAACGCCGATTCGTCCTTACCGACGCGCAGGCCACCGAGCTGGATCCAGGCGAAATTAAGCGAAATGCCCTTATTGAAGGCTTCGTCGCTAAAATTCGTGTTGCCGAAATTGATACGGGTCTCGGTGTAGGTCTTCAAGGTGCCGAGTTCGGTCTCCTGGCCGGTCCAGGTCTTCAGCGCGAAGCGTGCATTTTTTCTCCAGGTATCCTGGACGTCACCATCCATCCGGTCGATAGCACGAGCACCATTAAACGAACCAATGTCACCAGCGCCGATGTCATAACGGACATAGCCGCCGATGCGCAGGCAGGTTTCGGTGCCGGGGATGTAGAAGTAGCCAGCGCCGTAGACGTCGCAAATCTTGACGTATTCAGCGGGTTCCGGCTCGGCGACGACGACGGCGTCGGCGGCGCGCGCACCGGAAACTGCGATCAGGGCCGCAGCGGAGCCGAGGAGAAGGCTCTTGATGTTCATTTTCTGACCTCCAGTCAAAAGTTAAAAAACGGGTCTGGGTATTCTTTGCTGAAGGACAGCGTTCCCTGCCCCATCCCCACTACCGAAAAAGATGCGCACCGCGCCGCTCCTTCAAAATCGACATTACTCATGAGACGGCGGCGTTCAACCACGATCGTACCGGTGAAAGGGCTGCCTGGCTGCTATCCCCCGGCGTTGTTGCACAAATGACACGATTTGGCCTCACTCAGAAAGCTCTCGTTAACCATCAGGCCACCGCAACCCCTTGCTCGTCGCCGAATCCGGCGATGGACCGACGGAATCATGGCGAGTTCCCGAGTCGCTGGCCAGAAACAACCGCAGAACCGCCACATCTATGGAAGGTCGCGGTTCGGCGCCTTCTTATTTTGCATATAATGATGCGGGCTTGTTGATTGTGCCGGCGCTTTTCTTTATCCAGCGGCCCAACGGAGAGGTGGCCGAGTGGTCGAAGGCGCTCCCCTGCTAAGGGAGTAGAGGTCAAAAGCTTCTCGTGGGTTCGAATCCCATCCTCTCCGCCATCCTGCTTCGCGCTGCGCGCTTCGCAGGACAAGTCCCGACCTCCCCGCGCGAAACAGGATGCCCTCCGAAGCCGTAGCGAAGGAGGGCTCAAGCGCCTGAATTTCTTGCAAAAACAGGGTTGGCAGCTGCCCTTCGGCCAAGCCGGATACCTTCTCGCATTGGCAAAGGAGGGGCCGGCTCATGTGGTACGTTTATCTTCTGGAGAGCGAGGTTGCGGAAGGTGGCGTTATGTCGGCATGACGTCGGACCTAAAACGACGGCTTGCCGAGCACAATTCGGGAAAATCCAGCCATACGTCCAAGTTCCTGCCATGGCGGATCGTCACCTATATGGCCTTCTCGAATCAGGCCAAGGCAGCTTCATTCGAACGTTATCTCAAATCCGGGTCAGGCACGCTTTCGCCAGTAAACGCTTTGGTGACGACCGCAGGCCTACCGAAAAATGCTACGGTTTTCCAAAAAGAGATAGCGATAACAGCTCGTTACTCCGATGAAGCGGACGGCGGCTCCCGTAATTTCATTCGATTCTGACTGGAGGTCAGAAAATGAACATCAAGAGCCTTCTCCTCGGCTCCGCTGCGGCCCTGATCGCAGTTTCCGGTGCGCGCGCCGCCGACGCCGTCGTCGTCGCCGAGCCGGAACCCGCTGAATACGTCAAGATTTGCGACGTCTACGGCGCTGGCTACTTCTACATCCCCGGCACCGAAACCTGCCTGCGCATCGGCGGCTATGTCCGTTATGACATCGGTGCTGGCGACGTCGGCTCGTTCGATGGTGCTCGCAGCAACGACGTGCAGGACGGCAAGAACCAGGGAGCCTGGTACAAGAACACCCGCTTCACGCTCAAAACCTGGACCGGCCAGGAGACCGAGCTCGGCACCTTGAAGACCTACACCGAGACCCGCTTCAATTTCGGCAACAGCAACGGTGATCCCGACTTCGGCCCGAACGATGCGCACAACAAGGACGTATCGCTGAACTTCGCCTGGATCCAACTTGGCGGTCTGCGCGTCGGTAAAGACGAATCGGCCTTCGATACGTTCATCGGCTACGCCGGCAATGTCATCCAGGATACGCTGGTTCCCTACGGCGACTTCGACACCAACGTCGTCCAGTACTATTTCGACGCAGGCAATGGTTTCTCGGCCGTGCTCTCGCTCGAAGAAGGCTCGGGCGCTGGATCCGTCGACGATCTTGGCAACGGCAAGTATGGCGTTGGCACGATCGACAGCTATGTTCCGCATGTTGTCGGCGGCGTGAAGTGGACCCAGGGCTGGGGCGCGATCACTGGTGTTGTTGCGTATGACAGCAACTACGAAGAAGTCGCCGGCAAAGTTCGCTTGGATGTGAACGTTTCCAACGAGTTGTCGTTGTTCATCATGGGTGGCTATGGCACCGACGACAACCTCAACGACCCGACCTATGATCAGCCCGCGGGCGGTCGCGGCTTCTACAAGCAGTGGGGCGGCAACTGGGCAGTGTGGGGCGGTGGCACCTACAAGTTCAACGAGAAGACCTCATTCAACCTTCAGGCGTCTGCTGATGACTGGAAGAACGTCGGCGTTGCAGCGAACGTCGCCTATGACATCGTTCCCGGCTTCACCGTCACGGCCGAAGTTGACTATCTTCATGCCGGCAAGTTCGATGAGGGCAGCACGGACAACGTCGCCTGGACTCCGGCCGACAAGAAGAACAGCGTCGGCGGCCTCCTTCGCTTCCAGCGCTCGTTCTAATAAGTTGCGACTTGTCGAATCGAAAACCCGGCGGGCAACCGCCGGGTTTCAGACTGCTGACAAACCCCGTCGATTTTCGGCGGGGTTTTTTGTTATGTGATTGAAGTGTCTTGGACTGTTTGTGTCAGGAGATGGGCAGCCGCGGCAGATGGCGGGGTCGCTCTTGTAGCGGCGGTAGCCATTGCGGTCGGTGGTGGCGTAGGCCAGCACCTGGCCCTGTGGGCCATCAGCCGCCGGCTCATGGGTGAAGGCCGACGGTGCCATCATGCCGGGCTTGGGCGGTCTCGGTCGGCGATAGCCGGTGACACCGCACATGGCTCGATCCTCCAGTCCTTTGGCGATGCCGGCCGTGGCATAGCCGGCGTCCAACCCGACGGCGCCGACATCAAAGCCGAAGCCCTCCACCTGCCGATCGAGCCTCGACAGGTAGACGGTCGAATCATGGACGATCGCTGTCGCGTGTGTGTCGGTGATGATGGCATGCGCCGCATCCACCGTGCGGTGATCGAGATAGAAAAAGCCTTTCGGCTTGCCCTCGCGCACCATGTAGCCGCTGTCGGGATCGATGCGCGAGACCTTGGTCTCTTTCTCCACCGGCTGGCGTTGCTTCTCCTTCAGCCGTTTCTGGCTATGGACGGCGCGCTCTTCATCGATCGCCGCGTCCAGCGCCTCCCAGTAATGGGCCCGCGACTTGGCCACGAACGCCAGATCGAAGCGGGTCTTGTTGGCGTTGGCCTTCAGATGGGTGGAGGCGGTGTAAAGCACCGTGCCATCGACAAGGCCCGCCCGGATCGCCTGCTCGACGATGCGGTCGAAGATCGCCTGCGACACGCTGGTGTCGTCGTAACGCCGCCGCCGGTTCTGTGACAACGTCGAGGCGTCGAACACCTTGTCCGTCAGCTTCAGCCGCAGGAACCAGCGATAGGCGACATCACCTCGATCTCGCGCACCAGCTGCCGTTCCGAGCGAACTCCAAACAGATAGCCGATGAACAGCGCCTCGAACATCAACGTCGGATCGAGTGGCGGGCGGCCATTGTAGGGGCAATACAGTGGCGCGGTCAGTTCGTGGATGAAGGAGAAATCAATCACACGGTCGATCTTGCGCAACGGTGATCAGCCGGAACCAACTGATCCAGCGTCACCATCTCGAGTGCGGTCTGTTCAGGGGCGGGTCGCTTCAACATAACCCAGTGAATCAAAAACCCCTAGCAAATGCTAGGGGTTTGTCAGCAGTCTGCAACCCGGCGGGCAACCGCCGGGTTTTTTTCAGGACATTGTGCGACTATTGGATGCGGTGCTGCAACCCGCTGTCTTAATTGATTGATTCGGTATTAACAGCGAAAGTCGCGGGCGCATTGCATGCACCCGCACAGCTCGGATTGGATTATTTGTCCGCTAGATCGCCCAACGCATCAATCAGCGTCTGAATCTCATTTTCATAATTCTTCCAGCGCTTGACCGACGATTTGTAGATCGGTTGGCGAACCTGCCAGCGGCTGGGCGTATTGACCGAACCATCCCTGTCGAAAAAACGCAGGCAGGCGTCATCCCAGGGCAGCCCAAGGTAATCTATGAGGCGGCGTGACTGCGCCTCCTGATCCTCGACCAGCGTTTCGTAGCGATTTTCGAAGATAAGGCCTGGAAAAACCTCGTTCCAATGGCGCATCAGTCGGTCATACTCGCGGTAGTACAGACCTAGTATCCGCAAATCAGTATTGTAGCTGTGTCCTTTGTTGAAGCTCTGGACAAAGCAAGAGACGCAATTGTCGATGGCATCACGGCGACAATGAATGATGCGCGCGTTGGGAAAGAGAAGGCCGATAAGGCCGATCATTTCAAAATTGTGCGGCATCTTGTCCACCACGCGAAGCGCGGCAGGCGCCCACTCCCTAAGGTAGGACAGATGCTCTTCCGCCAACTTTCTGGACAGATCTTGCGTGACCGACATGACCGGCCGGCTCAAATCGCCGGCCGATGAGGTTTTAAGGCCGATTGCATTGGCGACCCGCCTTAATTTGTTAAGCTCGCCTGCCCCTTGAACATCGGGATGGCTGGCGCAGATCTGTTCCGTGAGCGTTGTGCCCGACCGCGGCATACCGACCACGAACACAGGCACTTCGGAAGGATTTCCATAGCCGGCCCTGGCCGCCAGAAAGTCCGGCGTGAAGGTTTCAATCAGGGAGTCGATCCAGCGGCGATACAGATTGATGTCGAAGGTGTAGCCGGAGGCCCGTTTCCCCCTATTGAAATGGTCGAATGCCTCACTGTAGCGCTTGAGGTCGTTCAGTACCTTGCCGGCAGCGTGATGGAGCTTGTAAGCACCGTCCGGATCAAGCTTGGGATTGCCGAGTTCACGCAGGATGGATTGGAGTTCCTCCGGCTCTTCGGTGAATTTTTTCGTCTGTACGAGGTCGTGGTAGGCAGCCGGCACGTCGATGCGACGTCCGATTGCTTCTTTCAGAAAGGCGGCGGCCTCATCCATGCGCCCCAGGCCGCTGAGCGCGCTGGCCAGCCCCGCCCGCACTTTGGGATGATCGCGGTTGATCTTGAGCGCTTTCTCGTAAAGCGGCAAAGCCATGTCGGGTTTGTCAAACTTGGTGTAGGCGCGCCCCAGTGCACAAAGCACTTCGATAAGTCTGGGCTGCAGTTCCAAAGCATACAGCATATGCTTGATGGCTGGCGAATATTCGCTGACCTTCACATAGGCCTCGCCGAGGCTGAGGTGGTAGTAAGGGTTTTTAGGTTCCTCGCCGACCGCCCGCGCGAAATATCGCAAGGCCATCTCGTCATCGTAACGCTGGTACAGGGTCCCCAGGATGTACAGAGCGAGCGGATGGTTTGGCGTGCGCGCCAGCACCCGAAGGCACAGGTCCTGAGCCTCGTCGAGCCGCTGGGCCTGCTGAAGGGCATAGGCCTGGTTCAGCAGCGCTTCGTCGGCCTGCGCTCGCGATTGAGCGTTTCCTTGGCTCACTGTCGGCTTGAGTATCGGCCCCTTCGCTTTCGGCGTGGGCCCGGGCTTGATGTGCTTTGACCAAGCAGGCGGGAGACGGTTGTTCATGATATCTCGCTAGCAAAAAGAGCCGGATGAATCCAGCGTTACGGATCTGCCCAGCGGCAACTTGCACCGACCCATCCGGCGCGCTAGCAAGAAGGCCCTTTTCAAACGAGCTTCCACCATGCCCCAGCGCCCTCCCCTCATGCCGCTCATCGCAGCGCTTCCCTCGACGGTGCCGTTTGTCGGCCCCGAAGCGCAGGAGCGCGAGCGTGGCCGCGCTTTCCGCGCCCGCATCGGCGCCAATGAGAGCAGCTTTGGTCCCTCGCCGCGCGTCACCGCCCGGATGGCCGAGATCGCCGGCGACATGTGGATGTATTGCGATCCCGACAATCACGATCTGAAGCTGGCGGTTGCCGCCCATCACGGCCTAGAAGCCGAGAACGTCGTTGTCGGCGAGGGCATAGATGGCCTGCTCAGCCTTGTGGCACGCATGTACGTCGCGCCCGGCGATGCTGTGGTCACCTCGCTCGGCGCTTACCCGACCTTCAACTTCCACATTGCCGGTGTCGGCGGGCGGCTGGTGACAGTTCCTTACGAGAACGACCGGGAAAGCCTGGATGGCCTGCTGGCGGCGGTGCGCAAGGACAAGGCCCCGCTGGTCTATCTCTCCAACCCGGACAATCCAATGGGCAGTTGGTGGGAGGGGAGCGAGATCATCCGCTTCATCGAGGCGCTGCCGCAAACCACCATGCTTGTGCTCGACGAGGCCTATGGCGAACTCGGGCCGGCCTCGGCGCTGCCGCCGATCGATATCTCCAGGCCAAACGTCATCCGCATGCGCACCTTCTCGAAGGCTTACGGGCTGGCGGGCATACGCTGCGGCTATGCGATCGCCGAGGCCCAGGTGATCCGCGACTTCGAGAAGATCCGCAACCATTATGGCGTCAGCCGCATGGCGCAGATCGCCGGCGTCGAGGCGCTCGCCGACCAGGACTATCTCAGAAGCGTGGTGGCGCGGGTCGCGGCCGGCCGCCGACGCATCGCCGGCATTGCCGAAGCGAACGGGTTGAAGCCACTGGCGTCGGCGACCAATTTCGTCACCATCGATTGCTGCGGCGATGGCGCCTTCGCGCTGAAAGTTCTGCAAGGCCTGCTGTCGCGCGACGTGTTCATCCGCAAACCGATGGTGCCACGGCTCGACCGCTGTATCCGCGTCAGCGTCGGTCTCGATCACGAACTCGATATTCTTGCCGAGGAGTTGCCTGGCGCGCTGGCAACGGCGCGGGGGAACTAGAATCGCGTCTGCAAGCAAACCGGCAGCAAAAGCTGCCTACAAATCCATTTCCCAGGTCTGGCCGGTCAGATCCTTGCCGAAGCTGTGGTGGTGCTCCTGCGAGACCAGCCTGAAGCCGGCACGTTCGTAGATCGCGCGCGCCGCAACGAGGATATCGTTGGTCCACAGCACCAGCTTGGCGTAGCCGCAAGCCCGGGCCTGGTTCACGCATTCCGCGACCAGTCGTTTGCCGATGCCGAGGCCGCGCGCCGGCGACTCGACATGCAGCATTCTCAGCTTGGCCACTTCGTCGTCCTGATGAACCAGGAACACCGCGCCGACCGGCTCACCACCGCGCTCGGCGATCCAGCAGAAATCGCGGCCGGGCACGAAATTGCGAATGAAATCGGCGCCGATCTCGGCGAGCATGGCCTCGAACTCGATCGTCCAGCCATATTCCTCGGCATAGAGTTGGGCCTGGCGCTGCACGACCCAGCCGACATCGCCGACGCGATGCGGCCGCAACGTCACCTCGCTGCTGTCACGGGTGGGATCGCCCAGCAATTCCCCCGCCTTGCGCAAGGCGCTGCGCAGTTCATGCAACCTGTCGTCGGGGACGCTTTCGATCAGCCGCGCCGTGTCCCGATCGGCCGCCGCTTGCAGTCTGGCAAGCGCTGCCTCGCCTCGTGAGGTCAGCGAGAGGACCCTTCGGCGCCGGTCAGCCGGGTCCGTTCTGGCCTCGGTCAGCCCCTGGCCCGCGAACTTGCGCAGGATCCGCGTCAGATAGGCGGCATCGACACGCAACTGTCTTGATATTTCAGAGGCCGCCGGGCCATTCTCCAGCCGAAAAGCCCCAGCCAGGAAACCTCGCTCGCCCGCGATTTCGGCGGAAGCCGGGTTGCTGCGGTGACCCAATTCGAACAGCACGCGCGCCTCGGTCAAAGTGAATGCACTTTGTGTCAGCGTCTCGTCGAGAAGGCCGACGGTGCGCGTGTAGAAGCGATTGAAGCGCCTGACATCGGCCACCAATGCGTTGCGTTCGTCCAACATCCAGCCAACTCCCAATAGGGCAGCTCCATTTTTCAAAATTAATGGACTGAGTCAATGAAATTTCAAAGCCAGAGGGCCCAGCTATTGCGTCGTGCGCGCAACTCTCATGTTGCATTCCCTGAGCCATGCACCAGATTTTAACGAGACAGGCTTGGAGAGATTCATGACTGGTCATCGCAGGAAAGTGCAGGCGCGCATCTACGGCAATGTGCAAGGCGTCGGCTTCAGAGCATGGGCCCGGGATGAGGCCACAGGCCTTGGTCTTGCGGGCTGGGTTTGCAATGAAGCGGATGGGGCCGTAACGACGCAAATTGCAGGCCTTGATGAAGCGGTCTCGACAATGATCAAGCGCCTCTGGGAAGGGCCGGCCGGAGCTTCTGTTTCCAAGGTCGACATCGAGGAGTTGGTGGCAGAAAACGCCTCTGTTGGGTTCAGGATCGTTGCATGAAGGTGAGTTTGGATTGGCGTCTTGAATTAATTGAACGTTCGTTTTATTATTGCTTCGCAGAGGAGCTGACATGGCACGCACCGCTGGGTCCGATGGCGAAAAGACAGAAGCGACCATCCGTGAGGCGGCGGTCAACCTCATCGCGCGCCTTGGCTACGAAGCGATGTCGATGCGCCAGTTGGCCGCCGAGGTCGGCGTCCAGGCAGCCGCGCTCTACCGCTACTTTCCAACCAAGGAAGAGCTTCTGTTCACGCTGATGCGCGAGCACATGGAAGGTCTGGCCACAGCATGGGAAGCAGCCCGGCCGGCGGATGGAGATCCGGCGCAACTGCTCTCCGCCTATGTGCGCAATCACATCGCCTTTCATATCGAGCGACGGCACGCCACGCATGTGTCGAACATGGAATTGCGCAGTCTGTCGCCCGAACGGCTGACACAGATACTGCGTATGCGCACGGCTTACGAGAAGGAGTTGCGCGCCATCCTGCGCGACGGCGACGAGACGGGCGCTTTCAGCATCGACGACACCGGGCTGACGGCCATGGCGCTGATCCAGATGATGACCGGCGTCATCGTCTGGTTTCGGCCGGGCGAACGGCTGTCCATCGCGGAAGTGACCACGACATATCTTTCAATGACAATGCGGCTCGTCGGCGCGAAGATCGACGCCTACAGCGCCGCGCGTCCCTTCGGACGCGCAAAGGACGCTGCAGCATTTTGATTTCGCGCATGATCCCTTTCCGAAAATCAAAGTCGATTTTTCGGGGTCATGCGCAGGGAGGAGAAAAATGTACACCAACACGCTCAGCTTCGGGCATGACGAGGAGATCGAGGCGCTGCGCGACATGGTGCGGCGCTTCGCCCAGGATCGCATTGCGCCGATCGCCGCCGACATCGATCGCTCGAACGAATTCCCGGCGCATCTGTGGGGCGAACTCGGCGCGCTCGGCCTGCTTGGGATCACCGCCAACCCCGATTTCGGCGGCAGCGGCATGGGTTATCTCGCGCATGTGATCGCCGTCGAGGAAATCTCGCGCGCTTCGGCCTCGGTCGGCCTCTCCTACGGCGCCCACTCCAATCTCTGCGTCAACCAGATCAACCGCTGGGCGACGACGGCGCAGAAGGAAAAATTCCTGCCGCCACTGTGCTCGGGCGAGCGTGTCGGCGCGCTGGCGATGTCGGAATCCGGCGCCGGCTCGGACGTCGTCTCGCTCAAGCTGCGCGCCGAAAAGCGCAACGACCGCTACGTGCTCAACGGCACCAAGATGTGGATCACCAACGGGCCTGACGCCGAGACCCTGGTCGTCTACGCCAAGACCGACCCGGACCTGAAATCGCGCGGCATCACCGCTTTCATCGTCGAGAAGGCTTTTGCCGGGTTTTCCGTGGCGCAAAAGCTCGACAAGCTCGGCATGCGCGGCTCCAACACCGGCGAACTGGTGTTCAGGGATGTCGAGGTGCCCTTCGACAATGTGCTGCATGAGGAAGGGCGCGGCGTCGAGGTGCTGATGTCTGGCCTCGACTATGAGCGCACGGTGCTCGCCGGCGGCCCGATCGGCCTTATGGCGGCGTGCCTCGACGTGGCGGTCCCCTATGTGCACGAGCGCAAGCAGTTCGGCCAGGCGATCGGCGAGTTCCAGCTGGTGCAAGGCAAGTTGGCCGACATGTACACGACGATGAACGCCGCGCGCGCCTATGTCTATGCCGTCGCCGCAGCCTGCGACCGCGGCCAGACGACACGCAAGGACGCCGCCGGCTGCGTGCTGTTTGCCGCCGAGAAGGCGACGCTGATGGCGCTCGACGCCATCCAGCTGCTTGGCGGCAATGGCTACATCAACGACTATCCGACCGGCCGCCTGCTTCGCGACGCCAAGCTCTATGAGATCGGCGCCGGCACCAGCGAAATCCGCCGCTGGCTGATCGGCCGCGAGATCATGGCGGAGGGGGTGTAGGTATGGCCACATTGCAAACCCAGATCTCCCCTTCCTCCGAAGCATTCCGCGCCAATGCCGAGCGCATGCGGGCGCTGGTCGCCGACATTGCGGAGAAGGCGGGCACCGTCGAGCGCGGGGGCTCGGATGAGGCGCGCGAGCGGCATGTTTCGCGCGGCAAGCTGTTGCCGCGGGAGCGCCTGGCCCAGTTGCTCGACACCGGCTCGCCCTTCCTCGAGATCGGCCAGTTCGCGGCATGGTCGATGTATGGCGAGGAGATCTCTTCGGCCGGAATGATCGCCGGCATCGGCCGCGTCGAAGGCACCGAGGTCATGGTCGTCGTCAACGACGCCACGGTGAAGGGCGGCACCTACTATCCGCTGACGGTGAAGAAGCATCTGCGCGCGCAGGAGATCGCGCTGCAGAACAATTTGCCTTGCATCTACCTCGTCGACAGCGGCGGCGCCAACCTGCCCAATCAGGACGAGGTGTTTCCCGACCGGGAGCATTTCGGCCGCATCTTCTACAACCAGGCCAATATGTCGGCATCAGGCATTCCGCAGATCGCCTGCGTCATGGGTTCCTGCACGGCGGGCGGCGCCTATGTGCCGGCGATGTCGGACGAAACGATCATGGTGCGCAACCAGGCAACCATCTTCCTCGGCGGTCCGCCGCTGGTGAAAGCGGCAACCGGAGAGGATGTCAGTGCCGAGGATCTTGGCGGCGCCGATGTGCACACCAGGCTCTCCGGTGTTGCCGACCACTATGCGCTGGACGACGACCATGCGCTCGCCATCTGTCGCCGCATCGTCAAAAACCTGAATCGGAACAAGACTGTAAGCCTAAACTTACAGAGATCGATTCCGCCGCTTCATCCGGCGGATGAACTCTACGGCATCGTGCCGACCGACCTGCGCCAGCCCTATGACGCACGCGAGGTGATTGCGCGCATCGTCGACGGTTCCGAATTCGACGAGTTCAAGCAGAATTACGGCACCACGCTGATCACCGGCTTTGCCCATCTCCATGGCATGCCGGTCGGCATCATCGCCAACAACGGCGTGCTGTTTTCCGAAAGTGCTGTGAAGGGCGCGCACTTCATCGAACTGTGCTGCCAGCGCAAGATCCCATTGGTCTTCCTGCAAAACATCACCGGCTTCATGGTCGGTCGAAAATATGAAGCAGGCGGCATCGCCAAGGACGGCGCCAAGCTGGTGATGGCGGTCGCCACCGCCCGCGTGCCGAAAGTGACCGTCATCATCGGCGGTTCGTTCGGCGCCGGCAATTATGGCATGTGCGGCCGCGCCTATTCGCCGCGCTTCCTGTGGATGTGGCCGAACGCCCGCATCTCGGTGATGGGCGGCGAGCAAGCAGCAACGGTGCTTGCCATGGTCAAGCGCGAAGGCATCGAGCGCAAGGGCGGGGAATGGAGCGCCGAGGAAGAGGCGAAATTCAAGAAGCCGATCCTGATGAAATACGAGCATGAGGGCCATCCGCTCTATTCGTCCGCACGCCTCTGGGACGACGGCATCATCGACCCTGCGAAGACCCGCGACGTGCTGGCGCTCAGCCTGTCCGCCGCGCTCAACGCCGAAATCGAGGACACGCGCTTCGGCGTGTTTCGGATGTGAGAATGGACGGTCAACTTCGACGGACAAACGGCGGAACTATACCGGCAGGCCGTTGCTGCCGTGCGAAAAGGCTGAACTGTATGGACCAACCGATTCATCAGCATAGGCGGCTTCGAATCTCAAACAGTGAACTGGCGGCGAGGCAAAATATTCGATACTGCTTATCCAGCATGGGGCGATGGGGACGGGCTGGAAATGAAACTGAAATATTGCCAGGGAACGGCTGCTTCGATACTTTCAGTATTTCTAATATTAACCGCGACCGGCATCGGCTCGGCGGAATCGCTCGCGGGACGCAAGGGAGACGTGCGTTTTCCGCCGACCTTGGGTTCGGGCGAATGCAACGTTGCCTACAAGGGCTACGTCGCGGCGAGCGGCCATTCGGCTTACGCCACAACCTTTTATTCGCGTGTCGTCGACCTCTACATTGTCTGCGGGACGAAGCTCGACGCGCCGTCCCAGAAGGCGGCGGAAGAGACGGCGCTGCGCAATTGCCAGGCCGGCTTGACACGGTGGAAGCTCAAGACCGCGAGTGGCGGCTGCGCAATTTCGTCATCGAAATAGATACTACCGACCGCAAGGTAGAGCACTCCCTTGGTAAGGGAGAGGTCTACGCCGAGGGCTGGAATGGCTCGCTGGACAGTACCCCCCTCTGTCCTGCCGGACGTCTCCCCCGCATTGGGGGAGATCGACTGTCGCTATCGCTTTCGCCAAATTCCAACATTGAAAGTTCGCAGCGAGGGCAAAGCTGCCAATCTCCCTCCTTGCGGGGGAGATGTCCGGCAGGACAGAGGGGGGTGTTGAAGCGCCCTGCTTCCCATGGACTGCGAGCCTTACATGCGGAGGCTCCATGTTTGCCAAGATCCTGATTGCCAATCGCGGCGAGATCGCCTGTCGTGTCATCCGCACGGCTCGGAAACTGGGTGTGCGCACTGTCGCCGTCTATTCGGATGCCGACGCGAGATCCCTGCATGTCGAGATGGCCGACGAGGCGGTGCATATCGGCCCCTCGCGCGTCGGCGAAAGCTATCTGCGCGGTGATAAGATCATCGCCGCGGCCTTGACTACCGGCGCACAAGCCATTCATCCCGGCTACGGCTTCCTGTCGGAAAATCCCGATTTCGTCGACCAGGTGACGGCGGCGGGGCTCATTTTCATCGGCCCGTCGGCGGCCTCGATCCGTGCCATGGGGCTGAAGGACGCGGCCAAGCGTCTGATGGAAAAAGCCGGCGTTCCGGTCGTTCCGGGCTACCATGGCGAGGCGCAGGAGATCGTGCTACTTGCCTCCAAGGCACGCGAGATCGGCTATCCCGTGCTGATCAAGGCACGCGCTGGCGGCGGCGGCAAGGGTATGCGCCGGGTCGAGCATCCCGATGAGTTTTCCGAAGCGTTGTCCAGCGCGCGGCGCGAGGCGAAAGCTGCGTTCGGCGACGACCGTGTGCTGGTCGAAAAATATGTCGACAAGCCGCGCCATATCGAAGTGCAGGTGTTCGGCGACAATTTCGGCAACGCCGTGCACCTCTACGAGCGCGACTGCTCGGCGCAGCGCCGCCACCAGAAGGTGATCGAGGAATCGCCCGCGCCCGGCATGACCGAGGCTTTGCGCAAGGCGATGACGGATGCGGCGGTGAAGGCCGCCAAGGCGATCAATTATTCAGGCGCCGGCACCATCGAGTTCATCGTCGATGCCTCGCAAGGCCTGAAAGCCGACCGCTTCTGGTTCATGGAGATGAACACCCGTCTGCAGGTCGAGCACCCCGTCACCGAAATGGTGACCGGCACCGATCTGGTCGAGTGGCAGTTGCGGGTCGCCAGCGGCGAAAAGCTGCCGAAGACGCAAAGCGAGATCGCGCTTACCGGCCATGCCTTCGAGGCGCGCATCTATGCCGAGGACGCGGCAAAAGGTTTTCTGCCGGCAACGGGCACGCTGCATCATCTGAGATTTCCAGACGCGGCCCCGCAAGGCGCCACGATGCGCATCGAGACCGGCGTGCGGGCGGGTGACGCCATCTCGCCGTACTACGATCCGATGATCGCCAAGCTGGTCGTCCACGCCACGGACCGCCAGGCGGCTCTGGAAGCGCTTGGCGCGGCGCTATCCCGGACCGAGATCGCCGGCTCGACCGTCAACACCGCCTTTCTTGCCGCTCTCGCCGCCGATCCGGATTTCGCCGCAGGCGACGTCGACACCAGCCTGATTGGCAGACACCAGGCGGCTTTGACGATCGTCCCGCCGCCGAGCGGAGAAACCATAGCCGCGGCCGCAGTCGCAGCCTCGGGGGCCGGAGCATCGCCGTTGTCAGACGATCCGTGGTCGTCGCTTGCCGGTTATGCCCATTTCCACAGCGTGGCGCGACGCACATGGCTGAAGTTCGGTGAAGACGATATCGCGGCGAAGGTTTCGGTGCGGCCGGATGGGCGCTTCCAGGTCGCGCTGGAGAAGCCCTATGACGACACCAATTCGCATGATTTTCGCGCCGCGCCGCGCCTTGCCCGCTGGCCCGGCCACATCACCGTGTTCGAAGGCGCCGTTGGCTACACCTTCGCCGTGTCGGACCCGTTGGCACGGGCCGATGAGGCGGCGGCAAGCGCCGGCAGCCTGCGTGCGCCGATGCCGGGATTGGTCAAGCTGGTGCGCGTGGGAAAAGGCGATACGGTGATCAAGGGCCAGCCGCTGCTGATCCTGGAGGCGATGAAGATGGAGCACACCATCGCCGCGCCGCATGACGGCGTGATCGCTGAGATCGCCACCGAGGGCGCGCAGGTGACCGACGGGACGGTGCTGGTGCGGTTCGTCGGGGAACAAGCCGCCTCGACCGCTGTAGCCAGCTGACGGTTCGAAGGTAAAAAGAAATGGCCGGGACGGACCCGGCCATTTCTCTACGCTACTTGGTCGCCAAGTCGGCGATTACTGCGCGATCGGCGCGTATTTGCCGTCATGCCACTGGTTGATGTCGTAGCTGGCATTCTTGAGATCGCCCTTCTCGTCGAAGGTGACATCACCGACAACGGTGCTGATCGGCGTGCCGTTCTTCAACGCTTCGGCAACCTTGGCCGGGTCGTCGCTGCCGGCACGCTTGATGCCTTCGGCGAATGCCTGGATGGTGGCGTATGAGAACAGCGTGAAGCCCTCCGGCACGAAACCGCCGGCCTTGATCTTCTCGACGGCAGCCTTGGCTTCCGGCTTTGCCTGCGGATCCGACGGGAAGACGAACATGGTGCCCTCGCCGGCCGGGCCAGCGACCTGCCAGAATTCCGGCGAGGCGATGGAGTCCGGCATGATCAGCTGGAACTTCAGGTTCTGTTCCGCCGATTGACGCAGGATCAGGCCAGCTTCAGGATGGTAGCCGCCGAAATAGACGACGTCGGCTTTCAAGTCCTTGAGCTTGGTGACGAGAGCCGAATAGTCCTTCTCGCCAGCGTTGATGCCGTCATAGTAGACCTCCTTGAGGCCGCCGGCATTCATCGTTGCCCTGACGGCGTCAGCCACGCCCTGTCCGTAGGCGCTCTTGTCGTGCAGGACGACGACATTCTTGCCGGCAAACTTCTTGGCGATCCATGGGCCGATGAAGGCGCCCTGCGCATCGTCACGCGTGTATAGGCGCATGATCGTCGGCCAGCCGGCCTTGGCTGCCGCATCGGTCAGCACCGGGTTTGACGAGGCCGGGCTCATCATCAAGGCGCCGGCTTCGGCATAGACGGCCGAGGCCGGAATGCTCGAACCCGAGCAGGCATGGCCGTCGATGAACTTGACGCCATCGGCGACGACGCGGTTGGCAACCGACACGGCCTGCTTGGGATCGCACTGGTCGTCTTCGATATCAAGCTTGATCATCGACCCGTTGATGCCGCCAGCGGCGTTGATCGCGTCGGCAGCGGCCTGTGCGCCCTGCTTGAACTGATCGCCGATGGTGGCGAGCTGTCCGGTCATCGGGCCGATCACCGCAAAGGTGATGTCGTCGGCGAATGCGACCGGCGTGCTCATCATCAGGCCGAATATGGCCGCGTTTAGAATACTCAATTTTTTCATTGTTGTAGAACTCCTCCACTCACGCGCGGCCGCCCCGGCCCCGCTTCTTCCAGAGAGGCCGGACAATTTCATCCTTCATTCGGCCTGTCTAGGCGCATTGGCGCCGCTCGATTGGGCCTGCAAGACGTCATCAACGCAAAAAGCCACGCCAGCCTTGTTCCGGCTGGTCGTGGCTTTTTTGTCCGTCGAGCAATCTCCGGGCGCTCTCGCGCCTAAGAATCCCGCTCGCCTTCCCCGTGTCGCGCACAGCTGAGCCTTGCTGCCTGCCGCGTTCTTTCTCTTGCCTTCGTGACCGTCTTGCGCGGCCTTCGATTTCGCCGGGTCTGGCCGTCTGTGCGGCCTTGATCCCGGAGCTTCCCTGTCTTCGATGGACCTCTCTGCGATTGGCAGATTTCAGTGCATGGTCATCCATTCGCGGGCTTCGCGAAGCGCCGTGGCGATCTCGACCTTCGACATGGCGGCCGACAGTTCCGAGCGCAGCTCGGCGGCGCGGGCCGAGCCCTTGATTGCGGCGATGTTGAACCATTTGTGGGCGGCAACGACATCGGTCTCGCAATCGCGGCCGGTCGCATACATCATGCCCAATTCGAAAAGGATGTCGGCCTGGGCAGTTGCTCCCATGGCGCCGAAACCTGCTTCAAGCATTTCAAAACGTGCCATTTCAATCCCCTGTTTTCCGGCCCTGTCAGGCTCCCGAGAGCTGCCTTCTTTCGTCTTGCCGGCTGCTCTTCCGATGCTTTCGAGAATGCCGTGCAGGCTTGAATCCGTCGTTAAATGGCGTGCTTAATTTGAGGAAAACAAAGCTAAAACAAGAGGTAAACGCCGAAATTCGTTAAGGATACAAACCCAGCAATTCAGCCTGCTTGCGTCAAATTTGACGAAAGTTTTCTCACGCGGGGGCAAGACTTCGCTAACCACGGCAGACAAAGGCGATGCGCCGATCGTTTCATTTCGTCGTCGAGGAGGCGCTTTCAGGTGGCTTCAAAATCCGAAAGTCTTCCGCTACGGCACCGCTTTTGTTTTGCCGGGAGCTGGATTAGCTTACGTTTGCGTAAGCGGCAGACCGGCGAGGCGGAGCATCCGGCCGGACATCCACAGGGAGGAAGACATGTTTCGAAAACTGAGCCTGGCCCTTGCGGCCACATTGATCGTGCCGGGTGCGGCATGGGCCGATCCGATCGAAGGCAATTGGAAGACGCAGGCCGGCGAAACCGCGGCCATCGCCGGCGGCGGCTCGTTTTCCATCACCCTCAAGTCCGGGAAATATGCCGGCAAGACCATCGGCTCGCTCAAGGCGACGGGCGACAACAAA
Source organism: Mesorhizobium sp. M1342 (assembly GCF_040317955.1). Lineage (NCBI taxonomy): Bacteria > Pseudomonadati > Pseudomonadota > Alphaproteobacteria > Hyphomicrobiales > Phyllobacteriaceae > Mesorhizobium > Mesorhizobium sp. M1342. Next base: position 16,342 of record NZ_JAMYLI010000039.1, on the reverse strand, counting down.
TATGCCGGCAACATCACCGATCCGGCAAACGACAAGACCTATTCGGGCAAGGCGACATTGTCGGGCAGCTCTCTCAAGATGAGCGGCTGCGTGCTGGGCGGACTGATCTGCAAGAGCCAGACCTGGCACAAGCTCTGATCGACCGCACCCTTACGACATGATGACGGGGCCTCGACGGGCCCCGTTTTCGTTTTGTCGACACATCCTGCGCCGGTGATGCTCGATACCCGCCGGCGGCTATCCAAACCGACGCCGGCGCCGTCGAAACCCCGTCAATCATCTTGAACCGCAGATGAACGCCGGCATCAGAGCCGGTTCAGTTGCATCAGGGCATTCTCCGGCGTGTTGAAGGAGACCGACCCAATGCTTTCTCGCCGCTTCACCATCGTCTGCCTGCTGGTGAGCCTGTTTGGGATGTTCTTCGCCATCCTCGTCGCCGAAGCGGGCCGTCCGGCCCGCGCCTGGGACGAAGCCAGTTCCGGAACCTGCCGCCTCGCCTGCCCCACCCATCTTCGCAACTGAACAAAGAAACCAAGACCTCGAAAAGAAAAGCTGAAACACCATGAACCGCATCGCCGCCAACGCTCTCAAGACCCTTCGGCTTCTGCCGCGGGCGGCGCTTATCCTGGCGGTTCTGGCCGCTCCGGTTCTGGCCGTGCCGATGATGCGCTCCGATGCCGGCTCGACGATCGACGCACCTGCCCTGAAGAAGTCCGGCGTCGGCTTTGTGCTCCTGGTCAGCCTGCAGCGCGGTTGAAGAAAAACGGCGCTTTGGCCGCCTTCGGTCGCGACCCCTCCCAAGTGCCGATCCAAGTCTCTATATTGAGCCATGGAAAAGCGAATCTACCCACAAGCCATCGAATCTGTCGTCATGCCGGAGCCTTTTGGCCGGCAAAGCTTTGATAGCGCCGAAAAGGCCGTCAAGGCACTGCAGGCGCTTTACGACCGCAACACCAAGTTCCTGCGTGATTCCTTCGCAGAGCTGGCGGCAGCAGGCGGCGACAATGGCAAGCGCTACCGGGCCTTCTATCCGGAGATCGGCGTCACCACCAACTCATTCACCCAGATCGACTCGCGCCAGGCCTATGGCCATATGCCGACGCCTGGGCATTTTTCCACCACCATCACCCAGCCGGGCCTGTTCGAAAGCTACCTCGTCGAGCAGTTGCGCCTGATCATGCGCAATCATGGGGTTGCGGTCACGGTGTCGGAATCGACCACACCCATCCCGCTGCATTTCGCCTTCCTTGAAGGCACCCATGTCGACGGCGCGACGGCAGAGCGCATCAAGCGGCCGATCCGCGACCTGTTCGACGTGCCGGATCTCGATGGCACCGACGACCAGATCGCCAACGGCACCTTCGAAGTCGCCTTTGGCGAGCCGAGGCCTCTGGCGCCGTTCACGGCGCAGCGCATCGATTATTCGCTGCACCGGCTGTCGCACTATACGGCGACCACGCCGCAGCATTTCCAGAACTTCGTGCTGTTCACCAACTATCAGTTCTACATCGACGAATTCGTCGCCCGCGCCCGCGACCTGATGGCCAATGGCGGCGGCGGATACACGGAGTTCGTCGAGCCGGGCAATGTCATCACCAAGGGCGGGCAAAGCGCGCCCAGTGAAGGCGTCGCAGTTCCCCGCCTGCCACAGATGCCGGCCTATCACCTGAAGAAATCGGGACATGGCGGCATCACCATGGTGAATATCGGCGTCGGGCCTTCCAACGCCAAGACCATCACCGACCATATTGCGGTGCTGAGGCCGCATGCCTGGGTGATGCTCGGCCACTGTGCCGGCCTGCGCAACACCCAAGCGCTGGGCGACTATGTGCTGGCGCATGCCTATGTGCGCGAGGACCATGTGCTGGACGACGATCTTCCGGTCTGGGTGCCGATCCCGCCGCTGGCCGAGATCCAGGTAGCGTTGCAGGAAGCCGTCGCCGAAGTCACCGGCCTTACCGGCTACGACCTGAAGCGCATCATGCGCACGGGCACCGTCGCCACCATCGACAATCGCAACTGGGAACTGCGCGACCAGCGTGGCCCGGTCCAGCGTCTGTCGCAATCTCGCGCCATCGCACTCGACATGGAATCGGCGACCATCGCCGCCAATGGCTTCCGCTTCCGCGTTCCCTACGGCACGCTGCTGTGCGTTTCGGACAAACCGCTGCATGGCGAGTTGAAGCTGCCCGGCATGGCGACCGAATTCTACAAGCGCCAGGTGGCGCAGCACCTGACCATCGGCATCAGGGCGATGGAGAAGCTCGCGGAAATGCCGATGGAGCGGTTGCATTCGCGCAAGCTCAGAAGTTTTTCGGAAACGGCGTTCCAGTAGGCCGGTTCCACGCATCGCATGGGCATTTCGTCATCTTGATTGGCCGCATTTCTGCCGATAAGCAGACGGCATGGAGAGAGCGAGCTTCGGGACATTGCTGATTTCGGTTGCATTCCTGGCAATGCTGGCCTGTTCGATCGCGCTGGTGGCCGGGTTTTTCGGAACGCTGCATCCCGCCTTCGATTCCTTCTCGCATTTCCGCGTCCACCTTGCCGTGCTGATGGCGCTTTGCGCACTGCCGCTGCTGGCCACGACATTTCGCCTGCAGGCGGCCGTGGCACTGCTTTTTGCCGTGGCGGCCTTCGCCACCACTTCCGGGTCGCTGTCCTTCTCCCGCCTGTGGCCGGTTCAGGCCGCCTATGAAGCCAAGAACGAAGACCGCGCGATCTACAAGCTGCTGCAGATGAACCTGCGCTACGACAATCCGACGCCGAAGAAGGTGCTGTCGCTGATCGGCCGGACCAATCCCGACGTGATCACCCTGGACGAGGTATCGGCGATGTGGGCGACCGAGCTTGGCTATATCAGCAGCGCCTATCCATACCGGATCCTCTGTCCTTATCCCAACGGCATATTCGGCGTCGCGCTGCTCTCGCGGCGGCCCTTTGCCGCCGACACCGAGGCGCGTTGCGAAAGGCGCGGCGCCATGGCGACAGCGACCGTCGACTTCGGCGGCATCGACGTCGATGTCGCCGCGATCCATCTCAGTTGGCCGTGGCCACGCGAGCAGTACTGGCAGATCGGCGAGTTGACGGAGCCGCTTTCCGCGCTCGGCGAGACGGCCATCATGGCGGGCGACTGCAATGCCGCGCCGTGGAGTGCCGCCGTGCGGCGGGTCGCGGCGCTTGGCGGGCTGACCGTGATGCCGTCCGCCGGCCCGACCTGGATCCACATCAAGCTGCCGGACTTGCTGCGGCGCTTCGCCGGCCTGCCGATCGACCAGGTTTTCAGCAAGGGCGGCGTGACCATCCATTCCGCGATACGGCTGGAGGACACGGGCTCGGATCACCTCCCGGTCATGGTGGAGTTCTCACTCAGGCTGAACCAGCAAAAGCCGCTCGATGAACATGAAACCGCGACCGCGGCCATTGTTCAGACCGGCAAGACGCCAGGCTGATGGATCAGGGCCTGACCAAAGCGATGACGAGATGCTGGACATGGCCGCCGTCGCGATGCTCGCGCGCATCGAAAGCGAGCTGCTTGGCCTCATATGCGGCATTGGTGGCCTTGATACGTCGCTGTGCCTCGCGACGTGTCTTGTAGCAGAACCGGTCGTCGGCAATCCTGAGGCCGGAGATCGATCTTTCCGTGGCCCGCATCATCTCCCTGGCGATGCGGCCATGGGTTTCCTCATGGGCGCGGACGCCGGCGAAGAACCGCGTCCAGCGCTTCCGGAGCGTCGGAGTGGTGGCCGAGGCGACACGCGGAAACGTATAGAAGAGATTGAGCGTGCCGTTGGCACGCCGCAAGCGGCAAACGCCATTGTCCTGGCTGGTGTCAAGGTCCCAGTCCACCGCGTAGCCGGTCAGCGCGATGGCATGCGTCATGAAGCCGTGCTTCGGCCCCTTGCGGTCCATAGCCTGCATCAGCGCCAGCCCCGTGTTCCCGGTGATGTCGTAGGTCCGCGTCTTGACCACCACCCTGGTGCCGGCCGAGGCCGCCGAAGCCAAACCGAACAGCGCACCGATCGCCACAAGGCATGCCAGAACCGCCAGGCGCATTGGCCATCTCCTTATCGTCAAGGAATGGAACCATAAGCGCGCGGCAGTTTCAACAGTCCTAATGTTTCACATGCCACGGGAGACCCCGAGCCGTCGTCGGGGTCTTTGCACGCTGTGGCCGGCGCGGGCCTACATGCCCTGGTAGACCGGGCCTTCTCCGCCTTGCGGCGGCACCCAGTTGATGTTCTGGTTCGGGTCCTTGATGTCGCATGTCTTGCAGTGGACGCAGTTCTGCGCGTTGATGACGAAGCGCACATCCTTGGCCGTGGGATCGGCGGCGGCATTGCCATCCTTGTCGACCCACTCGTAAACCCCGGCCGGACAGTAGCGCGTCGAGGGGCCCGCAAAGACATCGTGCTCGGACCGCTTCTGCAGTTCCATGTCGCCGACAAGCAGGTGGACCGGCTCGTTTTCCTCGTGATTGGTGTTGGACAGGAACACCGAGGACAGCCTGTCGAAGGTCAGCACGCCATCGGGCTTCGGATAGGCGATCTTCTTGTGCTGGGCGGCAGGCTCGAGCGTCGCATAGTCGGCCTTGCCATGCTTCAGCGTGCCGAAGGGCGAGACACCGAACAGCGTGTTCAGCCACATGTCGAGGCCGCCGAGGCCGACACCGACGATGGTGCCGAAGCGCGACCACAGCGGCTTGACGTTGCGCACCTTCTTCAAATCCTTGCCGATGTCGGTCGCGCGCCAGGCTTCCTCGTAGGAAGCGAGTTCGTCGTTGGCGCGCCCGGCACCGATCGCCTCTGCGACATGCTCGGCCGCCAGCATGCCGGACAGCACGGCATTGTGCGAGCCCTTGATGCGCGGCACGTTGACGAAGCCCGCCGCACATCCCATCAGCGCACCACCGGGGAAGGACAGTTTCGGCACCGACTGCCAGCCGCCCTCGGTGATGGCGCGCGCGCCATAGCCGAGGCGCTTGGCGCCGTCGAAAGTCCCGCTGATCGCCGGATGGGTCTTGAAGCGCTGGAATTCCTCGAACGGCGACAGATAGGGGTTCTTGTAATTGAGGTGGAGGACGAAGCCGACCGCCACCTGATTGTCCTCGAGGTGGTAGAGGAACGAGCCGCCGCCGGTCTTCAAGTCAAGCGGCCAGCCGAAGGAATGCTGGACCAAGCCCGGCCGGTGGTTCTCCGGCTTGACCTGCCAGAGTTCCTTCAGGCCGATGCCATATTTGCCCGGTTCGCGGCCATCGGAAAGCTTGTATCTGGCGATCAGCTGCTTGGCGAGCGAGCCGCGAGCGCCCTCCCCGATCAGCACATATTTGCCCATCAGCGCCATGCCGGGTGCGAAACCCGGACCGTGCGTTCCGTCCTTCTCGATGCCCATGTCGCCGGTGACGACGCCGGTGACGGCGCCTTGCTCATTGTAGAGCAGGCCGACAGCGGCAAAGCCCGGATAGATCTCGACGCCGAGCGCCTCGGCCTTGGTCGCCAGCCAGCGGCAGACATTGCCGAGCGAGACGATGTAGTTGCCGTGATTGTTCATCAGCGGCGGCATCAGCATGTTGGGCAGGCGAAACGAGCCGGCAGGACCAAGGACCAGGAAATGGTCTGATGTGACCGGCGTCTTGAAGGGATGGCCGTCCTCATCGCGCCAGCCCGGCAAGAGCCGGTCGATGCCGATCGGATCGACAACGGCGCCGGAGAGGATATGGGCGCCGACCTCACCGCCCTTCTCCAGGACGACGACCGAAAGCTCGGGATTGACCTGCTTGAGGCGGATGGCAGCGGCGAGGCCCGCCGGTCCGGCGCCGACGATAACCACGTCGAATTCCATGCTTTCGCGTTCGATGTCGCTCATCAACCCCTCCGCACTGGCTTATCCCATTCGGGTATCTTGCTGGCTCCCGCGCTGCATAGCGCATCAATTGACGACAGGAAACCGGCGCATACGTGACAATGCCGTTTTGGCCAAAAAGTCGCGCATTGCGAGGCTGGAAGACTGCTTTTCGCCCGGCATTGCCTGCGAAGCGCGCGTTTTTAATTGTTCGACGGCTTGCTTATCGGCCATACTTCACGCCATGCGCATTCCTGGGCCAGCCGGCTTTTCATCGACGCGCTTTCTTTTCCCGCCCGGCCGGATCCGCCGGGCGCTCCTTTTGGCCCTTCTGATGCTGGCGCCGCATCACGCTGCCGCCGACGAAGTGAAGGTCTGGGCGGCAGGCGCCTACTCCTTCTCCGACGAGCTTGGCGGCTTTCGCATCACCGGCGCCTCGGGCATCGGGACGAAGGACGATCCGTTCGTCATCACCGAAGAGCTGAATTCGTCAACGCCGGTGACGCTGACGATCCGCACGACAAAGCCGATCCAGGCCTTCGGCAAGGCCGGCGAATTCGCCAACGGCATGATGTATATGCGCATCGAGGTGCTCAACAATAGCGGCCAGGCCTGGGTCGAATTCCAGTTCGAATTGCAGGAGATCCTGAACCAGCCGAGCGTGTTCGGCGACGGGCTTTCCTTCGACCAGCGCAACAAGACGCCGGACAATATTTTGTCGAGCAATTTCGCCGATTTCGATCGCGATTTCGAACCCTATGACCGGCTGCTGTTCCGGAATGGCAAGGTCGACCCGTTGAAAACCGCCAGGTTCGAATTCCTGATGACCGACTACACGCCGCGCTGGACCTTCTATCTGGTGCAGGATCCGCGCATACCGACGGGATAGACGATAGGAATTTTTTCTTGACTCGGTGACCTCAGCTATGGTACATTTTTGCCTATGGTGCTGATTTGCGCCAGTGACCCGCCGCACTGAACTAACCCCTTAAAGTTGGACAGTTTAAGGTGGCGGCAGATTTAAGGGCTGGGTTCTGTATTGCACAGGGCTCAGCCCTTTCAGTTTCAGTTTGATGCGATCATGATTGTAGTAGTGGATGTAATCCTCGATGCTGGCCTTGAGGCTCTGAACGTTCTCGAAGGTATTGGGGTAGAAGAGCTCGGATTTGAGTGTTGCGAAGAAGCTCTCGATAGGTGCGTTGTCGAGGCAATTGCCTTTGCGTGACATGCTCTGGGCAATGCCTCGTGCCTGGAGCCTGCGCTGGTAGGCAGGCGTCTGATACTGCCATCCCTGATCGGAGTGTAGGATGGGCCGTTGGGTTTGGTCGAGCCGGTCCAGCGCTCTGGCGAGCATATTTTCCACCAGCTTGAAGAGCGGTCGCCTTGCGGTCTCGAAGGCGATGATCTCGCCATTATAAAGGTCCATGACCGGTGAGAGATAGAGCTTGTCGCCCGCCAGGTTGAACTCCGTCACATCGGTCACCCATTTATGGTTGGCGCTGTCAGCGTTGAACTGGCGTTGAATGAGATCGGGAGCCGTCCTTCCGATGCCGCCTTTGTAGGAGCGATACTTCTTCGGCCTGACCAGCGACTTCAATCCCATCTCCACCATCCGACACTGCACCGCCTTGTGATTGACGACATGACCGAGCCGGCGCAGTGCAGCAGCCACCCGGCGATAACCGTAGCGGCCCTTGTGGCTGTCGAAGACGGCTCTGATCTTCTCCTTGAGACCAGCATGGCGGTCGACGCGGGACGCCTTCTGTCGATAGTAGAACGTGCTGCGGGAAAGCCCTGCCAGTTTGAGCAGACCATCGAGCGGATAGAGCAGCCTTAACGCTTGGACAGCTTGCGCTTTTTGGGCGCGTGTCCCTGCGTTAAGGCCTCCAGTTTTTTTAGGTAGGCGTTCTCCATGCGCAGATGGTTCAGTTCCGCAAGCAGCTCTTCGCGGCTCTTGGTCTCATCACTCTGCGCCACGGGCGGCTCGCCAGGCGACGGCTGGTCTGACATCGATCGCGGCCTTCCTCTGCGGCGCGGCGCGAGCGCCTCTATCCCACCGGCTTCGTAGCGCCTCTCCCAGTCCGGAAGGCAGCCGGCGTTGCGGATATTGAACAGCGCGGCCGTCTGTCGGCAGGACAGTCCATCCTCCCACATCCGGTGCAGAACCGACAGCTTGAACTCGCCGTCATAGTGGCTGAGCTTGCGAGCGAGGCCGGCAACCCCGTGCGCTTGATAGCTCGCAACCCATTTGCGCACCGTTGCAGCATCTACGCCGTCGGCTGCACCGGCGCTCGCATAGCTCTCTTCACCACTCAAATAACGATCAACAACAGTGCGCTTCAAACTCTCGCTGTGTTTGGACATGAAAACCCCCGAAGGTGGATGTCCAACTTTCGGGGGTCAGTTCACACAGGCGGGTTTTTCGTTTGATGCTCCGTCAGCCAACGCGCCGGCGAAAGGCTCCGAAGGAACCCGTTAACCCGGGTTCGTTGCCCTGGTAGAGAAACTGCCAGCCTTGCAAATTGCCGCCACGCGGACGAATGTGAATCGATGACTGCCGCTTCCCCAACCAACAGACCTGATATTGCCGACCTGCTGGCCTTTTATGCCAGCGTTGGTGTCGACGAGGCGCTCGAAGAGCAGCCGGTGAACCGGTTCACCGAGGTCTCGCCAAAGCCGATGGAGCGCGCGCCGACCGCAGCGCCTTCGGGTGACACCGCCGCACAGCAGCGTTCGACAAATCGCCCCGAAGGGGGCGACAGGCCAAATGCGCCACCTGTTTTGCGCGCACCGTCGGCCACGGTTCCCGACGAAATTCAGGCAGCACTTGCCCGCCAATTGGCAACGACGGCAACAACGCTTGACGAGCTTCGCCAGCACATGGCGGCGTTCGACGGCTGCAATCTCAAGGCCACCGCCAAGAGCTTGGTGTTCGCCGACGGCAACCCGGAAGCCGCCGTCATGCTGGTCGGCGAGGCACCCGGCCGCGATGAGGACATCGAGGGCCTGCCCTTCGTCGGCCGATCGGGCCGGCTGCTCGACCGCATGCTGGCGGCGATCGGACTCGACCGCACTTCAGTCTATATCGCCAATGTCATTCCCTGGCGGCCGCCGGGCAATCGCACGCCGACGCCGCACGAAACCGAGATCTGCCGGCCCTTCATCGAGCGGCAGATCGAACTGGTCAATCCCAAGGTGCTGATCAACCTTGGCGGCCCGTCAGCCAAGACCTTGCTCAACACCTCGGAGGGCATATTGCGGCTGCGCGGCAATTGGCGCGTTCACACGACGGCATCCGGCATCGCCATTCCGGCAATGCCCACGCTGCACCCGGCCTATCTCTTGCGAACGCCCGCGCACAAGAAGCTGGCGTGGCGGGATTTTCTCGAGGTGAAGGCAAAGCTGCGGGAAGTTGGCTGAGGCTTGGCGAGTAGCCAATCTCCGACATGGATGCCGTACCGATAACCTCCGAGGTAATTGAAATACGTCTGCTCTCGACCTAATCATGCCTCATGACAACACCCCAAACGTCCGCCGGCAGCCTCATTCGCGAATGGCGCACCCGCCGCCGCATGTCGCAGCTCGACCTCGCCATGGAGGCCGAGATCTCGCAGCGGCATCTGAGCTTCGTCGAAAGCGGCCGCGCCGCGCCCTCGCGCGACATGGTGCTGCATCTGGCCGAGCAATTGTCGATACCGCTGAGGCAACGCAATCAATTGCTGCTCGCCGCCGGTTTTGCGCCCAGCTTCGGCGAACGCTCCCTGACCGACACGACGCTGGCGCCGGCGATGGCGGCCGTCGAGATCGTCCTCAAAGGCCACGAGCCTTTCCCGGCACTCGCCGTCGACCGCCACTGGAACCTGGTTTCGGCCAATGCCGCCATTGCACCCTTCCTTGACGATGTCAGCGAGGCTTCGCTGCTGACGCCGCCGGTCAACGTGCTTCGCCTCAGCCTGCATCCCGGCGGCATCGCACCGCGCATCGTCAACCTTCAGGAATGGCGAACGCATCTGCTCGAGCGCCTGAAACACCAGAACGACGCGAGCGGTGACCCTGTGCTGGTCGAATTGGAGCGCGAATTGCGCAGTTACCCGTCCGGCTTGAAAGGCAGCCGGCCGGTGTCCGTCGAGCCGAATGCCATCGTGCATCCGCTCAGGCTGGCGCATGGCGATCAGGTGCTGTCGTTCATCAGCACCATCACTGTCTTCGGCACGCCGCTCGACGTGACGCTTTCGGAACTGGCGATCGAATCGTTTTTCCCCGCCGATGAACAGACGAGGACAGTGCTGGTTCGGTTGGCGAAGGAGCGAGCCGAGCTGTCGTAATCACCCTTCAGGCAAAGACGCCTTGCGCGTGCGGGTGCGCTCCAGGCCAAGCTGGCGTTCGCGCCAGATGATGAAGATGCCGGCGGCGACGACGATCAGGCCGCCGACAAGCATATGGAGCGTGGCGACGTCGCCGAAGACGAGATAGCCGACGACGACGCCGAGGATCATCGAGGTGTATTCGAACGGCGCCACCACCGAGGCCTCGGCATGGCGATAGGCCGCCGTCATCAGGATCTGGCCGAGGCCGCCGCAGAAGCCGGCGGCAACAAGGAGAGCTGCCTGGAGCGGCGTCAGCGCCTGCCAGCCGAATGGCAGCGACAGCAGCGACATGACGCTCGCCGTCACAGAAAACCACAGCACGATGGTCGCTGTGCGCTCGCTTTGCACGAGATTGCGCACCAAGAGCATGGCGACGGCCGAGATCGCCGCCGCGACAAGAGCGGCCATGACGCCGAGCACTTCCTGGTCGTCGAGCGCCTCGTCTGAACTCAGCAGCGTCAGTTCCGGCCAGGAGATGATCAGCACGCCGACCAGGCCGACCGCGACCGCACTCCAGCGATAGACACGGATGGCCTCGCCGAGGAAGATGGAGCTGAACACCACCACCAGCAGCGGCTGCGCGTAGTTCAGCGTGATCGCTTCCGGCAGCGGCAGTCGGGTCAACGCAAAAAAGCCGAGCCCCATGGCGCAGACGCCGACCAGGCCGCGGGCGATGTGGTTGAACGGACGCCTGGTGGTGAAGGCAGTGCCGAGTTCTTTCCTGAAAGCCAGGAAGGCGATGATCGGGAAGATGGCGAAGAAAGAGCGGAAGAAGACAATCTGGCCGGCCGGAACCGTGCCTGCGGCTTTGATGCAGGTCTGCATGCCGACGAAGACCGCCACCGACACGATCTTGAGCATGATGCCGGTAAGCGTGTCGTGCCCGCCGGCATCATCGCTGGCTGTGGCCGGGGGGCTGCCGGGGCCTGCTGTCACGCTCCCGACGCTTCTCGGATCGTCGCCCAGATACGCGCGGGCGTTGCCGGCATGTCGATGTGCTTGACGCCATAAGCGCGCCAGAGCGCGTCGGTCACCGCATTGAGTGCCGCCGGGGTCGAGCCGATGGTGCCGGCCTCGCCCGCGCCTTTGATGCCGAGTGCATTGGTGGTCGAAGGCACGTTGCGGGTCTCGAAATGGAAGAACGGGAAATTGTCGGCGCGCGGCATGGCGTAATCCATGAAGCTCGCCGTCAAAAGCTGTCCATCCTCGCCATAGATAGTGTCTTCGGTCAGTGCCTGGCCGATGCCTTGCACGACGCCGCCATGCACCTGGCCGGCGAGCAGGATCGGGTTCACGGTGACGCCGAAATCGTCGACGATGGTGTAGCGGACGATCTCGGTCGCGCCGGTGTCGGGATCGATCTCGACCTCGCAGATATGGGTGCCGTTGGGATAGGTGCATTCGTCCTGCACGAACTCGCCAAAGCCCTTGAGATCGTCTGATGTCTTGGCGGCCTTGGCGATGGCGGAAAAATCGATCGAGCGATCGGTGCCGACGATGCGGGCAACACCATCAGACAGCTCAATGTCGCCGGCAGAAGCCTCCAGTTCGTCGGCTGCGATGCGCTTGATCTTGTTGGCCAGATCCTCGCCCGCGCGGGAAGCCGATACACCCCCCAGCGGAATGGAGCGCGAGCCGCCAGTGCCACCGCCGGCCTTCAATTCGTCGGTGTCGCCCTGGCGGACATGGATCTTGTCGATGTCGAGATTGAGCTTTTCCGACAGGAACTGCGCATAGGCGGTGGCGTGCCCCTGCCCGTTGGTCTGGGTGCCGATCTTCAGCGTCACCGTGCCATCGCCATTGAGTTCGACGAAGGCCGGTTCGGAGCCCGGAAAGGCACAGGCCTCGATATAGGTCGCCATGCCGAGACCGCGGATTTTTCCGCCGGCCTTCGATTGCGCCAGCCGCTCCGGAAACGCTTTCCATTCGGATTGCTCAATGGCGCGCTCCATATGGCCTTCGAATTCACCGGTGTCGTAGAGGCGGCCGGTTTGCGTCCGATAGGGAAATTGCTCCGGCCGGATGAAGTTGCGGCGGCGGATCTCTTCGACAGGCAGGCCGAGATCATGGGCGCAGGCATCGACCAGCTTTTCCAGCAGGAAGGCTGCTTCCGGTCGGCCGGCACCGCGATAGGCATCGACCGGGCAAGTGTTGGTGTAGAGGCCGGTCACCGAGACGTCGAGCGCCTGGATATCATAGACACCGGTCGACATGGTGACGCCGATATAGGGGATGAACGGACCGTATTGCGAGATATAGGCGCCGATGTTGGCGAGCAGGTCCACCTTCATGCCGAGAAAGCGGCCGTCCTTGTCCAGCGCCATCTCGGCCGTGACGAAATTGTCGCGCCCTTGCGCGTCGGTCAGGAAGTGTTCCGTGCGGTCGCCGGCCCATTTCACCGGGCGGCCAAGCCGCTTTGCCGCTTCCAGCACCAGCGGATATTCGCGGTAGACGAAGCTCTTCGGCCCGAAACCACCGCCGACATCAGGCGTGATGACGCGCAGCTGGTCCTTCTTGATCTTGAACACGCTGGCCAGGATATACTGCATGGAGTGCACGCCTTGCGACCCGGTGGTCAGCACGAAGCGCTTCTCCTCGACGTTCCATTCGCCGATCGCGGAGCGCGGCTCCATGTAGTTGCACACCAGCCGGTTGTTGACGAACTCGATGCGGGTGACATGGGCGGCCTTGGCGAAGGCCGCTTCGGTCTTTTTCCTGTCGCCCATGTGGTAGCTGAAGGCGCGGTTGGAACCAAGCTCCGGCCAGACCAGCGGCGTGCCTTCGGCAAGTGCATTTGCCGTCCCGGAGGCCGCATCTTCGCCGTCATAGTCGACATCGATCAGTTCGGCGGCATCCTGCGCCAAGGCTCGGCTGTCGGCGACGACGAAGGCAACGGCATCGCCGACATAGTTGACGCGGTCGCGGCACAGGATCGGGATGTCGCGCGTCGGAGCCTTGGTGCCGTCCGGCTGTTCCTGCATGACGCCGGATTTCAGATCGCCGAGATGGGCAAGATCCTTGCCGGTCAGCACCAGATGGACGCCAGGTGCCGCCTTCGCCGCCTCGGTCGAACCGATGGTGAAGCTGGCCTTGGCGACCGGCGAGCGCAGGACATAGCCATGCAGGACGCCAGCCGGCTGGATGTCGTCGGTATAGCGGCCCTGGCCCTGGATGAAGGCGGCATCCTCGCGCCGCAGCACGGATGCGCCCATGCCGAATTTCGGTGTGACGACGGTCATGGATGCCTCGTGATGATGACAGGAGAAGGAACGCCTGAAATAGGCATTGCCTCAGTTTTGTCGAGGGGCGGTTTCGTGTAAAGAGCGCGGACTTCAAATTTCTTGGACCAGCGGACACAATCCGCCGCCAACGCAATCGACAGGAAAACCCACGGAATGCGCACGGACACCGGCCAGGTCTTCAAACTCGAAGACTATCGCCCCAACGACTACCTCATTCCGAAAACCGACCTTACCTTCCGCCTTTCGCCAGACGCAACGCGTGTCACCGCCGTGCTCACGATAGAGCGTCGTGACGACGTCTCCGTGTCGGCACCGCTGGTGCTCGACGGCGACGGGCTGACCCTCAAGCGCATAGAGATCGACGGCAACAAGGTAAAGCCGGCGGATCTGCTGGCGACGCCCGATCAACTGACCATCCTCAAGCCGCCGGCGGCGCGTCGCTTCCAGTTGCTCATAGAGACCGAGGTGGCGCCGGCCGGCAACGAAGCCCTGATGGGCCTCTACCGCTCGAGCCATGTCTACTGCACGCAATGCGAAGCCGAGGGCTTTCGCCGCATCACCTATTTCCTCGATCGTCCCGACATCCTGTCCGTCTACACGGTGCGCATAGAGGCAATACGTGACGAAGCGCCGCTGCTCCTGTCCAACGGCAACCCGGTCGACAGGGGCGACCTCGGCGACGGCTGGCACTATGCAGTGTGGCACGACCCTTTCCCCAAGCCGTCCTATTTGTTCGCGCTGGTGGCCGGCAATCTCGGCCAGCTTGCGGACAGTTTCGTCACGCTATCGGGCCGCACGATCGAACTCGGCATCTATGTCAAGCCCGGCAAGGAGAACCTGGCCGGCTACGCGATGGATGCTCTGAAGCGGTCGATGAAATGGGACGAGGAGGCGTTCGGCCGCGAATACGATCTCGACGTCTTCAACATCGTCGCCGTGTCCGACTTCAACATGGGCGCGATGGAGAACAAGGGCCTTAACATCTTCAACGACAAATATGTGCTGGCCGACCGGGAGACCGCGACGGACGCCGATTTCGCCAATATCGAGGCGATCATCGCGCATGAGTATTTCCACAATTGGACAGGCAACAGAATCACTTGCCGCGACTGGTTCCAGCTCTGCCTGAAGGAAGGCCTGACGGTTTTCCGCGATCACGAATTCTCTGCCGACCAGCGTTCGCGCGCGGTCAAGCGCATCGCCGAAGTGCGCACCTTGCGCGCCCACCAGTTTCCCGAGGACCAAGGTCCGCTGGCGCATCCGGTGCGGCCGCGCCGCTACCGCGAAATCAACAATTTTTACACCGCGACGGTCTACGAGAAGGGCTCCGAAGTGGTGCGCATGATCCGCACAATTCTCGGTGCCGACGTCTTTCGCGCCGGCATGGACCTCTATTTCGAGCGGCACGACGGTGACGCGGCGACGATCGAGGATTTCATCAAGGTGTTCGAGGATGCGTCCGGCCGCGACCTGTCGCAGTTCGCGCTCTGGTATCATCAGGCGGGAACGCCGAACCTGACGATCAGTTCGACGCACAATCCGGCCGCGCAAGAATTCACGCTCGAAATCGAGCAGTCGGTGCCGCCGACACCGTCCGAAAGCCGCAAGCGGCTGATGCACATCCCGCTGGCTTTCGGCCTGATCGGCGCCGGCGGCAAGCCTGTGCCGTATAGCGGCGTCGAAGGCGCCAGCGTCGAGGACGGCGTCATCCATATCCGCAAGCGTCGCCACATGGTGCGGTTCTCAGGCGTCACCGAGCGCCCGGCCGTGTCGCTCAACCGCGGCTTTTCGGCGCCGGTGACATTGTCCGTCGAGCAGAAAGCCGACGACCAGTTCTTTCTCGCCCGCCATGACAGCGACGCCTTCTCGCGCTGGCAGGCCTTCAACACATTGCTGACTGATGCACTGATATCAGCCTTCCGCGAGGTCCTCGGCGGCAAGCAGCCGGCCTTTGCACCGCGGCTGATCGAACTCGCCGGCAGCATCGTCGGTGACGAGACGCTGGAGCCGGCCTATCGAGCACTGGCGCTGGCATTGCCCGGCGAAGCCGACATCGCCCGCGACATCGGCAGGAACATCGACCCCGATGCCATCTATGCCGCTCGCGAGGCAGTGGCGTTGGCGATCGGCACTGCGAACCGGGACGTTTTTTCGGGCCTCTACCGCAGCCTTGCCGACAGAGAAGCGTTCAGCCCCGACGCGGCGAGCGCCGGACGACGCGCCTTGCGCAACACCTTGCTGGATTATCTGTCGCTGCAGCCGGGTGGAGCAGCACTCGCCGCCGGGCATTTCCAGTCGGCGACCAACATGACCGACCGCGCGGCAGCACTTGCCGTGCTCGCGCATCGTCACCACGGTTCGCCCGAGACGGTCGAGGCGCTGGCGGCTTTCGAGACGACCTATGGGTCCGACCCGCTGGTCATGGACAAATGGTTCCAGATCCAGGCCAGCGTTCCGGGGCCGCAAACCGTCGACACCGTGAAGGCCCTGACCAACCACCCGGCCTTCTCGATGGGCAATCCAAATCGAGTTCGCTCGCTGATCGGCACCTTCTCCAGCGCCAACCAGACCGGCTTCCATCGTGCTGACGGCGAAGGCTACTGGTTCTTTGCTCAGACTGTGCTCGAGGTCGAAAAACGCAACCCGCAAGTGGCGGCAAGGCTGGCGACGGCGCTCAGATCGTGGCGTTCGCTCGAACCTTTGCGGCAAGCCAAGGCCAGGGAAGCGCTGCTGTCGATCGCCGGCGCCGAAAACCTGTCGGCGGATCTGCGCGATATCGTCGAGCGCACGCTGGCTTAGGGAGAGCGATCTCCCCCCTCGTGGGCCTGTTGCAAAATTGTGTGGATGTGATTCCCTGTTTTTGAACCAGGGATCTTGCGATGACGACGAAGC
>NZ_JAMYLI010000038.1:0-59562 GCF_040317955.1 Mesorhizobium sp. M1342 | reverse complement strand
TGAACATTGGCAATAGCTGGCTATCCCCTTCGCCTCACGACTTGCTCAGCAAGGGCAGCACCAAGGGCATCGGCAACCACAACACCGCGTACTGGACAAACGACAAATTCGACATGCTGCTGTCGGAGATCGAGGTAACCGTCGACCTCAAGAAGAGCCAGGAGCTGGTCGATCAGGCAGCGCGCCTCATCTACGCAGAAGCGCCATACATCGTACTGAGCTACCCCTTCTCGCTCGACGCCCGTCGCAAGGATTGCTTCGAGGGCTGGGGGACAGAGGACATTATGTCGGCATGGAGCTACTTTCCATTCGACCGCCTGAAGCCGATCTAAAATGGCCCTAGTAGAAAGTCACACCATGAGGCGGCGATTTTGGCACATTCTCCTCAGGGCGGTTGTAACGCTTCTGATGGTGTTGATCCTGAACTTCATCTTATTCAGGATCGTTCCGGGTGACCCCGCCACCCTTCTGTTGAGCGGAGCGCGCACCAGCGTATCCGTTGAGCGGATCGAGGCCCAGCGCCAGCGCTGGGGTCTTGACCGGCCGCTCGTCCCGGACCAGGTACTCAATTACCTGTCCACAACACTGAGTGGCGACCTCGGCTATAGCTTCAAATTTAGGGGCCAGCGTGTTGTCGACCTGCTTCTGGAACGGCTGCCTGCCACCGTGGCCCTTGTCGGTGTGGCGCAAGTCATCGCGATTGTCTCCGGGGTCATGCTTGGCATCTACGCGGGCTGGCGGCGGGGAAGAGCCGTCGACCATGTCGTTACGGGTACCTCTCTGGCCCTCTACTCCACGCCGCCGTTTTGGCTCGCCATGCTCTTAGTGTTGTTCTTCAGCGCGGCATTGGGCTGGCTTCCCGGCTATGGGGCATATTCGCCGAGTGCGGCGAACACCGTTCCCATTGATTGGCTGGTCGACCGTGTCCGCCATCTCTTGCTTCCTGTCTCCGCGGTAGCGTTAGGGCTGATAGGGCAATACGTGCTGGTCGCTCGCGCCGCAATGAGCGAGGTCGTCACGGAGGATTACATGGTGACGGCCCGGGCAAAGGGACTGACAGCCGGCCAGATGCTGATGCGCCATGCCTTCCGCAATGCGATGCTACCGGTCGTGACCTTGGTGACGCTCAATCTCGGCTACGTGGTAGCGGGTGCGATCACCGTCGAATCCGTGTTCGCATGGCCGGGGATCGGCGGCCTGACGGTTGAGGCGCTCAACGCGCGGGACTACCCGACCCTTCAGGGGATCTTCTTGTTACTCGGTACATCCATTGTCTTCGCGAACCTGGTTGCCGACCTCACCTACGGCATTCTTGATCCCCGGGTGCGCCAATGACCGAGGTTAAGGTTTCTCACCGCCGTTTCGGGCGGCGCGCAATCAAGGCATTCTTCCGCCAATTCCTTAGCCACGGAGGTGCTTGGGTCGGGTTGTCGGCTCTAACGTTCTTTCTCGTCCTGGCAGCCGTCCCCGGTTTGCTCGTCGGGCCGCTCGAAACAGCAGCTACCGCAACCGGCGATTTCCTGGCGCGGCCTGACAGTCAGCATCTGCTGGGCACAGACGAAGTCGGGCGGGATGTGCTCAATCTGGTTGTCCACGGTGCCCGGATCTCGCTGATGATCGCGCTGATGGCGACCGCGATCAGCCTCATTGTCGGAACCACGGTCGGCATGACCTCTGGTTACTTGGGAGGCTGGCCGGATGTCTGGCTGATGCGCATAACGGATTTCTTTTTCATCGTGCCTTCCTTCTTGCTGGCGCTGGTCATCACTCCCATGGTTCTCGAGGTTGTGGGGCGTGGCCGGGAGATCCTTGGCTTCCGTCCCTCTCTCTTCGTGATCGTTGTTGTCATCGGCTTGACGAGCTGGTCCTTTATTGCTCGGATTGTCCGCAGCCAGACGCTGTCGCTCCGGGAACGCCAGTTCGTTGATCGCGCTCGGGTCGCAGGCAGCAATGATCTCAGTATCATGGTTCGGCATATCCTGCCCAACCTTGTGCCGCAGGTCGCAGCTAATGGTGGCCTGGTTGTCGCCAACGCGATCTTTACTGAGACCGCGCTCTCTTTTCTTGGGCTTGGGGATCCGCTGCAGCCTTCATGGGGCACCGAGCTGTTCCTCGCGCAGCAGGCCGGCGCCGCAAGCGTGGGAGCTTGGTGGTACTTCGGCGCGCCAGGCCTGTGCGTGCTCATCGTTTCGCTTAGCTTCGTTTTGATTGGCAATGCCCTCGACGACACATTCAATCCACGGCGGAGGGTGATCCCATGACAAACTCCTCCCAAGACAAGGCACCACTTCTGGAAATCGACCGGCTCTCCGTCGAATATGGGCTCAAGGGCGCTTCATTGCGAGCAATCGACGGCGTAAGCTTCGCGCTTCATGCCGGAGAGGCCGTTGGCCTCGTCGGTGAATCGGGCAGTGGTAAGACCACGACTGCGATGGCGATCGCTGGTCTACTTTCGCCCAACGCGCGTGTCAGCGGCGGCCAAGTGCGCTATCGTGGTAACCGACTACCGATTGATGATGATGCCGCGATGCGGCCACATCGCTGGAGCGAAACATCTGTTGTCTTCCAGGGCGCGATGAATGCGCTCAATCCCGTTCACCGTATCATCAAGCAAATCGCTGAGCCTTGCATACTGAAACTCGGGATGCCAAAGGCTGACGCAATCGCCCGAGCAAAGGAGCTGCTCGAGCTCGTCGGCATTCCGGCCGATCGCGGTTCCGCCTATCCCCACGAGCTATCGGGCGGTATGCGCCAAAGGGTGATGATTGCCATGGCGCTCGCGTGTCGCCCCTCAATCATCATCGGCGACGAGCCGACCACGGCGCTCGACGTCATAACACAGGCTCAAATTCTTAAGCTGCTGGGTGAGTTGCGATCGCAGCTTAGCCTTGCCCTTATTTTAATTACTCACGACCTTTCTGTCGTGGCTGAGTGTTGCGATCGCGCGATGATCATGTACGCCGGCCGGATCGTCGAGGATGGAACTGTCGCTGAGATCTTCGCCCAGCCCAAACATCCCTACACCCGCCTGCTGATCGAATCGATCCCTAACCCAGCGAGCGGCAAACGGATCATTCGGCCCATCCCCGGTGATCCCCCCAACTTGATGAACCGGCCGTCAGGCTGCGCCTTCCATCCGCGTTGCCCGTCGGCCATGGAGATTTGCGCGACCGAGGTCCCCACCCTCGATAAGTTCGAGCGGGGACGCGTCGCCTGTCACCTTCACCGGTCCTCGCAAGAAGACAAGGTCGCAACTCATGCCTGACACCGCCGATATCCTGCGTCTTGAGGGCCTGCAGGTCCATTTCCCGATCCAGGGCGGGGTCTTGGACCATGTCCTCGGAAGACACCGCGGCGCCGTGCGGGCGGTAGACGGGATCGACCTCACTGTCGGGCGCGGGGAGATCGTAGCACTGGTTGGCGAATCGGGGAGTGGCAAGACGACGGTAGGCCGTGTCATTGCCAAGCTCGTCCAGCCGACTGGCGGCAAGTTGCTGTTCGAGGACCGCGACATGACGTCGGTGCGAGGCTTCTCGGCGTTGCGTCCTTACCGACGTCGCGTGCAGATGATCTTCCAAGATGCTTATCAGGCACTCAATCCCCGACAGAACGTATTCGATATCGTCGCAGAGCCGTTGCGGTCACTGCGGCTGGTCAAGGACGCCGGCGAACTCGCCAGCCGAGTCAGCGAAGCGCTTGCGGCCGCCGGGCTCAATCCTCCCGATGAGTTTTTCGCGAGGTTTCCACACGAGCTCTCTGGCGGACAGCGCCAGCGGGTCGTGGTAGCTGGTGCGCTCGTAGTGAACCCGGAACTAATCGTTGCCGACGAACCGGTTTCGATGCTCGATGTCTCAATCCGCGCACAGATTCTCCAGGTCCTTATCGGGCTGCGTGAGCGGCAAAATCTGACGCTGGTGTTTATCACTCATGATCTGCCACTTGCTTGGCTAATAGCCGATCGGATTGCGGTGATGTACCTTGGGCGGCTGATTGAGATCGGTACTGCCGACGACATCACGTTCCGCCCCCGCCATCCGTATACCGTCGCGCTTCGCAACGCCACGCCACAGGTCAGCCGAGACCCAGATCGCGGTGAACTGGCAGCCCTGCAGGGCGAGGTCCCAAGTGCTGCGCACGTGCCGAAGGGATGCCGTTTCCATCCGCGTTGTCCGCTAGCTTTCGATCGGTGCCGGCAAGAGGAGCCGTCCGCCATCGAAGTGGGATCGCAACACATGGCCGTCTGCTGGCTTGCGAGTGATCTGCCCGTCACCGGGGACCTAACCCCGCCGGAGAATCACCATCCGAGTAACTAGATGCAACGATGTTGCGCTCGCGCCACCAAGTGCGGCAATTCGCCACGGTTTCGACGAAGTTGCGACCGCACGGTACCGATACGATGGTTTCGCACGCGCGCGAACGGCGCGGGCTCTATAATGGCATGAGGTCAGACGGCCTGCCTGATCGGCGGGCTTGTCGGCTTCGCGCAGGCGCTTAACGGCGTGCGCGGATCTCATCATAGCCAGGCCAAAGACAAGTGCACGACGGGGCGCGTATGCTGCATGGTAGGACCCGCCGCTAAGCGGGAAGCCGTCGCGCGTCTGCAAGATGATCCCGCCCTTCGGGGAGGCAGCGCCGGCAGCAATACACTGTGCTTGGAGTGATCGGCGCCGGCGAGGATGCGCAGAAACGTTCTGGCTAGGTATGGCGGCATTCTGTAGAGCGACTGCTACAATGGCTTTCGAGCCGCTCATTGTTGCCGAAAAGAAGCGGTGCCGATCACTTTTGCCATACGCATCCGCGCCGCAAGTTCTTTGAACTGGCCGATCTCCAGAAAAAACGGAAAGGCAAGCAGATCTCCCCGATCGCCCTATAGGCTGTCAAACGCTTCGACGCGTGGTTCGACGTCGATGGCAGATCAACGGATTAAGCGCCGAAGAACGACTGGCTGCAAGGCAGGAAAAGAGTAAAGCCGCTGTTGGACGACGTGCAAAGAGGCTGAAACGGGAGCGTGCTATGCTCAGCAGATCCTCAGAGGTGATCGAGGCGATCGACTATATGCTGAATCGCCGGGATGGTTTTGCCCGGGTTCCTGGACGATGAGCGGATCTGTCTCACGAATAAGGCAGCAGAACGCGCGCTGAGAGGAATTGCTCTGGGAAGGCGCAACTGGACCTTCGCCGGTTCCCAGCGCGGCCCGACCGCGCCGCCGTCATGCTTACCCTCATCACCAGGCTCCCCTCAACGACGTAGACTCGAAAGCTTGGCTCGCCGCATTGCCGATCTTCCGATCTTCCCACCTCGTCTGCACGAACTACTGCCCTGGCAATAGGCCGTCATGGGCGTGTCGGAGCGTCGGGCCTGTTCCGTCGTCGGTGCCGATCGCAAGAGGTCCGCTACCGGTCCCGGCGTCCGCCGGAGACGGAGCTGCGCACAAGGTTCCGCGACCTTGCCAACGAGCGCCGCCGCTTCCGCTATCGATGCCTGTTCATTCTGCTCCAGCGAGAGGCGAGCCATCAGGGGTCAATCGCGTCTACCGACTCTACCGCGAGGACGGCCTGACGGTGCGCAAGCGCCGGGCGCGACGACGAGCCGTCGGCACGCGGGCGCCGATCCTAGTCGAGGCAAAGCCGAATGCGCGCTGGTCGCTGGATTTCGTGCATGACCAGTTCGCCTGCGGCCGGCGCTTCCGCGTGCTCAACATCGTCGACGACGTGACGCGCGAATGCCTTGCCGCGATCCCGACACCTCGATCTCCGGCTGTCGGGTTGCCCGTGAACTGACGGAACTGATCGCCCGCGCGGCAAGCCGGACATGATCGTTTCCGACCACGGCACAGAGTTCACCCGAACGCAATCCTCGCCTGTTCGAAGGATCACCGCGTCGAATGGCAGGCATCGTCTACAACCTTGCCTCGTCGATCTTGCCCGCCACTATGGTTTCCATCCCGAGGCGGCCGGTATCGCCTTCGCGGATCACAGCCGTCTTCATACGGTCGTAAAGCACTTCGCCAGGAGCGCCGCCCAGCGCCTCGAAAGCCCCAGCATGGCAGCGCAAGACAGTCGGCGGATCCTGCTGGACGACCAAGCGTGCCAGATAAGGCGAATGAAGCCAAGCACCATGGAGAATAGCCAGACGATTCTCGGCGTGGTCGGCTCATCGGCAAAGACGACATTGAACTGGGCGAACTCGACTTGCGCTTGCTCGCCGGGCGCGGTCTCGAAGCGAACCTCGTATCCACGCTCCGCCGCGGCAGGACGGACGTCGCGCAGGAAGTCGGTAAGGGCCGTGTAACCGCCGCCATAGCCGAGGTCCTTCAGTTCGCGGAAGAGCCGGCTGCCGGTGAGCCTGGGATATCGCGTGACCCGTTCGCAAAGATAGGCTGTGAAGGGATCGAGCACCGCCTGACGCGGCTTGCGCGGTCCGTAGGCCGGAGCCTGGAGCCCGCGGGCAATGTATTTTGCGCACCGTAGTGCGGTCGATCCCGCGCTCTCCCTGGCGATCGCCGACACTGACAGGCCCTGCCGAATGATGACCGAAATCCCTCTCCCGACCATCAGGAGAAGCATCAACGATCGCGCGCCGCCGGTCTCCCAGCGCGCTCCGGAAGACCGGCGCCTGCGCTAAGCTGGGGAAGATTCAAACGGCACTTCTGGGGAGTATTGAGCCGGCATCGACACAGCTCGCGCGACACCGCCTGCGGCAGAGCGGCCGAGATCGTCATCAACCGTGCCGATGCAAGACCAGCCGAGTGCCACTAGGCGACCGCGCATCGCATACTGCAGGCGGCTCTCAAGATTGTCCTGATGGGCCGAGGACTGCCGCAATTACAGGATCGCCTAGCGGTCCAGATGGTGGGGCCAGATCTTCTCATGCATCATGGCGCGCCTCCTCCCGTCGAACGGCGCGCTCGCCGTCCGCGTGCTCGAGGGTCAGGCGCACCATCAGCGTTGTCAGCGTCAGGCGTCTCTTCCGGCAGCGCCGCCATATGGCATCTGCGCGGTCGGCGCGAAGGCCGCCGGGGCTGGTGGCCGAGCGAGGAATGGGCCCCTGCGGTGTTGAACAACACGACGAGAGAACGCCCACGGACCGAGGAACCCGGGCTTCTTTATCCATGGCATCCCTGGGCCAGGCGTCCTGTTCATTCATGAGGTGATCGAGAAGGTTAACCGGTAGGTTTTCCGCTGCAGTCGCTCTGGCCACCCCTCCGATAGGTGGCTGGAGGTTCCGGCCTGGATGTTTGATCGCGCGGTCTGCACCGCGTGGCGCATTGCCGCTGCCCCACATGTCGATCCCAGAACGCTTGGCGTCTTGGTGACACTGCTGCAGGACGCGACGGCCAATTCCCACGCCCCATCGCAATGGAGGTTCGGGCGTAGCATCGGGTCCTCACGACGCGAATGGGGGGAGGTCCATGCCGCGCCAGCCCACGACATATCAGTTCGATCTGTTCTCGAACCCGCACGATGCGCCGGAACCCTCGCCCCAACCGGCTCCGACGCTGCGCTCGATGGAGGCTTCGCGTCTCCGCCGGTTGCTCCAACCGCGCCATACGGCGTAACGGAAACGGCCGAGGCTCTAATCGCCGATGGATGAAACTTCAGGTAGGCCACTTTTCCTGAGGTGCCGGCACGTGACCGCGCTCTGCAGCTGGGCTGGCCCCATTAACTCCTGTTGTCGATCTGGCCGGCCGACCGCGCCGACGTGACTTCGGATTGCCAATGAAGGCTGAGATGATCACGCCACTCATAAAGACGTTGGCGACCGATGCCAACCTCATCTGCCAACCTGCTGACGGTTTCGCCCGCCTCCATGCGTCGGAGTGGCTCCAGCTTATGGTCATCATGAATAACTCTTTGCCTTCCGTGCCCGCAGTTTCCTCTCTTGGCAGGGAAACTGTCCGCGATTTTTTGTGTCTCAGTCCAGAGGTGCACTCCTTTCGTGTCCGCGACTTTCCGAAACCAGCAGTACGATGTGGTCTACGGGATGCCGATTCCGAAGTACCGCGTGTGGGCGACACCAAGTATGCGATTGACCAAGCTCGAGAAGCTGTGTCCGGCAGTCATCGCGGCTCGGACATAAGAGGAGTCCATCGCGAGCCCCGGTGCGTTGATCTCCAGGACAAAGGGCTGGCCGGAGCGGTCGAGCCTAAGGTCGACGCGGGCATAGTCCCGACATTGGCAGGCACGGAAGGTCGTAACCGAAATATCCCGCAGCACCGCCGCAAGCCCGCCCTCGATTTGCGCCGGGCAAATCTTCGGCACCGCCGCGGCCGCCACAAATTTCGCCTCCCAAGTCATAAGACGCGTTTCGCGGTCGCCGAAGTCACACTCCACGGGAGGAAACACCTCCGGCTCTCCGTTTCCCAGCAACGCGAGGTTGATTTCCCGCCCATCGATGTATTCTTCCACGAGCGCGTCCTGCGCATACTGCGTGACGATCGCTTCCACGGCATGCCGTAACTGAGCGGGCTCATGAACGAGCTGCAATCCCAAGCTGCCACCTTCGTAACGCGGCTTCACTACCACTGGGAAGCGCAGGTCTCCGGCGCTCTCCGTGCCGCGACGCATCACACGAAAATTCGGCGTCGGCACCCCGCGCTCGCGGATGAGCATCTTGGTGACGACCTTGTCGGCGCCCAGCCCAAACCCGCGCGGGCCCGATCCGGTGTACGGAACGCCGGCCATCTCGAGCATGGCCGGAACGTGGGTATATCGGCTCTCCCCCTGAATTCCGCCCCATGCCCAGTTGAAGACGATTCCGGAGGGGCGGGCTTCCGGATCGGGGGGCATGAATTGCTCTAGCGTTCTGAGCAGTCCTTTATCGCCTTCGCACAGCAGCGTCTCATGGCCGCCCTCTTTTAATGCCGCCACCAGGCTCTCGACCATCTCGCGATCGTCGTACTCGGGACTAGGCTGACCGAACCGGTTAATCACGCCCGCATGATCATGGTTCCACACCACGGCTACCCGCATGAGCTTCTCCTTGGATGTCATGCCCGCTGTCACGTTCATTCGCTCGGATCAGGTTGCTTCGAGGGACAGTTCGTCTGGACCCGCCCCTTCACTGTTTCCCATGCAATCGGCATGCCACGGAAGGGTTGCGAATAAGAGGGGCAAACCATGTGTTTCGCACCGCGACTTCGGTCCCTTGCGCCTGAGGATGTCGGGTTCCGGACATAGATGTCTCAACCACATGGCTGAAGTTGCCGATCAATTGCAACAGTGGTTGTGCGCTAGCGACGCACGCATACGACGAAGGCCGGCTGATCCGAACGCGCGCGAGGTCGCGGCGGCTCTATGATGGCGTTGCGTGAAGGTCAGACGGCCTGCTGATCAGCTTCGCGCAGGCGCTTCCATTGCCCGCGCAGCAGTCGTGCAGACGCGAGGTGGGAAGATCGGCAATGCGGGCCAGGACGTCGGCGAGGCAAACTTTCGGGTCGACGTCGTCGAGGCGTACCGAGGTGATGAGGGTAAGCATGACGGCGGCGCGCCCGGCGCCGCGCTGGAACCGGCCAAGGTCCAGTTGCGCGCTTATGACGAAATCCTACTGGCCACCTTTACTTTATGGCCTTCCTTTCAAAGGGTCTCGAGTGCGAAGCTATACGTGCAATCAGTTCGATAACGGTCATTCCATGACTCTGAATGGCCATATCCAAAATACTACCCTTCGCCAACCCCGGAATATAATTGCATTCCAAAAAAAAGACATCGTCATTCGGCGCAACCACAAAGTCGAATCTGGAAATGTTACAAAGGTTCATAGAATTTGCGATTTGCCTAGTAATATTTTTAATCCGATTAGAAATCGTACCATTTCCGTCAATCAACCTTTTCACAGCGAGGTTTGCGTTGCTCTTCTCAGCTGGACCAAAAAAATGATTTTCAGTTTCAATCTTGACAACCGGCAGAGGTGTCACTTCGAATAATTCCATTATACAACCGCAAGAATATTCATCCCCGAAGATGAATTCTTGGAATAGCACTGCAGTGTCATACCTGAGCACGTTAAGAACAAGCTCTGTGATCTCCGCTTCGCGCGCTGCCGGATTCGGAAATAGCGCAGTAAACAGCGATAAGCCCAGCGAGTTGGGCTTTACTACAACCGGACCTCGAAACGACCGTGCGATTCGTATTGCATCGTCTAAATTCCTGGAGTTTATTAGCCTCGTCGCCGGCACTCTCACGATCCCAGCAGGCAACAGCGAGGAAACAAATGACGACATTGCATATTTATTCATCGTTAGCGATGCGACTTGCGGGTCACCGAACGTGCCTTTTAGGCCTGAAAGCGCTGCAATCGTCTGAGCTCCCCCGTCTTCGCCAAACTGCCCATGCAACAAATTGACAACATATTCCTTGCGCTTCTCAATATCTTCTATCGCGTTTATTAGCTTACTGCCAGGAAGATGATCGAGGTTAAGAATGCAGTCTTGCAGATCTGAAGATGTAAAACCGTCATGGAATTGAACTGTACGAACCAAGCCATCTTGCCTGCTTATGTGATACAAGTGTCTTATGCAGAATGGCCGATGGTTGAGCGGAATAGAAATAAATGAGGAAATACAGTTTTTTAGGGAGGATATTGACGAATCATACTCTGTAGAATATCCGCCGAACATGAAAGAAACATCAAGAGTCATTTGTCGCTTTTCCTTAACCGTTCGCGGACACTTAGACGGTAGCATTCGTAGGCTTTTATGATACCTCCCAACTCTGGTAGGTTCTAGGATTGAAACTGATTGGGAAGCAGGCTTCGATTGAGTGAGCACCTTGCGTACGAAAATGCCGTCATACGCGAGCGTTCGCTGCGAGCGTACCGGTGTATGACTGCGTAATCGAGTGCAGCGTATGCGGTGGTGCGGCGCGAATGCCGTCTTCTGCACAGGTTCGTCAGCCAATGACGACAACCGGCCTCACGCACAAGATTCCTGACAGTCCCTTGCGGTCATCTATTCCGTGTCCCGCGCTTGTCATCGGGCGCTAGAATCCCGGCTATCCCTTCAGGCCTCGTGGAAAGAGGGTGACGATCATCCTGTAGCTCGGTCCTTACGACCGACGGTTCGTCGATCCCACCCCTCTCGCGGCTGCGGGTGGTGAAGGCCCGCAGGCGGCAACCCACTTTGCCCTCGAACGACAGAAGGCTATCAGACAAGCAGATTTGACTACTCCGGCTGCTTCGACCAAGTGCCTACATTCCTCGGCTGTGAAGGCTGCAAGGCAATTGGCCGCGGCCGACCAGTGTTCGTCTATGGATTGGGCTGCAGCTCTTCTCAAAAGGCATGCGTCCTCGGTCGTTATAAAGTTGTGCAACTCTCAGAGAGATTCGCGAGAGCGACCGGTAGCAGAATTCCGCTCCGTCCAACGTTCATCACAGGATCGAAGCTTGCGCGCGACTGAAAGCCTGCCAGCTTCCCACCGAATACATAACAGTCAATTCCATACGCCATTTTCTTGATCAAGCGACTTGGCGGGTGAAGAGCCGTGATCTCCCCTGGCCTGACGTGTTCCTGAACGACGTACGGGTTGACAGCGGCGCGATCAATGTGTTCTTCCCACGCCTCTGAAGATGTGAGACACCCTACCAAGACATGCTCGCCACGCGTCGCGTTAGAGGGCTTGAGAACAAGATTGACCCTGTTCTTCCGGATGTAACTGATCAGATCGGTCTGACGCCGCTCGGGGTCAGTTGTTACTCCCGACCTGACAAGTCGGGTCCATGGAATGTGGCGCGCAATTAGCGCGATCTGCTCCGCGTTGAAGTGCGAACTGAATCGGTCATCGCTGAGCAGGGCAAGGATCGCCTTGTCGGACAATATCCACTGGGAAATCCACGGATTTATAGAAACGACCTCTTGCGCCGCGCAGGCATCTAAATAATCTTTAGGTTCCGTGGCTTCAATGAGGTCCCTTGGATCAAGCTTATTGTAAACAAGTTCGATCAGGTCGCCGTCCGGTCCAACTAGCCCACGAGGTGTTCGCTTCATCGCGCTGGCATCTAGCAACGCTGCTTTGACACCCGCGTCTCTCAGGCCATTCACAATCCAATCTACTTCGTTTGTATAACGGCCGCGAAAGTTCACTACGGCAGCAGTTCTAAGTTCGGCGCCAGTCGCAGAGCTATAGGCAGACACCAGCTCCCGGACAAAGCAGGTCGGATCTTTGGCGAAAGGCTGCCGCCCACTAGCGTCGAGTGACAGGCCATGTGTCAATGGGTTTGGTATACGGCTCCAGACCTGCGCGGCGAGGCCGTTCTGAATAACGCCCCCAGGCGATTCGGCGTTGGTTTCAATTATTTTATAATATCCATCGCTGCCGACAAGGCCATCCAATCTGCATATCGTTGCGATCGGGCGATGTTTCGGGAGATCAGTGATTAAATGCTGCACAGGTTTATGAGCGGGAAATAGGTCTTGTACTTCTTCATTGTGGCAATAAAGCTCAGCGGCGACGTCGAGGAGCTTAATCACGGCCTCACTGGTGGCGCTGAGGTGATTTGCCAGACCGCAATCCATCGCAAGCGGTCGAAGACATACAGGATACGTCCGCCCTTCAAAGTGCATGCCCGCCTGTGCTATTTCGCTGGATAGCTCGTCTTGAGCTTCCCAGATCGAGGCTAAATCGGAAGTTGCGATCTCGCAAAGTCGGCGCTCAATTTGTGTATCCGCCTCGCTGATTGCAGGCACCATCATAACTGTCATGGACACTTCCTGGATCGCGCGATCCGACAGATTGTTTGGGAGCGCACGGATTCTGCTCAATTGGCTCCGCCTCATTAGCAAGGTCGGAGTAACGTCGCGGACCATTTTGTGCTCGCTTGGTCGCTCGGGACTTGAAAGATAGAGTGTTGACCATTTTCAAGGAACTACCACATGTGGTGGCGCTGCGGCTTTGGCCGCTGTTCGGCGGTTCTCTGCGAGGACTGCGGCGGTAAGAGGCTGGTTTTAACCACTACTCCGCCTCACGCTCGACAGCCTCAGAGCTTTCTGGCCTTGGTTAGCAGGGCTGGCGTGTTGTGCCGGTCACGGTCGCTGCCGGACCTTATTACCGATCACGCCGTGCGGAGCTCATTCCTTAACCTCTGCGCCAATCTTCCAGCTGTTCGTCGTATCTGCAAAGTTCGAAAATCAGTGCGCGTCACGGCACTCCGGCCCGCAGCCGGACTGAAATTCCTGATGAATACATCGTCCTCCCGTTTGCTTAGCAGCGAAGGTTGAGTGACGTCGTTTTGGTGTGCCAAGTCGCTAGAGATGAACTCCGGTCCCGATCGGACGCGGACCGTGTTCGATGGCCAGTTCGTGGGAGTAGTAGCCCCAGCCAGTCCGATCTCGTCGAGGGGCGGGTGTGGGTGTTAAATGGGCACCGAAGTCTCCGCGTATTGGGCGGTCAATTTCCCTACCAGACAGGTGAAGGGGCCCGGTGAACAGCCAACCTCTTGATCGTCTGATTTCAATCCGGGCGGCTGCCGCGTTTTTTCGGCAGCGGAGGCGGGTTGATATGTGCCTTTGATCGAACGTGCTCGGGACGAGATCGGCTGCTGTCGAAGGCGGTAGCTTGATCCCGCGATGTGGATAACGACGGCGTGGTGAAGCAGGCAATGTGAAGCCGCAGCGGGCATCGAGGGCACTTTGTCAATCCGGCTGAGCCCCGCCACAGGCCCGATCGTGCCAGCTTTCAACTCAATTCGTTCCGCCATCTCCGTGTCGAAGTGAAAATCGGGCGCGGCCCAAAGCCTGAATATCCTGGCAAGCGTCAGAAATTTGCGAACTAGCTAGACTAGACTGACGAGGTCTGTCTCGGTTCTTTCCGGCCAGATCTGCCACTATTAACATCCCTGTAATACAGTTTCACAATACCTTTGCGCGCGGACCACGATAAATAGTTTACGGTTAGTGGTTCGCAGTTAGAAGCGTTCCGCGCTGTCTGCCTCCAGGAAGGCGAGTCTATGTGGAAGAGGAGGCTCTAGTGGGGAGTTCAGACCAATTATGAAGTGAAATTTTCGAAATATGCGGAGACCTCTGAAGGTGCCTCTGTGGTGATCCAGTCATTAGTATAGCGCACGAGACTAAGAAGGTGGTCGGCGACCTGTTAGACGAAGCTGGCGTGGTGGCAATCTCGGCTACGCAGAGCGGTATATTAGGCCTGGCTCTATGAACCGGCATGCTGCCATCCCGAAAATCGTCGATCCCTATGCGTGGCTCGGATGTCAGGTTATGGCTCCTGCGAAGTTTCCCACTCAGCGTTGAATCGGGCCGATTCGCCGGAATGCCCGCAGGCGGAGAGGCCAATTGGTCGCTCCCGGAGAGTCGGCTCCGCACGCAAGGCCAGGCGCAGCCCGCAGGGTTACGCTGGGGCGGCGCTGAGCTCCGTTATGAGCGCCCCCGGTGTGGATCACAAAACCAGGCCGAAGAAGTATCGCTACAGGCGCGGGCTGCCCCAACCTGTTGGGCGACACGGTAGGTTCTTAAATAACGAAAGGTGGAAAATGATAATAGATGAAGCCACGTTGAACGCCTTTAAATGCTATCGCGATATGCTGATCAGTCAGGGTGTGAGCCGAGAAGATGTTTCAGAAAACATGGCGTGGCGGTCTCTCACAAACGAATGCGGTTGTCTCACGCTTTGTCGATGTGTGAAAAAATCTTAAAGCCTGAAGCTGCTCATTACTCCTTGGATAAGCGGTCTCGTTGGTGTGGTTTGGTTCAAACCATCCTCGTCTGCGAGGGACTGGCAGCCTTAAAAAACGAGCGTAATCGAACGCGTCCTTGGCTCGCCGGCAAAAAGGTGCCTTCCTAGCTGAAGAGGGTCAGTCGATAGGGCGATCTACGGTCGCGGCGAGTATTCTTCAGAGCAGCCGCTTGAGTCCAACCCGGCCAATAAGCTTCAGCTCAAGTTGGGGACTTCGTCCCCGGGGAGGCAAATCGGGCTAATTGTGAGCAATGTGACAGAGATGTTATTGGCCAAGAGGTGATGCTGGCATGCCGACAGCAGAAAGCCTCCGTATCGGCAGCTTTGTTTTAGTGATCATCCGTGGTAAGAATAATGCTGAACTGCCATTCGATTCGTTTAAAGATTAACCTAGATAACCTTGCCTCGAATTTCGACGAGTTCCGTGCTCTTTGCCCAATGGCAGAAGTTGCGGCTGTAGTTAAGGCGGACGCCTATGGAGTAGGGCTCGCTGCCGTCACTCGCCGGTTGACGTTGCAGGGCTGCGCAAGCTTTTTCGTGGCGCATCTCCAGGAAGGGGCTCAGCTCCGCCAGCAAAACGCTGCAAGTGAGATATACGTCCTAAATGGACTCCTTCCTGGCACCGAGTCCGCCCACAAGACGCACAACCTTAAGCCGGTTCTCACTTCGGAGTCTCAGGTTCGGCTTTGGATCGAGTTCTGCGAACGCGAAAGCTGGACTGGCGGAGCCGCCCTGCATGTCGACACCGGGATCAATCGACTCGGGTTCCGCATGGAGGAGTTGGATACTCTCAAACATCAGGTCGAAGGTCGCTTACACTATTTCGATCTGATCATGAGCCATTTGGCCTGTGCCGACGATCCTTCAGACCCTCGTAACAGAGAGCAGGTTGACACCTTTTGCCAGGTCCGAAGGGAGTTCGGAGCGCTCCGGCGGGCCTCGCTAGCCGGTTCGGCGGGGTGCTTCCTCGGTCACAGGGCCCATTTTGAACTGGTTCGTCCGGGTATAGGTCTCTATGGCGGTAATCCGTTCGCAAACCGCAGCAGCCCCTTTCGACAAGTTGTCTCTGTGCATGCGCGGCTCCTCCAGGTGAAGACACTTCGTCACGGAGATTACGTTGGCTATGGAAGGGCTCACAGGCTAGAGAGGGACAGCTTGATCGGGGTAATTTCTTTGGGCTATGCAGACGGGTATCCGCGCTACACACGTTCTGCGGCTAATCGGGATGGACTTCGGGTCTATTACAAAGGCCGGGCGGCTGGCGTCTTGGGTCGCGTTTCCATGGACACGTCGATTATTGACCTTAGCTCGGCGGCAGATCTAAAGCCGTCCCTCGGAGATTTGGTCGAGGTCTGTGGCCCGTCGCAATCGGTTGATGAGCTCGCCAAATCAATAGGTTCCATACCTAACGAGGTCTTGACGGCGCTTGGCTCAAGATCCGTTCGTTCGTACCTTGGGGATACGGATATCCCTGGGTTGCACAGATAGCCGACCGACTGGCTGAGGTGAATACTCGTCCACCGCTCGCTGCCCCAGAAGATCGCGCGCCCCAAACTGCGCATAGTATAATCCGGGCCTCACATAATTAGGGTTGGACTAACTCGCTTCGCGATCGCGGAGCGGCAAGAAGTTAAGTGCCGACGGGGTGATCCTGATCGCGTCGTCGCGCTGATTAGTGTCCACGACAAGGTCCGACAGCCTCAGCATGGAGGCGCTTGCAGCCCATTTGATCCGACAAGGGCGCAGGTGACGTTGCCCCCAAGTTTTATCCAATCCTGAGTTCGCTCCGGCGATCAATGTTGCCCTGTTGGGCGGTTTGAGCGACGGGCACAGGCGCGGAGCTGATCATGGTGCGCATCGCTGTGTCCCGTCGCGGGGTGAAGGTGTGGGCGAACTCGAAGGGGGTCTTCCATCCGAGCCGCGAATGTGGGCGATTGATGTTGTAATCTGTCCGCCAACTGGCCAAGACCGCGCGCGCCTGCGCCAATGAGGTGAACAGCATCTCGTTCAGCAGTTCGTCACGGAGGCGACCGTTGAAGCTCTCGATGAAGCCGTTCTGCATTGGCTTGCCCGGCGCGATATAATGCCAGTCCACGCGGCTTGCATCGGCCCAGGCAAGGATCGCATTGCTGGTCAGTTCGCTGCCATTGTCACTGACCACCATCTTCGGCTTGCCGCGTTCGATCATGAGCCGATCGAGTTCGCGGGCAACCCTCACGCCGGACAGAGACGTATCCGCGACCAACCCTAGGCACTCGCGCGTGCAGATCCGGGTCGACTCGCCCGTGCTGCGTGGAAAGGGCGCACGAGGCGCCCTTCATTTCCGATCAGCTATCAGCAGCCGCCTTCACCTTTCGTTGTTAGAAGCGGTAGGTGACACCTGCGCCTATCAACCAGGGATCGAGCTCCGCCTTTCCCGTCAGCTTCGCGCCGTCGACCGTGACGTCGAAGTCTGGCTTGAGGAAAAGCTTCTTCACGTCGAAGTTGACCCCCCAGTGCTGATCCACCATGTAGTCGAACCCGACCTGCAGCGCGGTGCCGAACGTGTTCTTAACCTTGAGAGCATCGACGCTGCCGGCATCCTGGTTATAGAAGATCGTGTAGTTCACGCCAGCGCCGACATAGGGCTTGAAAGCGCCGAAATTGGTAAAATGATACTGCAATGTGAGCGTGGGCGGCAGCAGCCAAACCTTGCCGATATTGCCTAGCCCGCCGATCGCTCCTTGGCCCTCGATGTTGGCATAGGTGGTGCCGAGTATGAGTTCGGCGGCGATGTTGTCCGTGAAGAAATAGGAGATATCGAGTTCCGGCGGCACCGTGTCCGAAAAGGAAAGACCGGAGCCGGGTACCCTATTAACGTAGCCCGAATCCTCAGCGATGACGCCCAACGCGCGCAGGCGGATCTGCCAAGGGCTTGGCGCTTCCGTGACCAAGGCTCCCGCCTGCGGGACGCTCGCCGCTTGCGCAAGGTCCGCCGCGACGGCCTGCTGCCCCACCACCATGAGGATGACGGCCGCTGTTACTCCCCGCGCCGCGCGCATTTGGTTTCTCGCCATGATATTCTCTCCTTGCTTTTCAGAAAAATGTGGACTGAATTACGAAAAATCTTGCTCGAATTGCTGGGGATTGCCGCGGCGCTCATGCGCAGTTTGCGTGAGACTGTGCTCACATTATTTGCCCCGTACTCGCAATCATCGCGCTGTGCTCACTTATTGAAACGTTGCCCTTTGTCTCCGTCTACCTATCAAACGCCATCGGCTTGCCAGCCGATCGCACTGCGAAGGAAATTGGTGCCCAAGGCAATGAATGCCGCCCGCTACCGAGTGTTCTTGCCGTAGCTGTGGCCGCCCGCGCCGGGCTCGTAGAAGTAAAGGGATAGTCAAGAGCCTGCAGCTTTGCGCCATCTTACGTGCGTGGCCCGGGTGGACGCGGTCGTCCCGCTTAGTGGTGGCAAGCAGGATCGGCGGGTAGGGCTGTCCCGGCGTCGCGGCGTGATAGGCGGAGATTTCCTTTAGGAAAATCCATTCCTCCGGCTTGTCGGGATCTCCATATTCGTCAATCCAGCTCGCGCCCGCCAAAAGCTTGGTGTAGCGGCGCATGTCGACAAGCGGAATTGTGCAGAACAGCGCGCCGAAACGCTCATGATAGCGGGTAAGCATATTGGCGATCAGAAGGCCGCCATTTGAGCCGCTCTGGGCGGCAATCCGCCTCGGCAGCGTAATGCCTCTTCGCACGAGGTCGGCGGCAACGGCGGCGAAATCGTCATGGGCGAGACGCTTGCCCTCACTGCGCCCGGCCTCGTGCCAACGGGTGCCGAACTCTCCGCCACCCCGGATGTTCGCCACCACACAGGTGCCGCGGCGTTCGAGCCACAGCTTGCCGAGCGAGGAGTTGTAGTGGGGCAGGCGCGATAGGCCGAACCCGCCGTAGGCGGTGAGGTGAACCGGGGCATCCCCGTTCCCGTTCGCCGGACTGACCTCCGTATAGGGGATCATCTCACCATCAGTCGAGACTGCCTCGTGGCGCGTGATCACCAGCCCGGATGCGTCGAAATTCTCCGGGTTGCGCTTCAGGATTACTGGAGCGCCGAAAGGCGCCGCGGCGTTGAGGTCTAATAGGAGAAGCTTCGGCGGCGTGATCGGGTCCTGAGCCGAAATGAGGACCTCTCCATTGGTCTCGTGAAGTTCCGCATCGAGCGACCGAAGGTAAACAGTCCCTTCGGTGGGCACGGTGTCCAGCGCTCGGCGCGTCCATTCCTGGCGGGCGGGAGTGAACATCTCCAAACGCGGATCGAGGTTGACGAGGTAGGAGATAATGAGCTTCCCGTTATTCCAGAAGAATGACTGCAGGGAGCGCCTGTGGCCTGTTTCAAAGAGGATGGCAAAACTGCGCTCGCCGGCGATGAAGGAGGAAAGCGAGATGCCGATCAGCGCGTCCGCGGGATGTGTCATCCCTCCCACTGTCCATGGCTTGCGCGGCTTTACCGCCAGCCAGTCGCTGAACCCGCTCCACGAGGCGTCTCGAGGAAGGTCGATCCGCGTCTTCGGCCCGCTCCTGTCACCGATTCGGCCGATCTTCTCAAAGAAGGTCGACTGCTCGATGAACCAGAGGCGCTCGCTCTCGGCGGTGCGGTCCAGATGGCCGGACACCCCGAGAGATTCGGAACCGGTCTCGAAGAGTACCGGCGCGGTGAGCGGATCCGCGCCACGCTTCCACAACCGAACGGTGCGCGCGTAGCCGCAACGGGTCGCCATGCCATCACCAAACGCACTAGAAAGCAGAAGCGTGTCAGGGTCGAGCCATTCAATGCCGCCCTTGGCCTCCGCGAGGTTGAAACCGTCGGCGACGAAGCTAAGAGACTCCAGATCGAATTCGCGATGTACCACCGCCTCGCTGCCGCCGCGCGACAGGCGTAGAACGGCTCTTTCCCGTCTCTCCGGCTCAACGCACGCGCCGCGCCAGATCCAGTCCTCTCCGTCGCTAGCGGCGAGGGCGTCCAGATCGAGCAGTAGCTCCCACTGGGGCTCAACTTTCATGTAGGCGGCAAGGGTGGGCCGGCGCCACAGTCCGCGCGGATTTCCGGCATCTTGCCAGAAATTGTAGAGGTACGGGCCGCGGCGGGTGATCAAGGGAATCTTTTCAGGACGGCGAAGATCGCTGTCAGGGCCTCACGGTCGCGATCGAACTGCGTTCCACCGAACTGCCCCAGTGTCCTGGCCGACTGGCTGGCGCTCCAGTCAAGTGCCCGTTCGCCTTTTATATCTTCAAGCCAAAGATAGGGATCATCGTCGGGAGCATTCAGAGTTGGACGGAAATCGAACGCGGTCATGTCCGTACAACCTGAAGAATGAAAGCGCAAAGGCTTCCTTCCGCTCGGGCAAGCTCAGTGTTTGCGGCGGAGACCGCATGCTCGGCGAGCGTGATCATGGATGAGGTCTTCTCAGTTGGTGCGGCGCGGCAGTGCGTTTGCGCATAGGACTTGCATGTGTCGTGCCAACCAGGAAAATCTTTTCAGAACAATACGATCACTTTGATAGCGCTGTGTCTTATGTCCGACATCGTCGTAGTTCCGACAATGACTGCAACGGTAGGCGCCTGATCGATCTAGTGTAAGCGCGGAGCCCATCCATCTGGCGCGGCATCAGATGATGGGCGAGAGATGATGACACTGAAGGAACGTGGAGCTTGCGGTGTCAATTTCTATATCTGCGCCTATGCCTGATGATAGAAGTTTCCATGTTCTTGAGGCGGTTCCGAACCGGAGGCAAGCCCGCAGCGTCTGCGGCGCTGGTCGGCGCAAGCGAAGGCGCGCTGATCGAGGCGACGCTGAAGCCTGGCGCGAATGTGTCGGCGATCGCGCGATTGGCTGGAGTGGCGACCTCGCAGTTCGGACCGCCGACCTAGGAATGGGACGCACCGCCCCGGAGCTTCGCCACCGATGCGCATGCTGCATCATGGTCAAATCCACTGCGATCTACCGCATACAAGTCTGCCGCGCGACCTTCGCGCCTGCCTCGGCGAGCTCGCCTCGGAAATCTGTCGTCGGCATTTGGCCCCACCGGAAAGAGCTCCACCTGACCCGGCAAAGGCGGCGCCCGTGCTCGTGACCGTCAAGGACAAGTCGCTTCACGATGGCCTGCAGCTACCCTTGACCGTCACTGCGGGCGGCGGCCAGTTCGAAGCCAGGTTGGCACGAGCAGATGGTCGCCAATCAGCCGAACGAGGAGATGAGGAACGAATCAAGCTTGACAATCATCGCCCCGTACAGGTGTAGCTGACGGCTTGGTCGCCGCGCTCTCCCGCATGGGGCCGGGCTGATCAGCGTGCCACGGCTGGCAGGCTGATGAGCGGATCATCGCTCATTTGGCTGATGGTTTCCAGCGTCATGTATCTGGCGCGCTGCACGGCCCATTCGTCGTTCTGTTCGAGCAGGATCGCGCCGACCAGGCGGACGATGGCATCATCCTTGGGAAGACGCCGATGACCTCGGTGCGGCGCTTGATCTCGCCGTTGAGGCGTTCGATCGGGTTGTCGAGTGCAGCTTGGCGCGGTGCTCCCTAGGGGAAAGTCATGTAGGCAAGCACGTCTGGCTCGGCGTCGTCCATGATTGTCGCCAGCTTCGGTACCTTCGGCCGGATCTGGTCGGCGACGGCGCGCCCTTGCGTGCTTGTGGCCTCGGGCGTCCTCGCCTTCGGCGGGCTGATCGCCGCTAAGGCCTTCGACAGCAACACCATCATTGCCGATCTGAACGAACGCGGCGAGCCAAGATCGTCATCTCGCAGCATCCGAGACGCGCCTTGCCGCTCCCTCTCAATCTCGAACTCTACAAATGGCGTCATCTCATCGATAACTCTTCTGCAAACTCAAGGAGTTCGAGCGTATGGCCATGCGAGCTGACAAAACCGACCAGAGCTTCAACGCAATCATCCAACTCGCTGCCGCCGTCATAAACTCACGATGAATCTCAACAGGCCCTAGAGTGCCATTCAGCTTTTTTTATTTCATTGTAGACACTCCAGCTGAAATGACGCTCTTGACCCTGCCGCTCTGAGCGCAGCACCCGTGGCAGGCGGCGCTTCCATCGTTCACTTCGCGGCAAAGGCCGATGGCGCCTGAGGAAGTGATGAGGGCCGCGCAACCAAAACGTTTACCTCGCGGCTTCGGTCCTCGGCCCTTGACTAGTTGGCGGCGATGTACAGGGATTTCCCGAGAGCCTACGTCGACCGTGCAAAGGCCTGCAACTGCTGAGTGAGAGGAGGGACGCTTGGACGAACACGATCCGAAGGAAGAGCTGATCGAGACGATTTTTCGCAACGGCACAATCACCGTCGTCGGCATTCTGCTTGCCTTTTCGCTCGGCTTCGTCACGCATTGGGCGGCGAACCCCATGCCATGGCGGCTCTACGACCTGTTCGCCGTTGTGCCGATCCTGGTCGGCATCACGTTGCAGTTGCGGGCGCTGTCCCTGCTACTCGACATGAGCTCGTTGCGCCGACCCATCTACGAACGCGCCAACCGCATCTTCATGGCCGGCCTCATCCTGACCGCGTGCGGCGTCGGGCTGGCCATCCTGCTCGATGTCTTCGCAATGTCGATGAAGGGCACGCTGCCCG
Organism: Mesorhizobium sp. M1342; assembly: GCF_040317955.1. Classification (NCBI taxonomy): domain Bacteria; kingdom Pseudomonadati; phylum Pseudomonadota; class Alphaproteobacteria; order Hyphomicrobiales; family Phyllobacteriaceae; genus Mesorhizobium; species Mesorhizobium sp. M1342. Next base: position 37,265 of record NZ_JAMYLI010000038.1, on the reverse strand, counting down.
GCGCTTGACGGCCTGTCCCTGCGCTTTGGAGCTGCCGCAATCGGCCGACGCGATGCGTCAGATCCGAGGGTTCCTAGTGCTTTCCCCCAAGCAGCGTCAGCCTTCTTCCCGAAGAACGCTTTCTCGCGGATGTTTAGAGCGTGGGCTTGCCGGAAATTACGTCTCGGTGGCACAACCCGCATAGCTTCTAGGGTGTTGCCAGGAAGACCGATTCGCGGGCGTGGATGGATAAATGCATTGCGTCAGGAAGAGGCTCGGCAGGTTGCGTGCGCGCATTGCCGAACTGGAGCGCGATCTCGTGACGAATACACCTCAGGGGCGCCATCGGCGTTTCGACGCCGGACATGAACTTCGCAATGCGAAGTGCCGCCTGAAGCGTCTCGAGGAATGCATCGCTGAAATACCGGAGAAATGTGGCCGTTAGCGCAAGCTTCGCCGCTCTCAATCTTTGCCACGCGGTCGGCTGGTCGGCGGGGAACAGATGCCGTCGTGCGGGTACTCTGTCCGGCAGAGACGCAAGGTTCTGCACTGTCCGTTCATGAACACTTCGTGCTGGTCTCCACAAGAGAAGTATTCTGGTGCAGAAGGTGCCCGATTAGCTATCGGAAAAAGGCGACATCGACGTGCAAATCGGGCGCCGCAGTGAGGCGTCCCCCCAATGTCGGACTTCCGACAGGATCGAAAATCCGCCAACCCATTGTTTAATAAAACTTCCTTCTCTGGCACGGCCCATGCATGGGACTCTGCGAACGCATCAGCGAGACGTCGTCCATGATCATGCGCACCGAAAATGCCGTCGCCGCAGTGAAAACCGCGCTCTCGCCTGCCATCAAGCCGCCGAAAGGCCGGCGCGTCATGGTCGAGGCAGGCGATTGCGCCGGCTTGAAACACCTTAGTGGGCCTGGAAAGCTCCTCGCGTGACGGCGAGGGGGGCATCCAGACGGGCGGAAAGGACAAACGTCGTTGCCCACGTCGCCGGCATGACCCGTCGATTGTCACCGCGCTGGAATGCGCGGGTCTACATGCGAAGACCCGAACGCGCAGGACAAATTCTCGCAAGCCCGGTCGGGACTGAAGCTCGAAGTCCGTGAGCGGAGGCTAATGGCTATGGCCGATATTGCCGCGAACAAGCCGCCTAGTGGGAAGACGCTATAGGAGGAAGCAGGTGGAGTTATGTTGCGTTGGGATCGGTGCTGGCCCGTCCAATTTGAGCCTTGCGTGTCAGATACACGAGCAAGTTGGGAAAGGGGCAGTGTTCCTGGATCGGCAGGTCGACTTCCGCTGGCATCCAGGCATCGCATTCGTTTCCTCGGAGCTCCAGGTCAGCCACTTCAAGGACCTGGTCACTCTAGTGAATCCGCGGTCAGCCTACACTTTCGTAAACTTCCTGCACGAGAACGGGCGTCTGTATCACTTCCTGAACGCACAGTTCGAAGCCGTGCTCAGAGTGGAGTTCGAACAATACCTGAACTGGGTCTTCCACAGGAACCCACTTGTGCGTGGCGGCGAGACAGTGCGCGAAATCCGCTTTGACGGCGAGTTTCAGGTGCGGACGGATAAGGCGGTTCTCGGCGCCAGAAACGTTGTGGTCGGCATTGGCAAGCAGGCGCAAATTCCGCCTCAATTTCAGGGCTGGATTGGACGCAACCTGTTCCACTCATCGGTTTTACTGCACATCCACCCTGAGTTGCGGAGAAAGCATGTCTGCGTTGTCGGCGGAGGCCAGTCGGGAGCCGAGGTGATGTTGCACCTTGTCGGCCTGCAGAACGAACGGCGGCCTGCCTCGATCACTTGGGTCTCGCAGCGCGAAAACTATCTGCCTCTGGACAACAGCCCGTTCACAAACGAGTTGTTCATGCCCTGCTTTTCGGATCGCTTCGCGGCGATGAGCGAGTCGCAGCGTAAGCTGCTCCTGCGGCGTTTCGTGCTTGCCTCGGACGGCATTTCGGAAAGCACGTTGCGCGCGATCTATCAGGCGCTGTACCGCCATGCATTTTTCGAGCCAAACCCATGCGACATCACACTGCGGCCGGGCTGCACCGTCTCGCACTGCATCAACGCCGGACCGGGTCACAGGCTGACCCTGCAGCATGGCATGGACGAGGTCGAAGAAGTCACGGCTGACATCGTCATCCTGGCCACCGGTTACGAGAACGCGGTCCCAAGCTTGTTGGAACCGATCATGGGCCGCTTGGAGCAGATCGACAATGAATTAGCTATTCGCGAGGATTTTTCGGTGAGCTGGGACGGACCGTGTGACAGACGCATCTTCGTACAAAATGCGAGCCTCGGGCAGCGCGGCCTGGCCGATCCGAACCTAAGCTTGCTGGCCTGGCGCGCGCGTCGCATCCTAGATAGCCTACTTGGGCGCGCGCCATGCGCGAACCCCGAGCATCCTGGCTTCATCACCCATACCTCGATCGAGAGCTGGCCCAACCACGCAGCCGAAGAAATGGGCAGTGGAATATGACTCGTATGCTTTTGATCATCGGCGGTGGCATCCTAGGAATGATGCCCGCCTGCGCCGCGGCGAACCCCGGAGGCTTCTCCGATATCATCGTGACCGACCAAGCCCTTCGACCAAGCGGCGCATCGCATCACTCTGGGGGCGTGCATTTCCCCTACGGTTGCCAAGGCCGTACCAAGTCGCTCACTCGAAAGACCGCCGTGGTCTTGGCGGCCATGGCTGGGTCGGCAGGTAGCGGATGGTGCCGGCCTTTGGCGATGCGTGTCGTGGTTGAACCGGGTGAAGCGATTGATCCGGCCCAGTTTACGGAACCCCTAGAGCCGGCTGAGCCTGACATAGGCGGTCTCGCGCCGAGCTTCTGCGGACAATATCCGCCGGAGCGGAACGCACTTAGCATCGCCTCCCTCATCACGTGAGTCCGTCTCCGTGGACCCGCAACTTGATCAGCGCCCGACCGCCCTAATTGGCATGTCCAACCAAACCAGTCTTTCCAACAGGAGGCTTTTCGCATGTTGACTGATGCACAAAGAGAAAAGTGGCAGAAGGACGGATACGTCAGGCTCGAAAGGTTCTTCGATCCAGCGGCTCAGGAAGATATCTCTATCTTTGTCGAAGATATGTCACGCTGGGTCGTCAGCGATGATAAATGGCTCATGTGGTTCGAGAAGACGACGGACAATCGAAAGATCACCTCCAAGATGGAGAATTTTCTCGACTTCCATGATCCATTGCGTCGTTTGCTCTTAGAAGATCAGCGCATAAAGTCAGCGGTCGAGGAGTTGCTTGGCGAAGCTTCGCGCAGGCTCAAGGAGTTGCTGATTTTCCACTACCCCGACAGCGGCGGCTATCTCCCGCATCAGGACATTTATCACATTCCACACAAACTCCCGGATCGGATGGTCCATGCGGTGGTTGCCATAGGCATCGACGACTCCGACGAGGAAAACGGCGGGCTTTTTTTCAGCCCCGGCAACCACAAGAAGGGGGTGTTTCCCATGGATGCCGGTGGGGTGATCGACCCTCAAGTTGCCGAAAAGTTCTCCTGGGAACCCGTAGTATGGAAGGCTGGCGACATCTTCATCTTCGACGATTACGCACCGCACTACTCACGACCGAACAAAAGCAATCGTTCTCGGCGGACACTCTACTTGGTGTTCCAGCGTGCTTCAACCGGCGGGCCGACCCGCGCTGAATATAACGTGCTTAAGCGCGCCCTTAACCCGCCCGAGGGCAAAGTGGCCGATCTCGACAATCTCAAGCCCCCAAATGGCATCTTCTATCGCGATTGAGCTCACGCAGCCAGGCGGAGGCATGCACACGAAACTGATCGACCGCTCAAAAATGCGCGGACGGTATGGACGTCTGATTTGCGGGCTCGCGGAGCATCGACCGCAGCCCGTTACGACGCTTTGGCACGTGGATTGCGGAGGTGGTCGCAGGCGGTCTTCTGTGCGCCTACAGCCCGACTAGTGCCCGCCTCGCCTGGCGGCCCAGAGCTGCACTATCCCGGCCGGGGCTGCCAACGGGCCTGGCTACCGTTTCTGTCCACGAAATGCACGGGCGGCTGTTGCATTGGCAGCCGAAGGTGCCACTGTTACAGCTAGGGTTTCCTTATCATGCGCAAATACAAGTTTTCTCGAACGGAGCTGTCGCGGGCGTTCGGTATCGACATGGCCACGCTTGGAACGGGCAGCGCTCGCACGGGGTTTTCATTCGGAAAGGTTGGAGCCGGCGTCACATCCGAGCCCCATCGGCACGACGAAATCGAGGCGTTCGTGATCCTGTCAGGATCGGGCAATGTCACCACCGACCGGGGGGAAATCTCGGTCGAGGCGGGCGATGTCGTTCTGTTCCACCCTTTTGAAGCGCATGTGCTGCGCAACGACGGAAACGAAGACCTAGATTTCGTCGATGTCTACTGGCGAGACGGCGAGGCCGCCCTTGATGCCGCTGCAAAGACCACGCCTCCACGCGGGCCGATCTTCGTCTTCTCCACGCCGCCAACGCCAAATGGCGATCTGCATCTGGGGCATCTTTCTGGCCCCTATTTCGGCGCTGACGTCTATACTCGTTTCCTGCGCATGAAAGGAGTCGAGGCCTATCACCTGACCGGAAGCGACGATTACCAGAGCTACGTCGCGACACGCGCCGATGCCGATCAATCGACGCCTGCAAATGTGGCGCGCTACTACGCCGACGAGATTCGCGCCACGCTTGCACTTCTCGATTGTGAGGTCCACAGCTTCCAAGCCACAATGGGCGATGACGGTTATGGCGAGTTTCAAGCCGCCTGTTTCCGCAGTCTTCTTCTGAGCAGCACGGCGATAGATCTGCGCCAGAGCCCTGCGCTTTTCGATGCCGTGACAGGCCGTTATCTTTACGAGCCGGATGTTAGCGGCCTCTGCCCCGATTGCGGCGGGTCCGCGGGTGGCAACATCTGCGAGGAATGCGGCGCCCCAAACCTTTGCCACGACCTGCGTGCAGCCCAATCACGGCAGTCTGCCGAGGCGCCGCTGGTCGGCTCCGTCCGCCGCGCTGAACTTGCGCTGGACCGATGCTTCGACAATGTCGACCGGCATCTGAGGGCGTCTGGGGCCCCGCTACGGATCTTGGATCTCTTCGCACGCGTACGCCGACGCGGGAAATTTTCAGTGCCCATTACCCACCCCTCGGACTGGGGCCTGCCGGCGGAAGGGTTCCCGGGGCAAGTGATCTGGGTCTGGCCGGAGATGGCCTTCGGTTTTCTGTACAACATCCAGGCGCTCGGCCGCTCGATGGGTCGCGACTGGAAGGCGGAGATGCCCGGCAACGACTGGCAGATTGTCCATTTCTTCGGCTTCGACAATTCGTTCTACCACGCGCTACTCTACCCCGCTCTTTACGCCGAGGTCTTCACCCACTGGAAGCCACGCATCCGCTATCACGTCAACGAGTTCTACCTGCTCGACGGCAAGAAGTTCTCAACCAGCTGCCGCCATGCGGTCTGGGGCAAGGAGGTTCTGAGCCCAAAGACAGTCGATGTCGTGCGCCTTCATTTGGGCCTGACACGCCCGGAAGGTGAGCGGACGGATTTCACGCTGGACGCGCTGCGCCGCACCGAGAACGAGGTGTTCCAAAGCATCTGGCTGAACTGGCTTGAGGCGTTGAACCAGGAAATCAAGCAGGATTTTGCCGGCCGTGTACCCGATGCAGGCGACTGGAGCCCGGTCGACCGCGCCTTCTTTGCTCGCATAGAGATCTATCGCGCTGCGATGGAGCGCGCCTATTCGGACGAAGGCTTCTCGGTTCGGCGCGCGGCCACTCAGGTCTGCGAATTCGTGCGCGATTGCGTGATCTACCGCGGGGCGCGAGACTTTGCGGCGGCGCGACGTTTCTATCCTGCCCGCAATCAGACTTCGCTAGCCCTTCAGACGACGGCCGCTGCGATCCTGGCACCGACACTCGCTCCGCTGATGCCCCGCTTCGCCAAAACGCTGGCGCGAGGCATCGATGGCGCCTCAACCGAAACATGGCCCCGGTCCGTCCAGCGCCTTGCGCCCGGGACGCGCTTTGATCTCGGACCCGTGGTGGTGTTCTACGCCAAATCCGGCAATCCTCATCTCGATGACGAGGAAACACTATGAGCCCAAAGGTGCACCAGTGAGCTGTCCCCATCTCGACCAGATCTGCGCGGCAATCAAAGCCGACGATGCCAACCTATTTTGACTCGCTGTCACTGGCGAGGGAAGCCGCTCTGAACGGTAGAGACTAGATTAGCTGACCTGAACCAACGCGTCGTCAAACAACCCTGGCCCGCCCCTTCAAGGACCGCTCGGCCGATCGCTTCCCAGCCCTTGCTGTTCGTGCCGAAAATGCGTGTGGGCTCGACTGGGGCTGACCAACCTCTTCGGCATCGGGATTTCCGTCCTCCAGCCGGTCAAGGCTGTCATTCGGTTCGACCCGCTTGGTCAACCTGCCGCGCCCTGGACCGTGCGCCGATCACCAATGTGGATGCGAATGCCGCGTGATGGTACCTTCGATTCTGTCCGAGCGTGTACCGGCGCGGCAGTCAGCCGAAGAACAGCTGAGCGACTGATATCGGAATGTAGCAGGTCCAAATTCTGCCGCTGAAGCCGGATATTGCTCATCAGCGTTGACCATGGCTTGGTGCACAAGCTTCCAACCAGACCGCGCAACGACAGCCCGTCGACTGAGGACAGTCGGCGAGGGCCGCCAAATCGCAAGCGTATCCTCCGTCGCATGCGCGCCGTCTTCGCCGAAAATGCAGACGCTTGTCTCGTCGAGAGATACATCCAGCTATTTTAGGCGGCTCCTCAGGATTGCGTGTTTGCTCGGGTGCGGACCGCCCCTCAGTTCCCAATCGAGGAGCGATTCTACAATTCACATGTTTGGAGATCGCTCGCTAGGTAACCCGTCTGTGAACCCTGCAAGCCGATGCTTCAGATGCCGCCCATGCAGAGGTATTTCATTTCGAGGTAGTCCTCGAGGCCATGGCGGGATCCCTCCCGCCCGATGCCGGACTGTTTTATCCCACCGAACGGCGCCGCTTCCGAAGACATCCGGCCGGTATTTACCCCGACCATTCCATATTCCAAGGCCTCGGCGACACGCCAGACACGCTTCAGGTTAGAGGCATAAAAATACGCCGCGAGGCCGTAGATCGTTTCATTGGCATCACGCACGACCTGATCCGCATCGTTGAAGCGAATAATCGGTGCGAGCGGCCCGAATGTCTCTTCTTGCGCCACGGTCATCTCGCTGGTGACACCGGTCAGGACCGTTGGTTGGAAAAACGTGCCATTCGTGCCGACGCGTTTGCCCCCGCATCGAATTGCGCCGCCTTTAGCTACGGCATCGGCAATATGGGATTCAATCTTGGCCAAAGCCTGCTTGTCGATGAGAGGCCCGATGTCCACTCCGGGAGCGAAACCGTCACCAACTTGATGTTGGCGAGCCCGTTCCACGAATTTCTCGACGAACTCGTCGTGAACGCGCGACTGGACGTAAAGGCGGTTCGCTGAAACGCAGGTCTGGCCGGCATTGCGGTACTTCGCCTGGATCGCACCGTCAACCGCGGCATCGATATCGGCATCATCGAAGACGATGAAGGGTGCATTGCCGCCGAGCTCTAGGCTGACTTTTTTGATCTGGTCCGAGCACTGGCGCATGAGTAAGCGCCCGATCTCAGTAGAGCCGGTGAAGCTGATCTTGCGGACCTTGGGATTTGTGCAAAGTTCGCGGCCGACCGCGTCACCTTCGGACGCATAGATCAGGTTGACGACGCCTTCGGGGAAGCCTGCCTGATGGGCGAGGGCGAACATTGCTCCAGCCACGAGCGGCGTCTGTTCAGCGGGCTTGAGGACAATCGTGCAGCCCGCCGCCAAGGCTGGCGAGATTTTGCGCGCCACCATCGAGGCCGGGAAATTCCATGGGGTGATCGTGCCGACCACCCCGATGGGCTGCTTGATCACCAGCATTCGGCGGTCCGTCGATGGTGCGGAGATCGTCTCGCCATAGACGCGATTTGCCTCCTCGGCGTACCATTGCAGATACGCCGCAGCATGCGATATCTCCGATTTGGCCTCGGCAAGCGGCTTGCCCATCTCCGCGGTGAGAATTGCAGCGAGATCGTCGGTGTGGTCGATGATCAACTCATGCCATCGCCATAGAACATCGCTGCGCTCACGGGCGGTAAACCCTGCCCATCCAGGCTGCGCGACATAGGCCTTCTCGATTCCAGCGCATGTCTCTTCGACTCCCATGTCAGGTAGTTCTGCCAGCACTTCGCCGGTCGACGGGTTGAGGACCTCGAATGTCCGCTCTCTAATCCGCGTGCCAAGTGCCGGCAGGCGATCGATGGGTCCAAACAGGTCAGGGGATCTCAGGTGACGAATCATCGGCGGGCACAGGGGCAATCGGTTTCCTCCTCAACGCCAGGCGTATATAGCTGGTTCGGTGTGTAGTCCGGACGTCCAAGCTCCTCATAGGACCTCGGTCAGACAGCTAGCAGACCACGGTTGCCAACTGGAAAGGGAGAATACCTGAATTCGCTAGAAGATGAGTCGCGGTTCTACTAGCCGGGCTCGACCGGCGGTTGCGCGCGGGCAGGTCCGGCCCGCGCACAACCCTGCCAAAGGTCTTCGCGGCCAGCGCCTGGTTCTACGTGCCGGCCACCGCGTCGTTCGGTCGGCAATATTTGTTGTAGATCGTGAATGCGTCGGTGCCGTTCAGCTTTTCCATCTCCCGCATCCAGCCGTTTGACCGGAATGCGGTAGGGCTGATTTGGCCGCAATGTCGTGTTGACCTCCTCGTCCAGCAGACCTGCGGGTTCGTCTCTCTGCGCCAACGGCGCTCCTCCAGGATCACATTTCGCTCGGTCTTGATATCATCCTCGTTGAGGATGAGGTTGAACATGCGATCTGCCTCGAAGCCCATCATCTCGCCCAAAACGAGTCATAGGCGGTGAGGGCGTTATTGTAGCCGCCACTCACTTAGACGGCTCGGTGAACTCGCTGTCGGCGCGGTTGGTGGTCGCTTTGAAGATCAGACGCTCGAGGAAATGGGCAAGTGCGGATTTGCCGGGTGCTCGTCGGCGCTGCCGACCTTGTACCAGACCATATGAGTGACGATTGGCGCGCGGTGATCGGGGATGTCGACCCATGCCATTGCCGAGCAGGAAATCCGCGATCTTGCCGCCGTCGGTGGCGGCCAGAGCCGGAGCGGTCGTCACCAGGGCCAGGGCGGTGGCAGTGAACGCCTTGCGCAGCTAGGGGGGCGATCGATGGCTGCGTTTGGCAAGGCAAAGGGTTCGAGGCAAAAGTGATTTGTTCCTAATTTTGATGAACGCGCTGCGTCTTCGCCTCCCCGTGGGAGGATCAGCGGGCAGCGCCGAGCCAGATGAATCATGGGCCCAGGGCTCACTCGAGCCTCACCTTCGGATGGACCCAGGAGACCTGCGGCGGTGTTCTTGGGGAGGTGGCCATTGGAGGGATTTTCCTTGGTCCGCTACGTCTTGCGGACGACCAGGCATGCACCGTGCCAGATCAGAAAACCATTGGAGGCTGTTGACAAATCGGGCTCTGCCATGTTGCGCATCCGACATTGTGGGCAATTAAACAGGGCTGAAGGCGACGCGAGCACGGCTGAGAATATCTTCTTCCTTCGGAAGACGATTAGGCGCGCTGCCGGGGAGGGGTACACGGATGCGCTTCGAAGGCCGCTGCACCGACGGTCAGAATTGAAAGATGTTGTCGTTGCAGCGGACCGATGTCCTCGACAGTCAGACCGGGCGGTGCTGAAGGGCAGAGGCGTGAGCAGCGTAGCTAAGTGGGCGCGGAGCCAGCTCGCGCGCGAAGACGGACCTGAAAAAAAACGGCGGGTGGCGACATTCGCGAGGCGCTGAAAAACGAGGTCGCAGGACTGGGCGGGAAAAACGATGCCGTTGCTCTCTTCTGGCGTGATGGCCTGCCGCGAGGCCGTTGAACGTAATGAGTTGCTGCGGGAAGGGGAGTGTTTTCGCGGGACCTTGGTCAACGTAAGAAACAAACGTCGAGCTCGCCTTGGATGGGGGCATGCAGCACATTTGCCGCTGCAGGACAGCAGCACGGAAGCTGTCCGCGCTTGCCGTCGTCCCTGGGCACCAAACAGCAGAATTTAGCGGTCGCGATTGATTTCATGTGCGTAAAATACCGCCTGGTGCGCTCGGCTGCAAATGCATGCCTGGCGGAGTGGTCGCTTTAGGTCAAGGGCATCGGGTGAGTAACAGCCTGACCTTGCTCAATCTGATGCGCGCTAACCGCCTCGCCGGATTGTGGAACTGCTCGCGGGTGGCTTCTATCACAAACAGCAAGGTGATGAAATCAAGCAGGAAGTCGTCAATCGCTTGGGCGATTGTTTCTGACTTGCCCTTGAACTGGTCCAGCAAAACGCGCGCGCTATCGATCGCTTCCACGCTGGTCGCATCGATCAACCCCTCGACCCTCTTGAAACAATCCAACACGAAACTCCTTAAGGCGCTCCCAAGGTGTTATGCACGAAGGCAGCTCCGTGAACTACCCGGCCTTTGACCTGGCGGCACGAGCAGCGGTCGGCCTTACGTCCCGCGCCTCCAAACCCGAGCCATCGACGTGGCGCTGAGGAGCGTTGGAAGAAATTGTGCGCTTCCGGCCACGCTCAAGCGGTAGTGTAGGACAGTGCTTGCTGGCGGCTACGCCCACAAAGGAGTGCGCCAGCTGATCGGGGCTTAACAATTTTTCGCTTTTTGCTGCGCCCAACTCTCGGCTATGACTCGGACAGGTCTAATGGCCTGCCCACGTTGCATTGTAAAAGAAGGAACAAGTATATGCCGACTGGAACGGTAAAGTGGTTCAACAGCACCAAGGGGTTTGGATTTATCCAGCCCGACAATGGCGGTCCGGATGTTTTCGTCCACATTTCCGCTGTCGAACGCGCGGGCCTCTCGACCCTCGTTGACGGCCAGAAGATCAACTATGAGATCGAGCAGGATCGCCGCACGGGCAAGTCCTCCGCTGGCAGCCTCAGCAAAGCTGGTTGAAATTTTCTCCTGCGTCCTGGCAAGAGTAAGCACATAAGTCCTCACGGCCGCTCGATGGGACCGAGCAAAAACTGAGGGCAGCAGATTGCTGCAGGGTCGCGAATTCCTCATGAAACAAGGTTGTTTGAAAGGAAGGCGGGGTTGGCCCCGCCTTTTTATATGACGCGCAGATTAAGCCGATGGCTGCAACGCTCCAGAACGAATCTCGATTGCCGAAATCAAGCCGCGACCTTCTTGCGGGTTCGCTTCGTCGGCGCAGGCTCCGGCGCTTCCGGCGCCTTCGGTTTGCGGCCGAGCCCCATCGTCTTGGCCAATGTCGAGCGCGCCGCGGCGTAGTTCGGCGCGACCATGGGATAATCCGCCGGCAGGCCCCATTTGGCCCGATATCCATCCGGCGTCAGCCCATAGTGGGTCGACAGATGGCGCTTTAGCGATTTGAATTTCTTCCCGTCCTCAAGGGAGATGATGTAGTCCGGTGTCACCGATTTCCTGATCGGGACTGCAGGCGTAAGGGCAACCGGCTCTTGCGCAGAGACACCTCCGGCCGTCGCTGTCAGAGCCGCATGCACTTGGCCGATGAGGGCAGGGAGATCCCCCACCGGGATCGGATTGTTGGAGACATAGGCCGACACGACATCGGCGGCAAGCTCAATGAGGGTGTCGACGTTTTTTCCGGCTTCTTCTGTCATGAAACTCTCCAGGCGGTGAAACATAGTCAGCGAAGCGTCGCTTCATAGGGCCGGTTGCCGCTGAAAGCAACAATGTCTCGACAGCGTTATTGCCAATGCTCGTCCAGAAGCGACATCGATGCGCCATATTTCCCGTCGTGACCGCTGAGCCACTCGTTGTTGGCGACCCTGCCGTGGTGCGTGGCGCGTCCCGGCTGTAACTTTGCGCCGAAGTTGCTAGTAGTCGAGGCTAAGCGCGCTATTTGTGTCCCGCTTTACTTCTTTGCACTGTGAAATCGAGGGATCGTGATCGCTTGCTGGTGGGCGTCAGGACGATGGACGTTCATTGGCAATGGCCAAATGTAAGTTCATCGCCCGGTGAGCCGCTCTTCCAAGGGGCTGGGAACCGCCGCTGGTAACCAAGGACATCAATGTATTTCGAGGCGTTTCTTTGCCGGTCCTCGAGAGACGGCAATCGCTGCGGACGACACCTGTTCCACGATTAACAGCGCGGCGACACGGGCAGCTTCTCGAATCTGGAGCGGCTTCTCGCAAGCTGGCGCCGTGCCGAGAGGCCGGGCAAGGACAGTGCGTCGCCTGCTTCAATCATACGCGTCAACCTGCCAGACGACGCTGTCCCATACGGAATCCCGCGACCGGCCGTGTGATCTCGCCGGTAGTGGCCCCGGCCCTCTGCACGAAGCCTCGGGATGTGCTGACGATCAACCAGGCCACAAAGGTCGACGTCCTGAAGCAGGGGTCACATGAGTTTGCCACTATGCGCAGGCTTGCCATGCGCTTCCGCGGCATTTTGCGGGGCCTGTGAATTGGGCAAGCTCGACACTTCGATCGACGTGGCGTCAACTCCGGGTTCGTCGCCATCCCGCGTTTCGGTAGGGTCCTACGCCGTGACGTTGACGCCGTTCGCGATGCCATTGAACTATCACGGAGCAACGGCAGGCGAAAGGGCTGATCAACCGCCTGAAGACGATTAAACGTACGATGTAGGCAGAGCGGGCTGCGAACTCCTTTGGGCACGCATGCTGCCACTCAGCCGGCCCGATCACCGCACAAAGCGAGGAAGAACCTGGTCAAGTGCAAAGCGACAATTGCCTCGACAGCGGGTCCCGGAAGGTTTATGCTGCCCAATGTTACCGCAATCCTGAATGGCCATTGAGTACCTTCACGAGTGAGGGAGTGGAACTGCTTTGTCGGCCAAATTGTTGACGGAACGCCCGGCGCCCATTGTTGCTACATGTCTAGATTCTTGGGGCGTTTTGGATGATGCAATCCACCATCTCACTCCAAAGGGGAGTGGAATCTGGAACAATGTCGCTTTTGTTCGCACGACATCCTTCGTGCCCGATTGGCATATCGTCTTTAACTCTGCTTCTCTTTTTGGGCTCCCTGTTGATATCGAGGCGAGCCCAAACAGGACAATTTTTGCAATCGGCGAACCGCCGACGAAAGCTCATCGCGCGTTTCATGAAGGGCAGGGGAAAAATACTATCGTCCTGACGTGTGACGCAGAGCTGGCTGCTCGGCAGAATGCAGCGCGCCGATTCGTTTTGTCTCCACCTATCACTCGGTCTTGGTCTGTAAACAAGACATATGACCAACTTCTGGTCAGCGAAGTCGTGGATAAGCCGCTTCGGCTCTCATGGATTACCAGTGACATCGCCCTGCTTAAAGGACATCGATATCGGCTGGCGTTTCTGGAACGGCTGAGAAAGGAGCTCGATTTTGACCTGTTCGGCCGAGGTTTTCGGCTGATTGGAGATAAATGGAACGCACTCGCACCTTACCGTTACAGTATAGCGTTCGAGAATACTCGTGCTGATTACTATTTTACAGAGAAGCTTATGGACTGCTTCGTTGCTGAAACAATGCCGATCTATTACGGCAGCCCGGCAATCACGAGGTTCTTCCCTTCGGACTCTATGGTTCTGATTGACCCAGAGGACAAGAACGTAATCCCAAAAATTCAAGAAATCATCGACTCGGACCTCTGGAAGGAACGTCGCGGCGCAATAAGAGAGGCGAAGCGGTTGGTCCTCGAGAAATACAATACATTTGCTTATCTCGCGGGCTTCATCGAAAGCGTTCAGGATAAACCCTTACCGCCGGAAATTATACACATCGATTCGCCTGAAGTCGATTTTGCAATGGACGAATGAAGTACTCCAACGCTCGCTTCGCGTGCCCGGCGGTTGGTGGTCTGGCGAGATCGGTACGGAACGCTCGGCGGAGAATGCCTGCTGCGCAGACGGCCGGCACGGGCGCACGAGGTCATCCGCCCCCGGCTGCCGCTGATCAGACGAACTGGGGAAGGCCAGGAACGGAATTGAGGACCTCGTCCACGAGTTCGTCGCCGGCATGTTCCTTGGCGCAGGCGATCGTCTCGTTGGCGAGGCCGGCGATCTTTGCCATGCTGAGACCCTCACTCATCAATTGCTGGCCGAGCCCCATAAGGCCGCCACCCTCTGGGTCGTCGCCATGATACTTCGCGACTAATTCTGAAGCTCCCGGAATGGCCTCGATCATGCGCGCAACGGGACCGTCGGCCGCGTGGCTTTGCAGGAAACCCAGCATTAACCCAACGGCCTTCTCTGCGACAGCCGGGCCGATGCCCGCACCAGTGGCGATGCGCGGTAAGAATTCTTCCATGCAGGGTCTCTCTCTCTTTAATGAGGTTTACACGGGGCCCGTCCGGCGCCCAGCGCCCTTGGCCGAACCACAATTGAACTCCACAAAAATAGGCCGGCGGAAGTGCTATTGCGCGTAAAACCGCCTCTGTCAACGCAAGCTGCGTCGGACGTGCGTGTTTCGCAAACCGGAGATTCGTTCCAATTCACTTCATTACGTATTGGCAACCGCACGGATTGCGGTGGCTCGCTCTGGGCCAATGCCCCGCGCCCGTCAAATTATGACTACAACGTGGTCATCGCCTAGGATCTGTGGATCAAGGTGTGAGGCACTTACAGCCGGTGGACCTGCTCAAGCGCCGCGCCGACACAAGGGCTAGATTGGCGATACTGCGCGTGTTGGCCATGTCTTTCCTCGCGTGATGGGATGTTCGTAGAAGCGGAGCTATATGCCGGTGTGACGTCGATAAGGCGAACCGGCTATTCCGACAGGACATCCATACTGTCGCATAGACCGTTGCTGCTTAGGTATTGAGACCGCCATCGCTGGTGACACCACAATGTGCAGTCCGCGGGTGTCGATAAGGCCGATTCACGCAATCAGCAGACAGGAGGAACGAATGAACCCTGAGGTTTCAGAAGCTCACTTTTCGCAAGGCGTGCAGCGCACATGGTGCAAGAGATTGCCAAGTCTTGCAGATGCTATCGACTTTCTCAACGATGGCTGGAAGATCGCAGTGACCGAATCTACGAAGCGCACTCAGTGCGTGCTTTGCTACATCCAACCGGTTGCCGAGCAGGGATACTCCTCCTCCCTGAAGTCCAATCGACAACAGCGATCACTTCCAAGAGGGTCCCAGCTCCGCCGCGAAAACGGGTGCCAGACCCCGATCCTCTCCCTCAACTGATCTAGCTCAGGGCGTTCATGAGCCGCAGATCGCATAGTGGCTGCGTGCACGACGCAGGAAGACCATTTATGAAAATCCTATTCAGAACGATGGCTGTCACCTTGCTGGCACCCACCGCCTTTGCTGCGGATTCGATCCCCACCGACCTCAGAGATACGGCATTGGCCACCTTCAGGGCTTTGCCATCCACCACGCCGACAGTCGCCAACAACCCGATCACCCCGGAAAAGATCGCTCTCGGCAAGGCACTGTTCTTCGATCCACGCGTCTCGGCGTCAGGCGTCTTGTCGTGCAACTCGTGCCACAACCTGGCCACCGGCGGCGACGACAATCACGAAACCTCGATCGGCCATGGTTGGCAGAAGGGACAGCGCAACGCGCCGACTGTACTGAACGCTGTCTTCAACATCGCTCAGTTCTGGGATGGTCGTGCCGCAGACCTGAAGGCTCAGGCGAAGGGACCGGTCCAAGCCGGCATCGAAATGGCCAATACACCGGACCAAGTCATCGCCACGCTCAAGTCCATGCCGCAATATGTCGAGTGGTTCGATGCAGCTTTTCCGGCTGAAGCCGATCGGGTCACCTTCGACAACTTCGCCAAGGCGATCGAAGCCTTCGAGGCGACACTGGTCACACCGGCCCCGTTCGACAGCTTCCTGAATGGTGATGAGCTTGCCATGACTTCCGAACAGAAACAGGGCCTGGCGCTTTTTATGGACAAAGGCTGCTCGTCCTGCCATGCCGGCATCAACGTTGGTGGGCAAGCCTATTTCCCATTCGGCCTCGTGGAACAGCCCAGCGCCGAGGTCCTGCCGGACAAAGACAAGGGCCGATTTGCGGTCACCAATGCAGCCGATGACTACTATGTTTTCCGCGTGGCGCCGCTGCGCAACGTTGCACTCACCGCGCCATACTTTCATTCGGGCAAGGTTTGGGATCTGAAACAGGCCGTCGCCATCATGGGGACCACCCAGCTTGGCGTAGTACTGGCGGACGAAGAAGTTGACCTGCTTGTTGCCTTCCTCAACTCGCTGACCGGAGAGGCACCCGAGGTCGCCTATCCCATCTTACCCTCCGAAACGGCGACAACGCCCCGGCCTGTAACGCAGATCTCAGGAAAATAAAGGGCCAACTGGCTGCGGACGTCGCAATCGAAAATGATTGCGGCTTTTACTTGGGCCACACGAATTGCCACATCCATCTCCGAATTGGCGGGAGGCTAGCAATACCCGAAACCTGCCACCTCGCCCGTAGTCTGCGCGAATCAGCTGGGGAAGCGGACAGACGCGCAGCACCATATATTGTCGCCGCCTGAGCGAACATGCCAAGCAGTCTACTTTGAGAAACGACGTGTGTACGATTTGTTCGAGGCGCGGGGCCTGTATGTTCCCAAGGACCAATACTATAGCGTAGTGTCACATTCATATTTCTGCGGGATGAGGACACGTGCCGAAGGAAAATTGCACATTTTCGCCGAGTGGCTTATTTCCAAGAGTGTGATCGGTTTGGCATATTCCCGGCCGACATCCGCCAGTCGGCAACTCCCCACACGGTGAGGAAGAGAAGCCTCACGCCTGCACTTTCTGCCGGAGCGCGCGTGCTGCAGCGACCATGTTAATGAGGGCAGGGCGGACCTCCTCCCATTTGCGTGTTTTGAGGCCACAGTCGGGGTTTATCCACAGTTGGCCATCGGACAGTCGCTCGCGGGCAAGCATGACTAAGTCCGAAATCTCGCCGACTTCCGGGACGCGTGGTGAGTGAATATCATAGACGCCGGGACCGATTTCGTTCGGATATTTGGAGCTCGTGAAGGCGTCCAACAGTTCCATCTTCGAGCGCGACGTCTCAATCGAAATGACATCCGCATCCATTCCAGCGATCGCGTGAATGATCTCGTTGAACTCCGAATAGCACATGTGGGTATGAATTTGAGTCGCGTCCTTTACACCCGTTGAAGCGATCCGGAAACATTCGACAGCCCAGTCGAGATAGACTTTCCAGTCAGATTGGCGCAGTGGCAATCCTTCGCGAAAGGCGGCCTCATCGATCTGGACCATCCTTGCGCCGGACCTTTCGAGATCCGTCACTTCGTCGCGGATGGCGAGCGCGATCTGGCGGCAGGCTTCGGAGCGGGGTACGTCGTCGCGAACAAAAGACCAGTTGAGAATGGTGACTGGGCCTGTGAGCATTCCCTTCACGGGCTTTTCCGTAAGCGACTGGGCGAATTGCCACCAGCGCACTGTCATCGGATTGCGCCTCGATACGTCGCCGAAAATGATGGGGGGACGCACGTAGCGCGACCCATAGCTTTGTACCCAGGCATGCTGGGTGAACGCGAAGCCGGACAACTGCTCGCCGAAATGCTGTACCATGTCGTTTCGCTCGAACTCACCGTGCACCAGCACGTCCAGCCCGATCTCTTCCTGCCAGCGAATTGCAGCCTCGATCTCCTTCTTCAGGAACGTCTCATAGTCGACATAGCTCAGCTGGCCCTTCGCATGAGCGGCCCGCGCCTTGCGTACCTGCGGCGTCTGCGGGAAGGACCCGATGGTCGTCGTCGGGAACGGCGGCAGCCCGAGTGAGCCGGCTTGGACTCTGGAGCGCTCGCCAAAAGCGCTCTCTCGTCGCTTCGCGCTGTCCTCAATGCTAGCGATCCGCCCCTGAACAAGCGGGTCATGGATCCTCGTGGATGTCACGCGCGTGGCGGCAGCCTCGGCAGACGCTTTCAACGCGCCTGCCACCGCATCCCTGCCTTGGGACAGGGCCCGGGCCAGCAAGACCAGCTCGTCGGTCTTCTGGGCCGCGAAGGCGAGCCACGACCTGATGTCGGCGTCGAGTTCCGTCTCCATGCGCAGATCAATCGGCACATGCAGCATCGAGCAAGAAGGCGCGATCTCGACGCGGTCCAAGGGCCAGCCGGCGACGATCGGTTTGATGCGGTCGAGAATGGCGGGCAGGTTCGCACGCCAGACGTTGCGGCCATCGATCAAGCCAAGCGAGAGCACCAGATCCTTCGGAGCGAGCCGACCCACCGTTTCCAGCTGCTCGGGAGCGCGCACGAGATCAATATGCAGCCCGGCCAGGGGCAGAGAAACCGCGGTTTCGAGATTGTCTCCCAGCGACCCGAAATACGTAGCCAGCATGATCTTCAGCTCGGGCGCGGCTTTCGACAGCTGGCCATAGGCGAATTCGAACGCAGCTCGTTCGTTCGGGTTCAGATCGAGGACAAGCGCTGGCTCATCGATCTGCACCCAGTCGGCTCCCGACAGCTTCAGCTTCTGCAGGACTTGCTCGTAAACGGGCAGCAGCCGCGGTAGGAGCGCGATGGGACCGAACCCCTCGGCAGGCGATTTCGCCAGCTTGAGGAAGGTGATGGGTCCAAGGATGACTGGGCGTGTGTGAATGCCGAGAGCTTTAGCCTCGAGGAAATAATCGACCGGCTTCGATGACGAGAGGGCGAACGTCTGATCATCATCGAGTTCCGGCACAATGTAGTGGTAGTTGGTGTCAAACCACTTGGTCATTTCCATCGCGGTTACACCAGGTCCATGAGCCTCCTCCTGGTGACCAGCGTGTCCACAATCCTCCGTCTGACCCTGGTTGCCGCGCGCCATTGCGAAGTAGATGTCAAGTGGGACCTCGCCGCTATTCCAGCCGTAACGGGATGGAACGGCCCCGACCATGGCTGCGGTGTCGAGCACATGGTCGTAAAGCGAGAAGTCGTTCGACGGGATTTTCGACACGCCGCGATCGCGCTGCTCTTCCCAGCTAGCGGCACGGAGCGCCTTCGACGTCGTGAGAAGGTCGCCAGCGGACGATGTTCCGGACCAGTAGCTTTCAAGCGCGAATTTCAGTTCTCGCCGACGACCGAAGCGCGGCACGCCGAGCGTTGCTACAGGAATTTCCTGAGAGTCAGTCATGTCATACCCCGATGGTTGGGGCGCCGATGACAAGGAAGGCGCTAGCAGGCCGGCACGAACGCCGGCTTGCAGCGGCCACCGAGACACCCCGCCCGTGGACGTAATTCGCCGTGGCAGGTCTCCTGGCTCGCGGGGTCATAGCCTCTACCCGTCTTCCTGAGGGTATTCGCCTCAGTGACATGAGTGGGGTTGGCTCGCCGCTAACAGTTGCGGGGGCAGCGCCGGCATTGCACCGGCTTCCCTCTTAGCTCCGCTGCGGCAGCACCGCACGCGAGAACCACGACACGCAGACAATCACAGCAGTCCGCTCTTTTGTCAATGACGCATAACGAAATGTTTATGTCGTTATGTGATTTCGCTTTTACGCTTGTCTAACATTGTGAAATATTCAGTCGCCCATTGGCGGCGCTGCTCCGCTGCCACCATAGTCCAACTAATGGATCCCTGTCGGGCTGCGACATCCCTCGCAGGTCGCCGATGAAGGATTTCGGACAAGACTTCAAGCGCGTGACAACGTCATTAGAATGCAGAAGATCGCATTGGTGGCGATGTTTAACGATGCGGCCGCAAGCCGTGCGTGCGTGGTAGAAGCGGTTTTCTCGGAGTGAGCGCCAAACCGTGGTCCGAGGGGAATTGGCACGCCAGTCGTCATCACGGGTGACTAGGCAATCGTGATGACTCCGCTCGGCGGCAAGAGACCACACTGACGGAGCCTGGCTCAAGGGTCTGATGCAAAGCCCGACTGTGGTCCCGATAAGCCGCTTAAGCCGCATTCAGGCGGTCAGGATAAGTATCTCTCTCTCCAAGCGCTCGGCATTGAGGGATGCGCAAATGCAGGCAAAGCTCGCGTGCTTCATATTCTGCATCATACGATCGGCAGGACCCAGTTTTTATCCAGTGCACGCGTCAGCGCGGTGTGCAATTCTGGCTCGGTCCGATACGAAGGCATTTGGGCCTCGCTGATCCAGCCCAAGCCAACATAGTGGAAGTGATCCGCAGGGACCGTAACCCGGCTGCTGTCCAGTTGCCGAACGAAGTCCGCTGACCAATGGTGGATCGTATACGCTTCAAGTTTGTCCATCATCCTCCGCCAGCGTTGGATGCGTTCTTCGCGCGGCATGCTGGCCGCTCTTGAGATCGCGGTAGCTATCTCGTCGGAGAGCCTCGGATTTACCAGCAGGGCGTCCTCGCCGAAGTCTTCGGCCGCGCCGGCAAACTTCGATAACACCAGAACGCCAGGGTCGCTCGGATCTTGTGCAGCAATGTATTCTTTCGCCACAAGATTCATGCCATCGCGCAACGGCGTCACAACGCAAACACGCGCGGCTCTGTAAAGACCCGCTATCTCAGCTTGGGTGAACGACCTGTTCTCATAGATAATCGGCATCCACTCGTCCGTGCCATGCCGGTTGTTGACTTGATTGACGAGTCTTTCGACGTCGCGCCGATATTCGCTGTACGCTTGGATGTCGCCACGTGAGGGAGTTGCGATTTGCAAGAGCGAGACACGTTGCGGCTCGACTGCCAGCAGATCGAAAGCTTTAATCCGATTGTCGATGCCCTTGGTGTAGTCGAGCCGATCGACGCCGATAACTAGCTTTGCTCCGCCAAGTTTCAACTGCGAAATGTAGGCTTTCTGCGCCTCAAGCGAATCTGCGGCACACTGTTCGAATTGCTTCGGATCGATACCTATAGGAAAATTTTGGCATTGCGTCTGGCCATGGTCCGAGAAAACGACCCCGTTCTTGCTCTCCAGCCCCAAATGAGATTGGACACAGGCGAGGAAATTGCTCACATCACGGTCGGTCTGGAAACCGAGCAGATCATACTCGAGCATACATTTCATTAGCTCGCCAGAATTGGGCACGCGCTCCATCATGTCAGACTCGGGCCATGGCGTATGCAGGAAATGGCCGATCGGCCGGTCAATGCCGAGTCTGTGCAAATCAGCGCCGAGCGGCAGGAAATGGTAGTCATGAACCCAGTAGACTGCGTTATCTCCCAATTCGGACACCGCGCGCGCCATGAAGGCATTGACGTCGCGATAACTTTTATAATCCTCTTCCGAGCCTGAGATCCGGTCCGGCAGCGAGTGGAGCGCCGGCCACAATATTGAATTTGCAAAACCTTGATAGTACCGAGAATAGTCCGCTGCCGGCCCATCGAGCCACCCGATTTGACCTTTGCCACGCTGCACGAGGGGCACCTGTTGCTTATCCCCGTCGCCCAGATGCTCGGAAAAACCTACCCAGACCGCGCCGGAACGCTCCACGACGCACTCCAGGGCCGCCGAAAGCCCGCCTGTCTTGGGCTGATCAGAATTGACAGTCGCACCGCGGTTGGAAATTGCGATAAGACTCCTATGTGGCTGCTGGGCCGCCGTGTTGAAGCGCTGGTCTGCGGCTGAGACAACAGGACGGGACGGGCCAACTTCGGCTTGTTGTTCTCGCTCCTGTGGCAAGTCTCTCAGGGGTTGTTCAAAAGCGATTAGTTCGTGAACAGCCCCAGTTTGCCATGTGAGGTTCCGGCGCGGCGAGTTGGCGTTGTTCAATGCGTCCATTTCATGCCTCCGTTGAATATTTCCCCCAGATGGAGCAACTGGAATTCCAAATTGGCCCTGCTGACGAGAATCTGACGAGCGTCAGAGCAAATGGCGACCGATTGCCGCGTTTCGGCTTCGGCGCCCTCAAGAACCGGCTTATCGCGAAAATAGCTGGCGACCCGATCGAGCGGACCGTGCTTGCGGTAATTGTTGGATTGTTCGGATAAGAGATACACCCATGCCAGCACCTGTTGAAATGAACTGAAACTATGTCGCTGCAGCCAAGGCTGCCGGGCCCCGTGATGCGATCCTGCGTCTGCCGAAGAGTTTTGACACGGAGATCGGAGAGGGCGGGATAGTCCCTTTCCGCCCGTCAGGGCCGGTTTTTGAATCCCTTCCTCGTTGCCCTCGACGATCCCAAAATCGTGGAAGCCAGACCGCGATGTGAATACCAGCCAGGCGAGCACTTCCTGACATCCGCGAATGCCGGGCTCCACATCCGGCGCCTCGTCGAGATTGACGAAGATGAAGCCCTGCTGCCAATTCCGCTGGTCCCATACCAATGGCGAACCAGTCTGCCCGCATTCGGCATCGTGGGACGTGATCGCAAGTCAAGTGCTCCGACGGACGCCGCGAGTTCTCCGTTACCTCAGGAACCTTACTGGCCTTCCCCAAGCTGAGCTTCTGGAAAATGCCGGTGGCGATCTCGATGACGGTGAATGCCGTCAAGGCATGCCCGCCTTGCACCCCCTTCCAGCGAGCTTCACGGCAGCAGCATCGGTCAGTTCTCCGAAGCGAATGGCTGTCGTTATCAGCGAGCTTTGACACAGTTCCGCCACTGCGATGATCGCGTCGGTTGGGCAGCTGGTTAGTTGCCCGCGCATCTACAGCAACCCAGCCCGTTCCGCCTCGCGGCGCAAATTCTGCCTTGGCCTTGGGCCGATCTGCTGGATCACCAGGCCGGCCGCCAGCGAGCCAAGATCGCCGCAAGTCTGCAGGTCGCGGCCTTGCGTGTAACCATGCAGGAAGCCGGCGGCATAGAGATCGCCGGCGCCCGTCGTGTCGACCAGTTCCTTGATGGCGGTCGCCTTGATGACCACGGTCTCGTCGCCGCGCACGATCACCGAGCCTTTTTCCGAGCGGGTGACGGCGGCGATCCGGCAATCCTTGCGGATCTGCGCCAGCGCCTCGTCGAACGACGATGTCTGGTAGAGCGACTTGATCTCGTGGCTGTTGGCAAAGACGATATCGACCGTGCCCGAACGCATCAGGTCGAGGAATTCGTCTCGGTAGCGGTCGACGCAGAACGAATCCGACAGTGTCATGGAGACTTCGCGGCCTGCCGCGTGCGCCAGCTTGGCCGTCTGCCGGATCGCTTCCTTGGCGCGCGGCGGATCCCACAGATAGCCTTCGAAATAGGTGACCTTGGCACCGGACGCCTTGTCGGCCTCGACATCCTCAGGGCCAAGCTCGACGCAGGCGCCGAGATAGGTGTTCATCGAGCGCTCGCCGTCGGGGGTGACGAAGATCATCGAGCGCGCCGTCGGCGGCTCGCCCTTGAGCGGCCTGGTGTCGAAGGCGACACCCTGCGCATGGATGTCGTGCGCATAGATTTCGCCCAGCGCATCGTTGGACACCTTGCCGGAGAAGGCGGCGCGGCCGCCGAAGCTGGCGACGCCGGCCGCCGTGTTGCCGGCGCTGCCACCGGAGGCCTCGATCGCCGGCCCCATGTGGCTGTAGAGCAGCTCGGCGCGCTTGGTATCGATGAGGTTCATGGCACCCTTGATGATGCCGTTGGTCACCAGAAAAGCGTCGTCGCACTGGGCGATGATGTCGACAATGGCATTGCCGATGCAAAGCACGTCATAATCCGGCATCAATGTCTCCGCTTGGGCTTTCCGCTTGCCAATTCGCTCGCCGGCGGCTTCACGGGGCGGCTAGTCCTGCCTCGCGACGCAATTCGTCCGCCCTGTCTGTCTTCTCCCAGGTGAAATCAGGCTCTTCACGGCCGAAATGGCCATAGGTGGCTGTATTGCGGTATATAGGGCGCAAGAGATCAAGCATCTTGATAATGCCTTTCGGTCTGAGATCGAACAACTCAAGAATGAGGCGCTCGATCCTGCTTTCCTCAACCCTGGCTGTCCCGAACGTGTTGACCATGACGGAAACCGGACTGGCCACGCCGATTGCGTAAGCAAGCTGCACCTCGCACACGTCCGCAAGTCCGCTGGCGACGATGTTCTTTGCGACATAGCGGGCCGCATAGGCAGCTGAGCGGTCAACCTTGGACGGGTCCTTGCCCGAGAAGGCGCCGCCGCCATGACGACCCATCCCGCCATAGGAATCGACGATGATCTTGCGTCCCGTGAGACCGCAGTCGCCGCGCGGCCCGCCGACTACGAACCGCCCCGTCGGGTTGACCAGAATTCTGATGCCTTCCGTCTCCAGGTGGGTCGGCAGGACAGGCTTTATGATTTCCTCAATGACGCCCTCGCGGACAGTCTCTTGCGAGACCTGCTCGTCATGTTGCGTCGACACGACGATGGTATCCAGGGCGACCGGGCGCAACCCCTCATAGCGCACTGAGACTTGGGATTTCATGTCAGGACGCAACCAGCCAAGCTGTGCCTTCCGGACATACGCCTGCCGTTTCGTCAAGCGATGAGCGAGCTGGATCGGCAAAGGCATCAGGGTATCGGTTTCGCGGCATGCGTAGCCGAACATGAGGCCCTGATCTCCCGCTCCCTGCTGGAGGTCTTGCCCTCTTCCCTCGTCAACGCCTTGGCTGATGTCGGGCGACTGCTCGGTGAGGGCATGGACGACGGAGCAACGCCGGCCGTCGAAGCCGACGGCCTCGTCGTCGTACCCAATGTCGAGAATCGTATCGCGCGCAACTTGGCTGTAATCCACCTGGGCATCGCTGGTAATCTCGCCAGCCAGAACGACTATCCCTGATTTTACCAACGCTTCACAGGCGACGCGCGCCTTGGGATCTGTGCGGAGGATGGCGTCGAGGATGGCATCCGAGATGTTGTCGGCCAACTTATCCGGGTGCCCCGCGCCAACCGATTCGGAAGAGAACACGAACTGCCTAGCCATGAATACCTCGCTTCGGGTGTTGGATGTGGTATGGGCATTTTGCTTGGCCCACCTTACTTGTCGGAGATGCCCGGGACCTCGAACGCAGCGCACAAGTCGGCAACGTCTCTTCGCACGCAGGCATGGAGATCTTCGTCGTCTGGCCGCTGGAGGACGGAGTCAATGAAGCCAGCAATTTGCTGCATTTCCACATCGCGCATGCCCATTGACGTCACTGCTGGTGCCCCCAGGCGAATTCCGCTTGTGACCGCCGGATCCCGCGGGTCGCCAGGCACCATATTAAAGTTTGTGATGATTCCTGCCTTTGCTAGTCGCTCGGCATAGGCCTTGCCCGATAGTGGCCGATTGCGAAGATCAAGGATCAGCATGTGATTGTCCGTCCCCCCGGTCACCAGGTCATGACCTCGCTCAAGCAGTGCATGTGCCAGAGCCTTGGCGTTCTTGACCGTCTGTTGGCCGTAGCTTCGGAAGGACGGGTTCGCGGCTTCGTGCAAGGCAACCGCTAGCGCAGCGATGGCATTCATGTGAGGCCCGCCTTGCAGGTGAGGGAAGACCGCCCGGTCTATTCGTCTGGCGAGATTGTATTTGCTCTTTGTATGATACAGGGCCTGATAGCGATCTTCGTTCCTTGACAAAATGAAGCCACCGCGGGGACCGCGGATCGACTTGTGGGACGTGCTGCTGACCACGTCGCAATGGCCCACGGGATTCGGGTGCGCTCCCGCGGCAATCAGGCCGCTGATGTGCGCAATGTCGGCTACGAGATAGGAGTTCGCTTCCAGGGCAATTTCTGCCATTGCCGCGTAGTCAAAGACACGCGGGTAAGCAGTTCCGCCGACCCAAATGAGCCGCGGCCGTTCCCGCTTGGCTGTCTCGCGCAAGCGGTCATAGTCAATCTGCTGTGTCGTTTCATCCAACCCATAGGGCACGCGTTGATAGTCAGTACCGGAAAAGTTGATGGCCCAACCATGAGTCAGATGGCCCCCTTCCGGAAGGGGCAAGCCCATGACTTTGTCACCGGGACTCAAAAGCGCACGATAGACAGCCTGGTTGGCCGGCGAGCCGGAATAAGGCTGGACGTTGGCATGCTCGCTGCCAAATAGTGATTTCAGGCGCTCAATGGCTAGATTCTCAAGCTCATCAACGATCTCGTTTCCAGCGTAGTAGCGCGCACCGGGGTACCCCTCGGCGTACTTGTTCGTGAAAATCGAGCCGTTCGCTTCCAGCACGGCCGAGGACGCAAAGTTCTCTGAGGCGATGAGCTTGAGGGTCGTCCGCTCCTGCCGCTCCTGTCTCAGAAGCAGCTCGTGAACGCGGCAATCAACCGCGGCCAAGGAAGACCGCCCGTGGGTGTCGGGCTGTGCGATCGCACCGTCTGCGGAGTTGTCCATGGTAGCTTCGCGCTCCAATTGGATTGACCTATTTCACGATCAAGCACGCGGTCCCCTTCGGCCGCGTGTCTCGTACCGCTTCGAGCCGTTGCAGGTCCTGTTTATGATAGCCGTCGCGATGGGGCAGGAGATCGACCAATAATTGAACCAGCCCGCCGTCGTTGGATCCTGCGTTGAGATGGTACGAGCGCCACGGAGGCTGTTCGTTGCAGCAGAGAAAGTCGGCTCTGGCGAGCAGCCGGACGTGTCGCGCAACCCGCTCTCGACACACGCCCAGAATCTCCGCTAGCTCGCAGACAGTTAGGTCCGCATGCGCACAAAGGCCCAGGATTCGAAGGCGGTCAGGATGCGCTGCCATGCGTAGGCGACTAACCAGTGTCATCATGGCTCAGGACCAAGTCCTGCCGAATTTCTCATTTCGCGTTCTCCACAGAAGTTGCAGATTTCGAAGGATGTCCAACGAGCGGGCAAATCTCGGTGGCCGTGACGACCGTCGATATCCTGTGTCGAACAAACAAATGTGCGCTCTTCTTGCCTTTAGCCGAAATTGCAGGCAGGTCGGCGAGTCGAAGACAAGCGGGGCCACGGTTTGGAACCACTGACCTCAGACGTTGCAATAAGCCTACCATTCACAGCGAGCCGGAGTTGCTAAGAGTCTATGAATTTCCTTGAAGGATCTGTTGCAACGTTTGCCCAGCCGGGCCTGCTCCCGGTTTGCAGCGGTCATGGTCAGGCGATCCATCGCCTCTGCGAGCACGATCAGGAATTTGCCCTGCATCGCATCGCTGATCAGCTCCTGAAGGCCGGGACGCAACAGCGACGCGCCGCAGATCGCGCGGTGGGTATTGCTGTGGACGACTGTCCAGCCTTGCTTTTTCAGCACGCAAGCAGCAGAGCCGCAACTGATCCTCGATCGAGGCGTCTCGGTGATTGTCAGTTGAGTAGCGAGCGCCAAGCGCGACCTTCATGAGGCGGCCCCTTACTCCGGACGCGGTCTCGCGTTTGGCTATCCGTTTCGGCTTGAACGAAATCCCGTGCGGCCTGTGGCGCCAGCAGCCGGACCAGATTGACGAAGCGTCGATCGGGCTTCGGCGACGCAGGCACAGCCCTTCGCGGCCGCGCCTGCGACCACACGAAGCTATTCGGCTGTTGCACGTTTCGGTCGCGCTATGATCGCGTTCCTGTCCTGACGCGAAATACTCCGTTTCGCGACAATGATGCCAATCACAGTGCTTCGACAAGATGGAAATTGTTTTTGATCAATAACGCGCCTCGCGCAGGAGCCAGTGCTGGCCGATGACGGGGCACCTTGTGCTCCGAAGAAGCCAAGGCTATATATCCGGATAGAGAACCGGAGGCACGCGATGGGCAACACTGCACAGAAGAGAGCCATCGAGAATTATCGCTCTCGCCTGGCTGAGCGCGGCATCGCGCGGTTCGAGATCCAGGCGTTCGACGCAGACCGCGATCTACTGCGAACTCTTGCCCGAAAATTAACGGAGAGCGGGCCGGATGCCCGACAGCTTCGTCGGACCATACAGCAAGCCGTGGCGGGTGAGCCACCGAAAGCGGGCAGCATTCTCGCCTCGTTGCGTCGCTCGCCTCTGGTTGGCTCCAATCTCGACCTCAGCCGGCCGCGCGAAGAGGGGCGCAAGATCGACCTGTGACGCGCTACCTTCTTGATACCAATATCATCAGCAACGTCATAAAGCCGGAGCCTTCGGGCTCGTTGCTGGCCTGGATGGGCGCGCAGAAGGACGAAGACCTCTTCATTGCTTCGCTTACTGTCGCCGAAATTCGCAGAGGCATCCTAGAGAAGCCGAAGGGGAAAAAGCGCAGCAGCCTCGAAACTTGGTTCGAGGGCTCCGAAGGCCCGCAAGCGCTGTTCGCTGGCCGCGTGCTATCGTTCGACGAGAAAGCTGGCCTCGTGTGGGCGCGGCTGATGGCCAACGGCAAAGCCAGAGGCCGTTCGCGGAGCGCCCTAGACACAATCATTGCCGCTGTAGCCGAAGCCAACGAGTGTGTCGTAGTGACCGACAATGAAAAGGACTTCGAGGACGTTCAGATCATCAACCCGCTCCGTAGCTCTGGAAGCCAAGCGGGTGATGATAGCTCCAACAGTCCGGCCGATTCAATTTGAGGATTTCAACGGCACAAAGTCCGAACGTCTCGAGTTCCGCTTTAATGCCATCCCGGTTCATCTAGTCAGCTCGATCTACCAACAGCTCGCACGCACGAGCGGCGCGGACAAGGCGCGATCGCAGGGACTGCGCGATACGCGCGTCGAGCTCGTCCATCTTACACTCGCTCTCGTCTTCGAACGCCTCTCGCCAAACGCCACTGTAGTCGATCCCGCGTGCGGCTCGGGGGCCTTCTCATCGAGGCTTTCTCGGGACTGGTCTGGCGCGTTACCAATGGCAAGTTCGCCCGCCGGGAACTCGTCGGTCTGTACTCCCAGCTCTGGGCGTCCACATCAACTGCGGAGCTCTTGGCATCGCCGTGTTCTGCCTTTAGCTGGCAGCTCTCGAGCTCGACGAGCAGCCGATCAGCGACATCCGCGACCTCAAGTTCGACCCGGTTGACTCGATAACACCCTATTGGCAGATTCAGTCGGGGAGGATCTGCCCACTCCGATCACAAGCCGATCTTTCGACGCCGTGGTCGGGAATTCTCCATGGACCTTCATGAAGAAGGAATGCAGCGCCGAAAGCCGAAGCGCTTCCGATACATCGACGCCCCTTCCGAGACGGAGCCCCGATTAGGCATTCCTGCCACTCTATCTAGCCGACCCCCGTGGCCGCGTTGCCGATCGGTGCGCACTGGTCGCCTACATCGCCCCGGCACGTGAAGATCGTCTCCGCTGACGCTCGTTGAGCAATTCAGGCCGCCTCCGGCTGGGGTTTTATCAGCGTCAGCGTCAACCAGCGCGCGGTCAGCGCCGGCTTTTTCGAGCCCTCGATCTCAATCGTCACGCCCAGCGCCGTCTGCACCCAGCCCGACGGCCTGACCTTGACGTCGGCCAGTACGAAACGGGTGCGGATGCGCGATCCGGTTTTCACCGGCGCCAGGAAGCGCAGCGATTCGAAGCCATAGTTGACACCCATCTTGCAGTTTTCGAGCGGCCGCATGGTCTCGAAAGTCATCGCCGACAAAAGCGAAAGCGACAGGAAGCCATGTGCGATGGTGCCGCCGAACGGCGTCTCGCGCTTGGCGCGCTCCGGATCGCAGTGGATGAACTGGTGGTCATCGGTGGACTCGGCGAACTGGTCGATCATCCGCTGCGAGACCACCCGCCACGGCGACACGCCGACTTCCTTGCCGACGCTGGCCAGAAGTTCGTCGAGACTGATCGGTTCCACGCTAATGTCCTCCATTTCAACCGTCCGAAGCGCGAGCGGCTTCATTCCGTGAACAGTGTCACCCCATGCTGCACCGACTGCCGGCCATCCATCGGCAGGATGGCTTCGGTGAGATGACTGCCGTCACGGCTGCACGAATAGAACGTTCCGCCGGCAATCTCATTCGGCGCACCGATGCGGCCGATCCGAACATGGCCGCAGACGGGCTGGCTTCTACCTCGGTCACGGTGCGCGTCCTGCAGGCCACTGAAAACAGCTCGTCTTGCTACCGGTGATCATTCCGCCGGCGCCGCTATGCGGTATTGTCGCAGATTGATAAAATCAATTGTCTGGATAGGAACCATCCGTGTCTCGAATTTGGAGGAGTCCAGCAGACGGCGTGGCTTGTGGTCCTTGTTGAAGCGCGCCGACCTCATTGGCCGCTAGCTCTGAGCCGGCAAGAAGCGCCAGTTCAATGACATTGGGTGTCGACACGGCAAAGCGGCATCAGATGCTAATTTATTATGCGGAATAGCGCTTGCTTCAAGAAGCGCTCGGCCTGACGTGGAAGCAGCACTGGATCTGGATTGTCGGTATGCGCGGATATTCGCGCAGCACAGCGGCAACCGCAGCGACGATCGATCTCAGCCGTTGCGAGCATGCCGATGTTGGTGGCGGCCACTCTGTTAGGCTGAAGCGTAGCGCGCATCTGATCCGCCACCAGACCGGGTTGCGTAACTTGGATTTCCAAGGCGTCTTCATGGGTTTGCACCGTCAGCGCGCTGACAGCAAGGCAGGTGCGCACGCCAAGGCAGCGATCGTCTCGATCTCGCGGGCAATTCCAGCCCCACCGCGGGAATCTGACCCGGCAACGACGAGCAGATGCGGTTCTCGCCCCAGCGCCATTGCTCTGTCTTTCGATCCATTCTCGCGTGCGCGCTTCTGGGGCGTCGTTCAGCGCAAAGTCGGTGACCACGGCTGCGCTTTCCGCGCCAGCCTCGAAAAACGCCTTCGAGCCGGTCAGGTTGAGGCCGCCGATGGAGACCAATGGGATCGGCGCGACCTGGTGCTTCCACTCGCTGATCCGCTCGAGCCCTTGCGACGCCCATTCATCTTCTTGAGGCTAGTTGGATAGACTGGGCCGAGCGCCACATACTCCGGCTCGGCCACTGGCGCAGTTCGGTGTGATCGTGGATCGAAAGGCCGAGCTTCAATCCGGCGTATTTCATCGTCAGCATCGGCGGCAGCCAAATCCTTTTGACCAAGATGGACGAGTCGCAGCCTTCCTCGATTGCCGTGCGCCAATAGTCGTTGACGCTCACTTGGCAACCATGGACCGCGCAGGCGTCGTTCGCGCAGCGGATTTCCGTCAGTCCTTTCTCGTCCATATCCTTTATCCGGAGCTGCACCAGACTCACGCCGAGCGGCACCAGCCGGTCAATCCCGCCGGCACGTCCACGACTTCATGAGAAGACGGCCCTGCCGATCGTCGGTGGGTAGCGCGGTTCGAGCATTCCCGAGCTGAAAGCTTCACGACCGGCATCGACCGCTTTGCCGAACGCACGCGCCATGCCGACCGGATCGGCCGCCCTCGGGACCGCCGTGTTCAGGAGCACGGCGTCAAACCTGAGCTCCATGACGGTCGCCGCGTACGACGGCCGTCCGAGCCGTGGATCCACAATCAACGGAATGTAGGGGAAATGTCCGCGCATCAACTGGACCTCGGAGCTCAACGCTTCATCGCATTAGAATGAGCGTTCGAAACGCAGGATACCGCCGACACTGCTCTTCTTGTTGGCATTGGTCCAGTTCACTTCGGAAGCTTTCACCTTTCCGACGGCGGAGCCTCCGTAGCGGTCATAGTCGAGTTCAGCCGTAACTGTGAAATCTGGAAGAAGCGCGTAGGCGACGTTCCCAGCGACACCATAGTTCTTGAGCTGATCACCCGAGAGCTGAAGGTTCAACGAAGTTGTCTCGTTGAGCTCGTAAGCGGCGCCAGCCCAGAAAGCCCAGTTCCCGCCCCAAATCTTATAGAAGCCGCGACCATGAGCGTCGATCGCGTTCATGGGGTCGTCGTTGAGCTTGCCATTGGAACCGTAGCCGAACATTCCGAACAGCAACAGTTCGTTGGTGACATTGATGTCGACACGGACCTTGGCGGCCACCGATTCGTAGTTGCTATCATAACCAGCAACGCCGGTGATCGCTCCCCAGCCATGTGTGTATTTCAAGCCGCCGACTATGTGCGGAGCGTAGTTGTCGATTGTGCCGACCACGCCTGAGCCTTCTTCGAGCGAAACCACGGCCGAAAAGCCGTTCCCGGCGTCGAAGTAGTACTGGACCACATTGGTATCCAAAGCGCCGTACGGAACCGGCGTCTGGTTGAGTACGTCACCCGCGCCGCCAATAAACATGTCGAAGGCCGACCAGTCCTTACCAACTCGGAGGCCACCAAGCTGAATCCAGGCGAAAGTCAAGATGCTGTCTCCGTTGAAGGCATAGGACCGAGAACTGTCCGAAACCGAAGTGTGGCGGTTACCGAAATTCACGCGGGTTTCGGTGTAGGTCTTCAACGTGCCGAGTTCGGTCTCCTGGCCGGTCCAAGCTTTCAGTGTGAAGCGCGTGTTGTTTTGCCATGTACCCTGATCCTCACCAGTCCTCACATCTGAGGTTCTTGCGTGGTAAAACAATCCGACATCGCCCAAGCCCACGTAGTAGCTAAGATAGCCGCCGATGCGCAGGCAGGTCTCGGTGCCTGAAATATAGACGTAGCTGGAGCCGTAGACGTCGCAGATCTTGAGGTACTCAGTGGGATCAGGCTCGGGGACGATGATCACGGCGCGAGCGTCGGAAGCGGCGATCAGTGCCGCAGTTGAGCCGAGGAGGAGGCTCCCAATGGTCATTGTTGATCTCCGTCTAAACAGTAAAAGGAATCGAGACCGATAAATGATTTTTGCTAAGCAAACGATTGATAGCGCATCAAGCTGAATTCTAGGAGTGTTGCTGCACCTGTCGTGCTAATACTCAGGAGAATTTAGAATGTGACTGAGACTTGTTGTCACATATATTAAGCAGTTATCACTCCCGGACGGTCATACAACATTTTTATACAATCACCCCTTTTCACCTCCGCGGTGGGCCTTACAAAGGGTACTACTGCAAATAACGTACCATCCTGACGACCCAGCTGCGGCTTGAAGCTCAAATGTGCGGGCGGACCTTGGTTCCCGCTTCCGTTCTTTTTGCCTTGCGGATCCACCCAAGCAGGAACGGCAAATCTTTCGGCTACGGCTCGTCTGTTCGCTTCGCGACAGTTTGGCTTAATGGCGACGGCATTGTTTGCTGTGAGCCCCGCCGTTGAGGCATCATGCGGCGGCCACCGCCCGGTACGACGCCGTCACTTTGGCGAGCTGATGGTCGATAACCACGCGCCGCAGCCTTGCACCACTGAATCAGTAGGCGCTAGCCTTGGCAGTGCGGCGGACCTGACGGTCGCGTCGAGCAGGTTCTCGTCCTGAAAGCGGCGCGCCACAGCTAATGCTTCTTGCCAGCAATTCACACAACGAGCTCATCGAGATGGCAGAGATCACTATGGGGCGGCGCTAGCTGGCGAGCAAAGTCTGGTCCCAACACCGTATTGTCTCGTCGGATGCGGCATCTGCGCTCAGAAGAATCTCCCACGCGCAGATGAAGGGAAGGTACGGTGGAACAAAACGGTGCGCGTGAGGGTTGCGGCGGGAACACCACGCTGACCGAGTGCGCTCAGACCATCGCTGTCCAGCCAAGACTGAACGGCGCCCATTGCTAAAAAATTTCGAGCCCAAAGCGGAACGGACTGACATAGCGCAAAGACGCAGGCGAGCGCAGCGGTAAGGTTGGATGTTATCAGCATGGGACGGTGACCGTTGCAGACCACGAAATTTCGAGAGGCCCGGCTGCCTTGGTACACTATCTATCCGGCTGTGTCGGAGTTCTCTGGGGCGGTCGGCGCCGAGGCTTATGAGGAATGGCTCAGGAACCTGCCGGCTGATGATCCGGTGTCACTCTATCTGCACGTTCCGTTCTGCCGATCAGCCTGCTGGTATTGCGGCTTCCCAACCACCATCACCCGCCGTGATGCGCCCATCCTCAACTATCTGGCGGCGCTGCGTGACGAGATCCGTCTGGTTTCGGTGCGAGTGCCGAAGACGTTGCCCGTGAGCGACATACATTTCGGCGGCGGAACGCCGTCTCTCATCGGACCAGCCGAGTTCCTCGCTCTGATGGAGTTCCTGCGATGCCGCTTCGCCATCTCGAAAACAGCTACGGTCGCCATCGAGATCGATCCACGCACGCTCACGCCCGAGATGGCGGAAGGCTTGGGAGCGGCCGGCGTGAACCGCGCGAGCCTGGGCGTACAGAGCTTCGATCCCATTGTTCAAAAAGCGATCAACCGGATCCAGAGCGAGGCCCAGACGTCGGCTGCCGTGGAAATGCTGCGCCGGCATGGAGTAAGCCGCATCAACTTCGACCTCATCTACGGCCTGCCGCGTCAAACGGTGGAGTCGTGCGTCGAAACAGTGAGGGCGGCGGTCGCCATGCGCCCCGACCGGCTTGCCTTGTTCGGCTACTCGCACATCCCATCCCAAATAAAGAATCAGCGCCTCATCGAGGCGGAATTTCTTCCCGACAGCGCTGCCCGCGCTGAACAGTATGCGGCTGTCACCGTGACGCTGATTGCCGCCGGCTACCGACAGATCGGGCTCGACCATTTCGCCTTGCCGGACGACGAGCTCGCGCTGGCACAGGAAACAGGTCGCCTGCGACGTAACTCGTTGGGCTACTCGGCCGATACCTGCAGAACCCTGATCGGTTTCGGCGCGTCGGCTATCGGCCGCATCGGCCAAGGATACGTTCAAAACGAAGTTACACGGGATTCCTACATCCGGCACATCGCAGCTGGCCGACTGGCGACATCGAAGGGCCATCGCCTCACAGACGACGACCGCGTGCGAGCCGCAATTATCGAGCGATTAATGTGCGATTTCGAGGCTGACGTGCCGGCAATCTGTGTCGCCCACGGATCTGATCCGATCCATCTTCGCGATTCGGCTGAGCGCTTGGCCATGCTGGCCAAGGACGGGATAGTGGACTTCGAAAACGGCTTTGTCCGCGTACGGCGGGAGCATCGCTTTGGGATTCGCGCTGTCGCTGCCGCATTCGATGTGTTTAGGGATGGCGTTACGTATATCCCGCAGCAGCTTAATGCGATGCAAAGCACAACATAGTCCGGCATCAATGTCTCCGCTTGGAACCGCCGGCCTACTTGCCACGCCGGCCGGGCGCTGGTCTGGCAAGTGGGCTTTCCGTTTGCCAATGCGTTCGTTCCCGGCCCTCACGGGGCGGCGAGTCCCTGCCGTGAGCGCCTCACCCGCGAGGCTACATGGCGGCCGTGGAGACTACCTCAGCAGCGGCGCCCGATCGGAAACCTTAGCACCTCAGCGCTTTGGCGTGGCTGCTTGAACTCTTCGACGGCAACCGCCTCAATTAGCAGGTCCAAGGCTTCGCGGCCCCTTTGACTCATCGGGTCATCCCCACAAAGGTAGTCATACGCTCGATCTAAATGCACTCGGGCGGCGGAAAAATCGCTTGTCATATCATAGAACCCTCTCTACCCGCCCGCATTGCCGTCTACGAGGTGAAGGTAGTGCAATCGTCAATATATACAGATAAATTTGAATTAAATCGGAGATGATCATGGAGGCCGAGTTCCCTGACCTGATGCCGCCATCGAGCCCGCCGACGACCACTCGCTGGCGCTCGGTCGCTTCATAAATGCCGAGCACCCCGTCCCGCGACCACCTCTGACCTCCCTCCTTCGATGCTAGACGCGTGGAAGACATGGCTGCGCCGCCGCTGCGAGAAAGGCGTGTCCCGTTGCGCGGCGGCTGCATAGTGGGCAGCCAGCGCCGGGAGCTAATCGGCAAAGCCGCGTGTGGCGATTTTGCATAGCGGGCGCAGGCGAATCGCCACGCCCGTCCAGCATGTCCGATGCCGCGTAGGCCGCCAGGATCCCTGAGCGGAGTGCATGCACGATCCCGCGTGATGACAGTGGATCGGCACAGAACAGGCAGTCGCCCGCCGCGACCCAGCGGTCACCGGCGGCGGGATCGATCGTTGCGGTTCCCGCCGCCTTGATCATGCTGGCGGTCTCGATTGCGTTGGGCGGCACGAGCGGCGCGACGGACTGCGTTGCGGCTAAAGCGCGGTACCAATGTCCGGCTTTGCGCAGTTCGCTGCCCAGATCCGGATCGGTGAGGCACGCGCAAGTCGGCGCTGTACCACCAGCCTTCGGGACGCGCCTCGACGACCATGCTGCAATCGCCCGGTGCGCGGTCGAAAAAGCGTGTGTAGGCGGCAAGATGTCCGTGCATGGTGAGCTTGGCGCCGAAACATCGGGCCAGCCTCCAACTGGACCGGTCGCCCAAACCACGGCGCGGGCAACGATAGCTTCATCGGCCAGCTTGAGCAGCCAGCCTTGATCGTCGCGCACTGCCGAACCCACGGCCGAGCCAAACCGCGTGTCCACACCTGCCGCCTTGGCCGCCTGCACCATCAGCCGGTCGAATCGCGTCCGGTCGAGCTGCCAGCCGGCACCTTGAGCGGAAAACATGCCGTGCCGCTCGCTGGGAACTTCATTGGCCCACACCGAAACAAGCGCACGATTTTCAACGAAGCCGGCCTCGGCGAACGGCGTCCAGACACCAAGCTGACGCAGCAGCCCATTCGCTACTGCCGGCAGCACCTCTCCCGGCTTTGGCCGATCATGCCTTCCTGCTTCCAGCAACAGCACGCTCCGCGCGGGTGCATCGTTGCCAACGCCAGTCCGGATGTGGTCGCCGCCGAACGTGATCGTCTCAGCGAGCTGGCGGGACAAAATGCCAACCTCAAGATAGCGTTGGCCCGGATCAGCGAGGCGGACTGAGGAAGACTTTAAATTCAAAAGGTGACACGCGGCAATAGTCGCGTGCCGCTGTAGCCCCAGGCTCCGCTTCACCGTCGGGACCGATCGGTCGCACTCTCAGCCTGGGGTTCTTCTCTGCCACCCATCATCGAATTTTGGTGGATTGTCCGTCTCCCGCACCGGTTTGAGCGCGATAGACAAGAATCGCGTTTTCTGTGCCGGCCGGGCTTCAATGACGGGGATGGCGAAAAGCTGAGTGCTCGGGCTTGCGGGCCGAGCTTGTCGGCCGCTCGATGGAAAGGGTCATTTGAGGTGGGGTCTCGGCCGCGTGCAGCTGAAAGACACGCTCGTCCAGTTCCTTGTCCACTTCCGTCAGACGATGATTGAGGCGAAGGTAGTCCGTCCAGGTCGGCGTGCGGAACGTTTCTGTCCAATGCATAGGCTTCTGCAGGTTCCGCTGGAGCGTCCAGTTCCGAGCACCGACGCGGCTGTGTACATGGCGCCGCTGCCGCATGAGGTCGAGGAAGGCCTCGAGATTTCTCTCGGCTATCAGATATTCGATCTTGACCACGATCGGGCCGCTCCTCGGCTTCAAGTTGAGAGAGACAGCTGGGGCATCGAATTCCTCCAAGGGATCGGGCTCGGAGTCGCGGTGCTCTCGAAGAGGAAAGAGAACGCCGGCTGCAGCGACGATCAACAGGGCTCCAGCGGAACCCTCCAGCGCCAGGGCCAGCGAATGGTTTTCGGCCACCGTGCCCCACACCCAGCTGCCGAGCGCGATGCCACCATC
>NZ_JAMYLI010000037.1:0-61758 GCF_040317955.1 Mesorhizobium sp. M1342 | reverse complement strand
CCAAGCCAAGGTCCGGGCGGCCGCCCGGACCTTGGCTCAATCGCTCTAATCCCACGAAATCTCTCTCGTGTAGATACAAGGTGGCGCTGCGAAGCAGCGACGGAGTGGGGGACGCCATTCGCAAAGTCAAAACCGGGTCAGGATCGAGAATAGAGGCCCCGGCTAGCGTGCGCGTATCGCAGGTCAGCGCTGCCCCTCATTGCCCTGCCGGGCGTTCGTCGTTCGAAAAGCCAAGCAATTGGCTTTTCGTCCGCTGCGCGGATCAATTCTCAACTCCCCGTATAGTGACGGGGAGAAAGTAGCCGGCCGCATCGCCGGCGCTTTCCTTGCAACGCTGGAGATTGGCGAAAGCGGCGACGACATCGTCCCTCGCCCCGTCTCTATACGGGGAGAGGATGCCGGCAGGCAGGTGAGGGGCAGCGCCAGCGTTGGCCTTCCCTTCCCCCTGCGGAAGAAGGCCAGCAGCGTCAGCGCCCCGTTCACATGCGACGAAAGCAGAAGGCGCGCGCCCGTTCACCTCTCGGTTCTCACCAAAGTCCAGATCCAGCCGACAAAAGTCAGCACCAGGAACGGATAGCCGGCGGCGGGCAGTGGCGCCGAGGTCGGCAGCAAGGGCGTGCCCCGGAGGATCATGCCTGCCGAGACGATGAACAGCCCCGCGGCCACGAGCGCGGTGAGCCGCATCCACACGGCGAAAGTCTTCGGTGCGCTGACCATGACCAGTGCGGCCGCCCACAGCGAGATGCCGCCGACATAGGAGGGCACGCTGGCCTCCAGCCCCGCCGCATTGCCGGCCAGCAGCAGGCCTTCGCCGGCGAGGAAGGTCAGGAATCCGGCAGCGACGCAGTCATTGCCCAGCCGCTGTATTTCATCGTCAGCAGCGCGGTCGCCACCACCAGTGCCACGCCGTCGATCGTCCACAGCGTTTCGCGCAGTTCGGCGCTGGCCACGAAGGTGCCGGCGAGGCCGAATGCGCCACCGATGGCGAGGCCGATCGCGGCGATGACATCCAGAGGGTTGGAACGCATGTGAAATCTTCCCCAAGCCCTGCGGAGGATACTCCTGGGCGGGGCGATCTCAAAGCCCGGAGGGAAGCGCGAAGCGGAAAACGGCGGAGGTGTCGAGAAGTCCTCGGGCGATCCGGCCTTGTCACGCCCTCGCCAGCGGTCGGAGAGTGGCCGACGCGAATGCCGGTGAGGCAGTTGCCTGAGCCCGCGTCGGCCACTGGCGAACCGAGGTCCGCCGCCCGATTTTTCTAGCGCCGCATTGTGGCACGATCAACTGAGCTAGGCAGTCTGTACGCATTCGTACGATCCCTTCCCTTTTTTGCGAGTGCCGTCCGCTCGTTTGGCGCGGTGATCAGAGACCTATTCACGTCTAAACAAGAGCACTGTCGCAAGCCGTGCAGTTAAAATTGCCGCTATGGCGATACGAGAGGCGAAAGAAAAAGCGAATCCCTATCAATGGGTTACGCGGAATTGTCAGTAACCTTTTGATTCCGTTTGAGTTTTTTACCAAATCAAAATAGTGTCTGTGTTGGCGGGGTACGCCGGAACCCCCTCGGGCGGTATCGTAGATGCCGCAGTCGGACGGACGGTCGCCCACTTTGGATGGTGGCCTACAAGCCCCCGATGGCAACGAGGCCGGGACCCGCCGCTTTCATATCTCGTAGCCGTAAAATCGGAAGATTTTCTTCTGCGCGTCCGTAAGTTTCAGTGTCCAGTTCTTCCACGGCAGAAGCGTGACACCGCACCCCGCGTAGTGGCCGTTGCCACGAGACGCCATGCGATCTCGGAGAGCTTCCGCGTACTCTGTATTCCACTTTTTGGTTCCGGCGTTTGCTGCTTGGTAAAAGGCGCTGGCAACCACGTCTGCAATCTGACAGCCCGCGTTTTTGTTGTGCTCAATAACCTCAATCAAACGATGGTCGATGACCCTGAAATCTGGGACGTTAGCGGTCTGATAAATCCGTCCATTCTCGGATTGTTTCGCCAGTAGGTGTATGTACGTTTCAACGTGTAGATAAGAGTGCCCACCCCGCTTCGAAAACACCAGCTTCACGTGTCTAGGTTCACCTGTCTCGCTGATCGACCGGCGCGCGCACCACTGGCTGACACGTTCAAGCAAGACGCGGATGCAGTAGTTGTAAAAGTAGTTGTGCCTGTGAAGAGTGACCGCTTCGGCTTGGGGATTGCGATACCCCCGCATGTTCTTTTTGTTCGACGCGACGACAAAGAAGCGCAGATTCTCGGCGGCTAGAGCTTGGCAGACGGGTAGCTTTTTGTGTTCGACCAGATTGCGAAAATGCAGGTCGGGGCTTTGCGTCGAAAAGACAGATTTCTTGATTGTCTGTATGAGCGGCACCAAGTCAGGCTCACGGGTGGCGCGCGCCACTGCGCAGCCGACCGTGAACCATTCACTCGCGCCATTCGGATCTATCGGTGCAACAGTTTTGATACCAGGGTCGCCAGCTTCGTCAAAATAGGCAACGAAGTACGGGTCTGGTACACTCCCCTCAGAGGCCATTCGATATGAAGGCGACCAACAAATAGAAGAGTCAAGTTGAGAAGTTTCATGACGCCGCCCGTGAACTGGAAACAGGCCAGTCAGAGGAAACCTTTGACCGCGTATTGAAGAAAGTGGTCAGATCGCCACCGCCCAAGGATGAGAAGGCGAAGGCGACCAAGCGATCTAGTTGGGCCTTGGTCCAGTTATCTTGTCCGGCACCAGAGCTGAAATCGCCAACTGCGCAAATGAGAGCGGGAGATCACCCTTGTTCACCTTGTAATTCAGATAGCTTCGAAATTTTCCACCCTCGATATAAACGCCTTGCAACCATTCCCTAAAGTCGCCCAACGCGGCCAAGGGGTAGCACCAAGATTCCTGCGGATTCGATTTCGCTTGAGGGTGATCCATCGGATATCGATGGGGGTACTTACATCGCCCGCCGTATGCGGCTGACAATTCATTGTCGTCCCAAAAGCGCGACCAGTACGATCCAATCGAACCGTCAACGACGAACTTGTCATCGATCTTTGCCCCGGCCATGATCAATTCGTAGATGATGGTGTGAGCCTCGTTGAGTACATGGAAAAAGCCTCTAGGCGCCGACTGGTAGTTCAGTGCAATCCTGTCGTGCCACTTCTTGAACCTATCACCGCCGCTCGGGTCATACCCGACCCGGCTGTAGATGAGTTCCTGTAGCGCTTTTCCAGCCAAGAGCCGGTAATTGTCGCGAGCGACACCGCGCGGGTTCGCTGCATCGAATGCGTAGTATTCCAACACTGCAGGGCATACTACGTCTGGGTAAGCGTGGATTGGTCTTGCGCCGTCGCTGGTCTCTATGTGAGCGGAA
This sequence comes from Mesorhizobium sp. M1342, assembly GCF_040317955.1. Taxonomy (NCBI): domain Bacteria; kingdom Pseudomonadati; phylum Pseudomonadota; class Alphaproteobacteria; order Hyphomicrobiales; family Phyllobacteriaceae; genus Mesorhizobium; species Mesorhizobium sp. M1342. The sequence goes on along the minus strand of NZ_JAMYLI010000037.1, from coordinate 58,403 downwards.
GGCAATTCAATTTGGCGCTTTGCCAGAATGGCTTTTATAGCGGCAACTCGCGGCTTGAGAGGGTCTTCGTTCCATTCAAGACCTATGGTTCGGATGTGAAGATTTTCAATCCCGACAAGTCTAGCAAGGCCTCGCCCTGTCAAAAAGGCGGTGCCATCCTTTAAAACGCCCATTCCAACGCCGTCGACCTCAACCTGCTTGTCAACTTCGAGGTCGAGTTTGCCCTGTTTCGGGTTGAGTTCCTTGCGCCGCGCAAATGCAACCGACGATTCGATTGACCTAAAGTAACACAACCTAAGCGATTCCTAATACGGCTGGCCAAGTGAAACCGCCGTGATACCCGGTTTCCACAGGGCCAATCATTACGGCTGGGCCTTTACAGCCGATCGATCATTGTAGGACGATAATCATAGGCCGGGCGATTCTCGTAAGAGATCGCAATGGCTAGGTCGAAACCCTCAAAGCAATTGTCGCAGGCTGAAATCGAATGCTTTTCTGGTGGCGGCGGCAGCGCTGCACAGGAGCATCGTCAACCGGTGATATCGCCACATTGCGACCACTACCGGGCTACGCGTGTCTTGCTTGAGGTGTTGTTGAACACCGTGCGGGAAGTCACAGGGAAGGAAGTCGCCTTCATTCAATGGAACGGGACAGGGCCATCCAAGGCCCTACCGCTGGGTAACCTATGGCCCGCTTGAACTTGTTGCCGCATTGCGATTGTCGCCGCTGCCCAAGGCAATGAGTAGAGATTGCTTCGGATCTGGGAGAACCTCCTGCACCCGACGACCGTCCAGCGCCTCCGCCTCCCAGAGAGTAACCTCCACCGCGCAGCGTCAGCGTCGCGCTGGCGGGGGGCCCGCTGCCTCCGGCAGCTCCCCCGCTTTCGAAGCCTGCCATCGATCCACCGGATCGATGACTTGGCGCGCTTTGCGCGCCAACCGGCTTCTCAATCCCCCATCTTCAGCGCCTGGATAAACGCTTCCTGCGGAATATCGACCTTCCCAAACTGCCGCATCCGCTTCTTGCCTTCTTTCTGCTTGTCCAGCAGCTTGCGCTTTCGCGAGACGTCGCCGCCGTAGCATTTGGCGGTCACGTCCTTGCGCAGCGCCGAGATGGTTTCGCGGGCGATGACCTTGCCGCCGATGGCGGCCTGGATCGGGATCTTGAACAGATGGTTGGGGATCAGCTCTTTCAGCTTCTCGCACATCTGCCTACCGCGCTTTTCCGCCGCCGTGCGGTGCACCAGCATGGAAAGCGCATCCACCGGCTCCTCATTGACCAGGATCGACATCTTCACCAGGTCGCCTTCCCGGTAGTCGGTGAGGTGATAGTCGAAGGAGGCGTAACCCTTGGAGATCGACTTCAGCCGGTCGTAGAAATCGAAGACGACTTCGTTGAGCGGCAGATCGTAGATCAGCATGGCGCGCTTGCCGACATAGGACAGGTCGGCCTGGATGCCGCGCCGGTCCTGGCAGAGTTTCAAAATGCCGCCGAGATAGTCGTCGGGCGTCAAAATGGTGGCGCGGATCCACGGCTCCTCGATGGCGGAGATCTTCACCACGTCGGGCATGTCGGCCGGGTTGTGCAGCTCCTTCATCGAGCCGTCGGTCAGAGCCAGCCGGTAGACGACTGAGGGCGCCGTGGCGATCAGGTCGAGGTTGAACTCGCGCTCCAGCCGCTCCTGGATGATTTCGAGATGCAGCAAGCCAAGGAAGCCGCAGCGATAGCCGAAGCCGAGCGCCGCACTGGTTTCCATTTCAAAAGAGAAGCTGGCGTCGTTGAGGCGCAATTTGCCGACCGCGGCGCGCAGATCCTCGAAATCGGCGGCGTCGACCGGGAACAGACCGCAGAACACCACCGGCTGCGCCGGCTTGAAGCCGGGCAGTGCCTTGGCGGTGGTGCGCTTGTCCTCGGTGATGGTGTCGCCGACGCGGGTGTCGGCCACTTCCTTGATCGAGCCGGTGAAAAAGCCGAACTCGCCGGGGCCGAGCTCGTCGACATTGATGCGGGCCGGGGTGAACACGCCGGTGCGCTCGACCAGGTGCTTGGCGCCGGTGCCCATCATGCGGATGGTCTGGCCCTTTTTCAGCACGCCGTCGATGACGCGCACCAGAACGATGACGCCGAGATAGGCGTCGTACCAGCTGTCGACCAGCATCGCCTTCAGGGGCGCGGTCGCGTCGCCTTCGCGCGGCGGCGGCAATTGGTGGACGATGGCCTCCAGCACGTCGGGAATGCCGAGGCCGGTCTTGGCCGAGATCAGCACGGCGTTGGAGGCGTCGATGCCGATCACCTCCTCGACCTGCTCGCGGATGCGCTCGGGCTCGGCGGCCGGCAGGTCGACCTTGTTCAGCACCACGACGATCTCGTGGTTGTTGTCGATCGCCTGGTAGACATTGGCCAGCGTCTGCGCCTCGACGCCCTGGGAGGCGTCGACCACCAGCAGCGACCCCTCGCAGGCGGCCAGCGACCGCGACACTTCATAGGCGAAGTCGACGTGTCCGGGGGTGTCGATCAAATTGAGGATATAGTCCTCGCCATTGTTGGCGTGGTATTTCAGCCGCACCGTCTGCGCCTTGATGGTGATGCCGCGCTCGCGCTCGATATCCATCGAGTCCAGCACCTGCTCCTTCATGTCGCGCAGCTCCAGCCCGCCGGTCAGCTGGATCAGCCTGTCGGCAAGCGTGGATTTGCCATGGTCGATATGGGCGACGATGGAGAAATTGCGGATGTGGTCGAGGGGCGTGCTCATGGCGCGCGTTTAGCAGGGGTGGCTTGCCCGAGCAAGCGGCAGGCTGCCGCCGCATATGTGGCGCGGCCCGTTGCCTGGCAAGCCGTACAGGCGCTGCCGGAAAGCAGAGCAGCCGGCTGTCGGGGCAAGCGGTGCGGGCGCTTGTCGCCTTTTCCCCCGGATTCCTCGAAAAATCGATAAATTTTAACCACGCGCGTTAGAGCATAATTTGTGATCGGCATGTTAGCCGGGGGAAATATCTGATGTAAGGACGAAGGCATGCGGGGGCTTGCAGGCAGTTTTATCGAGTCGCGGAGCGGCTCGTTCGCACCGATACTTGTTCTCGCCATGATTCCGCTGATCACCGCGATCGGCTTTTCCGTCGACTACACCTCCGCGGTCCAGACCAGGTCGACCGAGCAGGCGGCACTCGACGCCGCGATCCTGTCGATCACCACGATGGAAACGGCCTCGACGAAGCCGCAGCGCCAGGTGGTGCTCCAGGATACCTACAGAGAAAACGGCGGACAGGGCACAGCGACGCTGAACAGCTTCGACGTCAGCGCCAACGGCACCGCCACAGCGCGGGCCTCGGCAAGCTACGCCATGCCGACCGTGTTCATGCAGATCGCCCGGATCACCACGGTGCCGGTCGGTGTCTCGTCGGCGGTGAGCAAGACGCCCGCACTGGTGGAGGCCACATTCAACGTCGATCACGTTTCAGGCTACTGGAACAAGACCATGACCTTGTACGGCCTTCCCTACGGTTGGACCTCCACGACCACACCGACGGCCATGATGAAGGCCAACTATAACTACAAAGCGTATAGTTATTCCTATACGAGCGGGGGTAAGACCTACACGGCTACCGAGCCGAAAGGTTACGGCACGACAACTATTACCACGGGACCAACCAATACGCTGGTTCAGACCCAAGTGTGCACGACAGTAGGATCGGCAACCGATTTCACTGCCACTGCGGGAGTTTACAGAAGCACCGCGGTGGCAAAAAGCGGAAAGACGAGCGCCACCATCTATTTCAAGACGACGTGCGCGACCACGAATACCGCCGGAAACAGCAGTGGCGCAACAATCAACGTGAGCACGGTGGACAAGCTCTATCTGCAGATGGATGTGCCGTCCGGACCGGTCAACCCGCTCAAGTCGAACAATACAGACACGTCGAACCGGCTCTACCTCGGCGCCGGGTACAACACCGCGGCACAAAAGGCACTGGACCCTTCCAAATACCTCCCCGTCGAGGTTGCCAGCAACACGGACGTCGACATCTTCAAAGTGGTGCCTTGCAGCCAGACCAGCGACCAGGCATGGGAAGACGGCGGCAACAATCCTCCACTGCCAGACGTCACGAACGCCGACTTCTTCTACAGCGTGACCGGCAAGTGCGACTTCAACAAGCGGCCCTCCAACACGGTGCTGACGCAGTAGACGCTGCCCCAGGCTAAACGCCCTATGGGCTTGTGAGGCTTGGCGATCCTTCACACCCCCCTCTGTCCTGCCGGACATCTCCCCCGCAAGGGGGGAGATTGGCAGCTTCGTCGGCCGCGCTCCTGTTGCGAAGCTAGTGATAGGCGAAAGCCGTGATGAGGGTCGATCTCCCTCCTTGCGGGGGGAGATGGCCGGCAGGCCAGAGGGGGGTGCTGTCCCTCCGGCTTTCCCTGCGATCTCCCGAACCTTCATCACAAACCAGTGAGCGCTGTAACGAAGCAGCAAGCAGCGGCGAAGTGGGGAGATGAGCGGTGCATCCAGGCGCCGCCGCCCACGGAGCAAGCCGATGTCGCGATCCTGCACGTTCATCAAAGTGTCCAGCCTCTCGGCGATTGCGCTGGCAGTGTCGCTCGGTGCAGCCGCCGCCCGGCCGCTCACCGTGGTCGAGCTGTTCACCAGCCAGGGCTGCTCGTCCTGCCCGCCGGCCAACGCCAATCTGATCAAGGTCAAGGATCAGCCCGGCGTGCTGGCGCTGTCGTTCAACGTCACCTACTGGGACTATCTCGGCTGGAAGGACATTTTCGGAAAGCAGGAATTCACCCGGCGCCAGGTCAATTACGAGCCGGCGCTCGGCCGTGACGGGCCGTTCACGCCGCAAGTGGTGGTCAACGGCCATGCCGATGTCGTCGGCGCCGCACCCGGCGAGATCGAAAAGCTGATCTCGGCGAGCGGCCGGATAAGAGGCCCGGCACTGTCGCTCGATGGCGGCAAGATCAGCATCGGCGCCGGCGCCGCACCTGGCGGCCACGCCGATGTCTGGCTGGTGCGCTATGCCAAGGGCGTCGTCGAGGTGCCGGTGGCGCGCGGCGAAAACACCGGCCGCACCTTGCCGCACGCCAATGTCGTGCATGCGCTCAATAACCTCGGCAGCTGGACCGGCGCGGCCACGACGTATCCGCTGCCCGCCGCATCCGGCGGCCTGAGCACCGCCGTGCTCGTGCAGTCGCCCGGTGGCGGACCGATCCTGGCTGCCGCGACCGACTAGATCGCGCTTCGGCAAGAGATTGCGCAACGCCGCATGGAGCGGCGCCGCATAGCACGGCCGCCAAGAGGGCGCGCCTTCAACGACCCAACCCCAAGGAGACCATCATGACCATTTCCCGCCTGACGCTGCCGGCGCTCGCTCTCGCTTTGTGCTCGACGGCGCTGTTTGCCGGCGGCATCGCCCGTGCCGACGACGCGACCAACGCGATGAAGCCGGCTGCAAATGCCATGAAACCGGCCGCGGATGCGATGAAGCCTGCAACCGATGCGATGAAGCCGGCCGACCCGATGGCCACCAATTCCATGAAGCCGGGAACCGACGCCATGAAGCCGGCAACGGATGCGATGGCTCCGGCCAAGTAAAGGTGGTGCTGTTTCCGGCTTCGGTCCCGCGGGTCCGAAGCCGGATGCACGTGAAAGTGAGGCTTCGGCCGCAACTCGCCCGTCGCATGATCGTATCTTATCCAATAGACTCCACATGATGGACGTCACAGGAGCTCAAGCCATGACCGACATTCAAAAACCAGTCACCAGACAATCGTCGAACGTCTTCCGCAGCGCGCTCGCCGCCCTGGCACTTGCCGCAGCGGGCGCCGCCTTCTGGCTGACGCCGGCGGTTTCGGCCGAGGACGCGGTGAAGATCCCGCCGCCGGCAATCGACGAGAAGGCGGCCACCGGCACTGAAAAGGCAATCTTCGCCGGCGGCTGCTTCTGGGGCGTGCAGGGCGTCTTCCAGCACGTCAAGGGCGTCACCAATGCCGTCTCCGGCTACACCGGCGGCGACAAGGACACCGCCGTCTACGAGACGGTCGGCTCAGGCCGCACCGGGCATGCCGAATCCGTCGAGATCACCTACGATCCATCGAAAATCACCTATGGCCAGCTGCTGCAGGTGTATTTTTCGGTCGCCCACAACCCGACCCAGCTGAATTTCCAGGGTCCGGACTCCGGCACGCAATACCGCTCGACGATCTTCGCCGAAAACGATGCACAGAGGAAGATCGCGCAAAGCTACATCGCCCAGCTCGACCAGGCCAAGGTGTTCCCGGAGCCGATCGTCACCACGCTGGAAACCGGCAAGACCTTCTATCCGGCCGAGAATTACCATCAGGATTTCCTGACGCTGAACCCGACCTATCCCTACATCGTCTACAACGACCTGCCCAAGGTGGCGAACTTGAAGGCACTGTTCCCGACGCTCTACAGCGAAAAGCCCGTGCTGGTGCTGTCGGCGAGCAATTGAGTCGAGCGCGAGAAGCGGGGGCGGGTGTGCGAAGGGCGGCGAAGCCCTCCTTTCCGTCGTCATCCTAGGGCGGAGCAAGGAGCGAAGCGACGCAGCGCAGACCCTAGGATCCATGCCGCGACGTTGGGCGTAGAATGCAACGGGGCGGGATGGCTGCCCGGCAGATCGCCAGCTATCTTCGCGCGATGACAGGCTACGTTTACATGACCGCTAGCCAAAAGCGTGGCACGATCTACATCGGTGTCACCAATGACCTCGGCCGCCGCATGCCGGAACACAAATCCGGCCAAGGCGCAGGGTTCACCAGCCGCTACGGCGTGCAGCGGCTGGTCTGGTATGAGGAATTTTTCGACATCACTGATGCCATCCAGCGCGAGAAATCACTGAAGCGCTGGCCTCGCCAATGGAAGATCGACCTGATCGAAAAAGCGAATCCGGAGTGGTTCAAGCTTTTTCGCGGGACGGGGTGGTAGGCGCACCGTTTCTTGCACCGTCGGATCACTGCACCACCGTTACGGCATGGATCCTAGGGTCTGCGCTGCGTCGCTTCGCTCCTTGCTCCGCCCTAGGATGACAAAGGCACGGTAGCCGCTGCCACCTTCACCCCCCACTGACCCACCTCAATCATAAGTCAAATCCGTCGCCTTCCCCCCAAACACCCGGTAGGCATAGAACGAATAGAAGATGATGACCGGCAGCACGACCACGGTGCCGGCCAGAATGATAGCCAGGCTCTCCGGCGCGGAAGCTGCCTGCCAGATGGTCAGGCGATCCGGCACCACGAACGGGTAGAACGACCAGGCGAGGCCGGCAAAGCCGAGCGCGAAGATGGCGGCCAGCGTCAGGAACGGCATCAGCGAATGGCGGTCGTCGGGCTTCGGCAGATGGAAGGTCTGCCGCCACAGCCACAGAAACAGCAGCGCCGACAGGATCGGCAGCGGCGACAGATAGAGCATCGACGGCCAGACGAACCATTTGTCGAAGATGCGCGGGCTGGCGAACGGCGTCGCCAGCGAGATGGCGGCCATGCCGAGCGCGGTCAGCACCAGCGTCGTGCGCAGCCAGCGCACCGCCTTCTTCTGCAGCTCGCCCTCGGTCTTGTAGATCACCCAGGCGGCGCCCATCGCCGCGTAGGCCGCGGCAAGGCAGAACGCCACCAGCACGCCGAACGCCATGCCGCCGAGACCGACATCGAGGCCGAGCACATAGACGCCCAGCATGTAGCCCTGTGCCAGCGAGGCGATGAGTGAGCCCAGGAAGAAAATACGGTTCCAGCGGTGCTTGCGCTCGGTCGGCACCTTGGCGCGGAAATCGAAGGCGACGCCGCGCAGGATCAGCCCGAGCAAAAGCACGAAGACCGGAATGTAGAGCGCCGTCAGGATGACGCCATGCGCCATCGGGAAAGCGACCAGCAGCAGGCCGACGGCCAGCACCAGCCAGGTTTCGTTGGCGTCCCAGAACGGGCCGATCGCGGCAATCATCGTATCCTGTTCGGCGTCTTCAGCGGCGGCGAACAGGATGCCGATGCCGAGATCGAAACCGTCGAGAATGACGTAGATCAGGATGGCGAGGCCCATCAGGCCGGCGAAGATCAAGGGGAGCGCGGTTGGCCAGTCGAAGCTCATTTTCTTCTCCTACTCGCCAGCCGCCGGCTGCGACATGGCGGCGTTCATGACGCCCGGCAGCGGCGATGAATCGCCGTCCTTCGCCGCCTTCAGCGCCAGGTGCACCAGCACGCCGAGATAGGCGATCAGCAACAGCACATAGAGAACGAGGTATATGGCGAGCGTCAGCGCGACATGGCTGCCGGCCACCGGGCCGACCGCGTCGGCAGTTTTCAGCACGCCGGTCACCAGCCAGGGCTGGCGGCCGATTTCGGTGGTGTACCAGCCGGCCAGCGTCGCCAGCCAGCCCGACAGCGCCATCGGCACCATCAGCATGGCCACCGGCTTCGGCAGGCTGTGCCGACGCTTGAGGAAGAAGGCCGCCGACCATGAGACGAGCAGCATCAATATGCCCGTGCCGACCATGATACGGAAACCCCAGAACACCGGAAAGACCGGCGGATGATTGCCGGCATAGTCGTTCAACCCCGGCACCACGCCGCTGGTCGAGTGCCGCAGCACCAGGCTGGCGCCATCGGGAATGGCGATCTCGAATTTGTTCTCCCTGGCTGCCTCGTCGGGCAGCGCGAAGAGCACCAGCGGCACGTTGGGGCCGGTGTTCCAGTTGGCCTCCATGGCCGCGATCTTCTGCGGCTGATGCTCCAGCGTGTTCAGCCCATGCTGGTCGCCGGCGAAGATCTGGATCGGGATCAGGGTCGCCGCCGTGAAGACGCCGGTGCGCAGCGCCTTCCACATCGATTCCGAGCGGTCGCCGGTGAGATAGCGCAGCGCCGACAGGCCAGCGATCAGGAACGACACCGTCAGCCCCGACGCCAGCAGCATGTGGGTCAGCCTGTAAGGCATTGACGGGTTGAAGATGATTGCCCACCAGTCGACCGCATGCGCCACGCCGTCGCGCATCTCGAAGCCGGCCGGCGTCTGCATCCAGGAATTGAGCGCGATGATCCAGAATGCCGAGACGGTGGTGCCGCCGGCGACCAGCACCGTCGCCAGCGTGTGGATGCGGTTGGAGACGCGGCGGAAGCCGAACAGCATGATGCCGAGGAAGGCCGCTTCGAGGAAGAAGGCGGTGAGGATTTCGTAGGCCAGCAGCGGCCCGGCGATGTTGCCGACCTTTTCCATGTAGCCCGGCCAGTTGGTGCCGAACTGGAAGCTCATGGTGACGCCCGAAACCACGCCCATGGCAAAGGACAGCGCGAAAACCTTCACCCAGGTGAAATAGGCGCGCATCCAAGCGGAATCGTTGGTCGCGTTGTAGCGCAGCTTGAAGAACAGCAGCACCCAACCCAGCGCAATGGTGATCGTCGGAAATAGAATATGGAATGAAATATTCGTGCCGAACTGGATACGCGAAAGTATGAGCGGGTCCATGATGGGCTCCGGCTGCTGCAAATACTCGCGAAGGATAGGCCCGAAGCGAGTTCACGTCAAAGCGGCGTCCTGCCGCGAGGCTGAACGCCACAGGACAATTTTGCCGGTTGCGTGCCGCGCAACTCCGGGCCTGTGCGCCGCACCTGCAACGGCCGGCCGGCACGATTGTCGAGAACTGTCAGCAGGGCATTGACTTGCGGTTGCAAGCACCGACATTCGTCCTATATCAGGGGACCTCTTTCAAGCAGCCGTTTTCATCCATGCCTTCCATCCTGTCCATTTCCGGGGTCTCCAAGACCTACGCAACCGGTTTCACCGCGCTCAAGGAAGTCAATCTCGACATTCAGCGCGGCGAGATCTTCGCGCTGCTTGGACCCAATGGCGCCGGCAAGACGACGCTGATCTCGATCGTCTGCGGCATCGTCAACCGTTCGTCGGGCACGGTCACCGTCGACGGCCACGACATCAACAAGGATTATCGCGCCGCGCGCGGTCTGATCGGGCTGGTGCCGCAGGAACTGACCATCGACGCCTTCGAGAGCGTCTGGGCGACGGTCAATTACAGCCGTGGCCTGTTCGGCAAGCCGGCCAACCCCGGCTTTGTCGAGAAGGTGCTGCGCGACCTGTCGCTGTGGGACAAGAAGGACGCCAAGGCGATCACCTTGTCGGGCGGCATGAAGCGCCGGCTGATGATCGCCAAGGCGCTGTCGCATGAGCCGCGCATCCTGTTCCTCGACGAGCCGACCGCCGGCGTCGACGTCGAGCTGCGCCAGGACATGTGGGCGATGGTGCGCCGGCTGCGCGAGGACGGCGTCACCATCATCCTCACCACGCACTATATCGAGGAAGCCGAGGCGATGGCCGACCGCGTCGGCGTCATCAATCGCGGCGAGATCATCCTGGTCGAGAACAAGGCCGAACTGATGCGCAAGCTCGGCCGCAAGCGGCTGGTGCTGGAACTGCGCAATCCGCTGACGGCCGTTCCCGAGGCGCTCTCGCGCTATGCGCTGGAATTGTCGCCGGATGGCGGGCAGCTGACCTACACCTATGACAATCAGGCCGAGAGGCCCGGCGTCGCCTCGTTGATACGCGATCTCGAGGCCGGCGGCATCCAGTTCCGCGATATCGACACGCAAAACTCTTCGCTCGAGGAGATCTTCGTCAATCTGGTGAGGAGGGAGCCATGAACCTGCGCGCCGCCATGAACCTTCGCGCAGTATGGGCGATCTACCGGATGGAAATGGCCCGTGCTTTCCGCACCGTGCTGCAGAGCATCGTCTCGCCGGTCATCTCGACGTCGCTGTATTTCGTCGTCTTCGGCTCGGCCATCGGCTCGCGCATCACCGAGATCGACGGCATCAGCTACGGTGCCTTCATCGTGCCGGGTCTGATCATGCTGTCGCTGTTGACGCAGTCGATCTCCAACGCCTCCTTTGCCATCTATTTCCCGAAATTCGTCGGCTCGATCTACGAGCTTCTGTCGGCGCCGGTCTCCTATCTGGAGATCGTCATCGCCTATGTCGGCGGCGCCGCGACCAAATCGATCATCCTCGGCCTGATCATCCTGGCCACCGCCTCGCTGTTCGTACCGCTCACCATCCTGCATCCGTTCTGGATGCTCGCTTTCCTGGTGCTGACGGCGGTGACCTTCAGCCTGTTCGGCTTCATCATCGGCATCTGGGCGAAGAGTTTCGAGCAGCTGCAGCTGGTGCCGCTGTTGATCATCACGCCGCTGACCTTCCTCGGCGGCAGCTTCTATTCGATCAACATGCTGCCCGAGATCTGGCGCACGGTGACGCTGTTCAACCCGGTCGTCTATTTGATCAGCGGCTTCCGCTGGAGCTTCTACGGCAAGTCCGACGTTTCGGTCGGCGTCAGCCTCGGCATGACGGTCGTCTTCCTGCTGGTCTGCATAAGCATCGTCGCCTGGATCTTCAGGACCGGTTATCGGCTGAGGAATTGAGCGGCGAAAGTACAGGTCTGTTGAGATTCAGGTCAGGCCGAGACGAAAATGGTGGATTCCGAGAACCGGAGCGGAGCGTACTTTTCGTACGTGAGCACCGGAAGCGCAGGAAGCCGCCATTTGCAGGCCGGCATCACCTGAATATCAGCAGACCTAGATCGCCTTGACCAGCCGCAGCAGCCCCAGCATCTCGACATACGTTCCCTTGCGGAAGGCGATATAGACCGGCTCTTCGACGCCGTGGAAGCGGCGCTTGAAGGCCGCCTGGCCCTGCAGGTTGAACCTGCGGCGGTTGACCCAGGGCGAAGAATAGGCGCGCTGGAAGGCATTGCGCCAGAAATCGCTTTCGGCAAATCCGCTCGGACCCACATCGACGAGCGGCGACAGGCCGAGCGTGACCACCGAGATGCCCTCTTCGCGAAAACGGTCGACGGCGAATTTGGTCAGGCCGACCTCGGCATGCGGTGAGGCGTCGAGATGCTTGCGCTTGAAGGCGGTGGTGTAGCCGATGACCTTGCCGTCGGCAAACAACGGGTCGAAGTCGAGCAAAGCGACCAGTTCGCCATCGGGACCGTGCAGGACGAAACGGCGCATGTCGGTGCCGAGATGGTCGGCGAAATGGCGGTTGAGAAAGCCCATCTCCCAGCGCTTGACGATGCGGTCGCCGCGCCAGTTTTCCGAAAGCCGGGCGATCTCGTCGAGGTAGATGGTGCGCTTGTCCTCTTCGAACGAAAAGCCTTTCTTCAGCAGCCAGCGCTCGGAGTAGCGCACGGTCTCGTTGCGCTTCCCGGAAAAATCATGCTCGGGCAGGGCGAGGCGGGTGTCGATGCCGAGGCGATTGACCTTGTAGCCAAGGCCGGCCAGCACGCGTGCGGTGTCCTCGCCCACCTGCACGAACCATGGGCTGCCGGCGGTCTCGACGAAGCGCTTGATGTAATCGGCCCGACGCGCCGGAGCCGCCACCGGGTCGCCGAGCGCGAAATGGTGCTTCATCTTGGTACCGAAGGCGATGTAGCCGTCGGCGTCGCCGAAATAGGAAAGCTTGCCTTGCACGGCGGTGGAATAGGCGAGCGAGAAGTCGCCATAGCGGCGCACCAGTGCCAGGCGTTCGACATGGGTCAGCGCCTGCCGCTCGACCTCGGGCGCGGCAGCCTCAAGGATCTTGTCGAAATAGAACCGCAAGGAGGGCATGGTCGAGATTCCGCGTGCCGCCTACAGCGCCGGCCGTCCAGGACGCGCCAAGGTGCTGTAACACTTTGATTCTGCGCATAACTCGAAAATCGGACTCGATTTCGGACATGCGCGTGGGGGATAACCGAGACCCGCCAGCCACCCAAGGCCTCGAATCAATCACATTGCCGCGACCTGATTACCGTTGATATCGCGCATATGCCATATAGAGCGCAACCGCGGCCCGCGTGTGGCGCTAAATCGCATCGCTCGAAATTCGGCCGCGGTTTGCTGCAGGGATCCTGCGCGCGATCAAACGGTTACAGCGTCCTGCGAGCCTTGCGGCGGGACGTCCAATGGGATTCGAGTGAATGACTGATACGACAATCAGGTCGGTTGCGGATCTGCCGGCCATGGTCGAGCCGGCAATCGTCGTCGGCGCCGGTGCTGCCGGGCTGGCCGCCGCGCATGCCTTGATGAACGCCGGCGTGCCGACGGCGATCCTGGAAAAGGAAAGCCGGCTGGCCGAGCCCTGGCACCGGCGCCACCAGCAATTGCATCTCAACACCCATCGCGATCTTTCTTCGCTGCCTGGTCTCGCCTTTCCCCCTGGCACGCCCGCCTTTCCGCAAAGGATGGTCGTCATCCGCCACATGAACGATTTCCAGAAGGAGAACCGGCTGCCGGTGCAGTTTGGCGTCGCGGTCGAAGAGATCACCTTCAAGGGCGATCACTGGGCATTGCGCACCAGCGCCGGACCGCGCTTCGCCCGCAATGTCGTCATCGCCACCGGCCGCGACAGGCAGCCATTCACCCCCGAATGGAAAGGCATGAAGGATTTCGCCGGGCGCATCATTCATTCGGCGGATTTCGGTGACGCGCAAGCCTATGCGGGCCAAAGAGTGCTGGTCGTCGGCGCCGGCAATTCGGGTTTCGACGCGCTCAATCATCTGGCCGGCATCAACACGGCAGCCATCTGGCTGTCGGCCCGCAACGGCCCCGCTTTGCTGCCCAAGCGGATTGCCAAGATCGCCGTGCATAGGCTTTCGCCGCTCATGGCGCGCCTGCCTTTGCGGATCGCCGATGCCGTGATGGCGGCAACGCAGCGGCTGGTTTTCGGCGACCTGACCAAATTCGGCCTGCCGCCCGCGCCTGCGGGCGGCGCCAGCCGCCTGAGCTCGGATTACACCGCGATCGCCGCCGACGACGGCGCCGTCGGCGCCATCAAGGCCGGCAAGATCACCGTCGTGCCGGGCATACGGGAATTCACCCGCGATGGCGTGATCCTGGCCAATGGCAGCCTGATCTATCCCGACATCGTCATTGCCGCGACAGGCTACCGCACCGGGCTGGAGCCCATGGTCGGCAAGCTCGGCGTGCTCGACGCCAAGGGCGTTCCGCTCTTCAACGGTGGCCAAGCCGATCCAAAATTGCCCGGTCTGTGGTTCACCGGCATGCGGCCAAGCATTCGCGGCTGCTTCGCCAATGCCGGCATCCTGGCCAAGGCGATCGCCAAACGAATTGCAAGGTCGGCCCCGCACCAATCCAGCGCATCACGCTGATTTCGGTTCCAGCCGCCGGAAACCGACGGCTTCCATCAGCATGTCTTCTTCCACCATGCCGGCATTGTGCAGGGCGAGCAGGTTAAGCGCGATTTCCCGCGCGTCGGCGGAATCGGGATGTGCCTCGCGCCGCCGGCAGGCCTCGTCGAACACGCGCTGCAGCTTGGCGATATCGGCTGGCTTGAGCAAGCCACGGTCATAGACAGACTTCGACATGGCGATCTCCTGATAAAGACCTAGAGCGCCACGTTTAAATTGCCAATCTTTCCCGAGGCTTGACCGACTTCCCCCGTCGCCTCGTCATCCTGGGGCGGAGCAAGGAGCGAAGCGACGCGGCGCAGACCTCTGGAGCTGCTCCGCAGCCCAAGGGATACATGCCGCGGCTTCAAGGCGCAGCAGCGGCGCAAATTCTGCTCCGCTGCTGCCCATGCGAGTGGGCAATCAGACCGCGATCTTGCCGCCGCCTTGTCTGGTGATGGCGACCACCGACGGCCGCACCGGCATGTCGGGCTTGAAGTCGGGCCAGCGCGTCGACAGGTCCTCATAGTAAGAGGGGCGCCCGAACGCTTCCCAGTCCTCTCCGCCGTCGCCCGGATGCTGGACGGCGACGAAGGCGGTCTGGTCGTCGGGCGCAAACAGCGGACCGCACATCTCGGCGCCGATCGGCACGCGGAAGAACAGTTTCGAGGTCGCCCGCGCCGCCCCCTCGGTGTCCACTGCCCACAGGCCATCGGTGCGGCCGGTGGCTTTCGGCCCCTGTCCGTCGGTCGCGACCCAGAGACGCCCGGCCGAATCGACCGCGCAATTGTCGGGCATGCCGAACCAGCCATTGGCCGTCGTTGCTGTCGAGAAGGTGGCGCCGACATCGGCGACCGCCGGATCGCCGCATTTCAGCAGCACTTCCCACTTGCCCTTGGCGGCGGTGAAATCGCCGCCGTCCTCGGCGATTTCGATGATGTGGCCGAAGGCGTTTTCGGCGCGCGGGTTGGCAGCGTCGACCTGGTCGGCCTTGCGCTTCGAATTGTTGGTCAGCATGACATAGACCTTGCCGTTGACGCCATTGGGCTGGACGTCTTCCGGGCGGTCCATCTTGGTGGCGCCGAGCAGGTCGGCGGCGCGGCGCGTCTCGATCAGCACGTCGGCCTGGCTGGCAAAACCGTTTTCAGCCGTCAGCGGCCCCTGGCCGAAGACGATCGGCAGCCATTCGACCGTGCCGTCTTCGGCGAACTTGGCGACATGCAGCGTGCCATCGTCGAGCAGGTCCTTGTTGGCGGCACGATCGTTCGGATTGAACGCGGCCCTGGTCACGAACTTGTAGACATAGTCGAAGCGCTCGTCGTCACCGAGATAGAAGACGACGCGGCCGTCCTTGGCGACGATCGATTCGGCGCCCTCATGCTTGA
The DNA here is from genome assembly GCF_040317955.1 of Mesorhizobium sp. M1342. Classification (NCBI taxonomy): domain Bacteria; kingdom Pseudomonadati; phylum Pseudomonadota; class Alphaproteobacteria; order Hyphomicrobiales; family Phyllobacteriaceae; genus Mesorhizobium; species Mesorhizobium sp. M1342. The sequence continues at coordinate 42,842 of NZ_JAMYLI010000037.1, read as the reverse complement.
AGCGGCCCATGGCGGTGCGCTTCCTCGGCGTCGAGGTCGGGTCGTTGACATCGACCTCAACGATCCAGCCGAAGCGGTTGGCTTCGTTGGGTTCCTTGGCGAGGTCGAAACGCTCGTAATGCGCCGCCCATTCATAGGCGCCTTCGGGAATGCCGAGACGCTTGTAGTTCGCGGCTTCCTTGTGGCCTTCCGGCAGCTCGCCGGAAAAATAGCCATGGATGTTCTCCTCGGCCATCACATAGGTGCCCCAGGGCGTGACGCCGCCGGCGCAATTGTTGAACGTGCCGAACACCTTGGTGCCGGACGGATCGGCATTGGTCTTGACGCGGTCATGGCCGGCAACCGGGCCGGACAGCGCCATTTCGGTGTTGGAGGTGATGCGGCGGTTGAGCTTGCCGTCGCGCACCACCTGCCATTTGCCACCGTCCTTGCGGATCTCGACGATGGTGCCGCCATGGGCGGCCATCTCGACATCGACCTGCTCCTTCGAGAGGGGTGCGACTTCTGCCGACTTCTTGCCGTCCTTTTCGACGATCTTCACGATGCCCGGGAACATCAGATGCGGATTGGTGTATTCGTGGTTGACCACCAGCAGGCCATGTTCGGCCGAGCCGTCGATCGGGATGTAGCCGACATAGTCATTGTTGTAGCCGAACTGTTTCGCCTGGGCCTCGGCCGACTGTTTCGTCGGGTCGAAGTCGGGCGAATCGGCAAACAACGGATCGCCCCAGCGCAGCAGGACATCGGCATCGTAACCCGACGCGACATGGTGCTTGTCGTCGATGCCGGCCTCGAGTTCGTCGAACGCGAAGGCCGAGCCTCCCGCTGCCCTGGCCTCGTCGGCGCTGATCAGCGCCAGCGGGCTGACGGTGGCGGCGATGGCCGAGACGGCCAGCGAGCCCTTGAGGAAGCCGCGGCGCGAGAACCGCGCGGCGATGATCTCGCCCATGGTGCGGTTGTCGGAGGCGTTGATCGCCGGGCCGTCGTTTTCCTCGAGCAGGCTGGTGCGGAATCGGGTGTCGGGGGAGCGAAGGTCAGTCATCGTGGCTTGCCTCTGGCTGTCGGGTGGCTGGAGCGTGGGGTACCTGTTGACCCCCTTATAATCGCCGGGTCACATTTTCGTGACATTGGGAGACGTTTCAGACGCGACAGGCATTGCGCGCAGCGCTGGCTCAGCATTCCCGAGGCCGTGAGCTGCTCCGGAATCGTCTTTCGAGAGGAAGGAGACCTTCGGCGGCATGTTTCGCGCGCATCTTACAACGGCGCATGACGTCAGTCGTTGCCAACGGATCAACGGACAAAGCCGGCTCGACAAGTCACCTCCGCCGCCCCCGGCGGAGGTGACTTGATGTTCGGCGTCTGCCGTCGTCAGGCGTCGGGAAAGCGAGTCTCCCGTTTAGCGATGGCGGTCGCGGCGCCGTTCATGCAAAGCTAATGTAGCATAGGCTTGGGACTTTAGTCCAATCTTGCGCTTGCAAAGGTCCTAGTTGACAACCGCAACGGTCGGAGGTCGCTTCCGGGCGCCGCGTCTTTCGGCAATGTTGTTGCACTGCAACGTTGGGGTGGGGCGCGCCGGGCTCAGTCGTCGGAGATCAAAATGCACAGATCGGTCACGACCCGTTGTTGCCGGCTGGCGCTCAAATCGGCAGCGGCGCTGGCGTTGACGATTGCTCCCTACCAAATTGTCCTGGACGGCTCCGTTTCCGGCATCCAGACCGCCAGCGCATACGCCGGCAAAGGTGGCGGCGGCAACGGTGGTGGTGGGGGCGGAGGCAACAGTGGGGGCGGCAACGGCGGCAATTCCGGCGGAGGCAATAGCGGGAACAGCGGCAATAGCGGCAACGGCAATGGGAATGGCAACAGCGGCAAATCAGGATCCAATCAGGGTAAGAGCGGGAGCCATGTCAATGCAAAGACCGGTGACAAGGTCGACGTGACCGGCAACAAGATCACGGTCCGGCACCCCGACGGCATAACGGAAAAGCTCGAGAACGGTCGTTTCAGCATGAAGGACGCGCTCGGTCGCACGATCATCGACCGCCAGGCTACCCCGGCCGATGCCAATCGTCTCAAGGCCTTGTGAAGCTGGCCAACAGGCAACGGTCAGCTTTGCACGTCACCTCCGCCGCCCCCCGGCGGAGGTGACCTCGTTTTTGGCCAGCGTCCCGGTTTTCGGCACCGCAATGGCTGCAGTCCCGAGGCGCGACGTGCTTTTGCGCAATCCGGGACGGGAAACCGTTGCGCATTTCCCCGTACCTGGCCTGGAGCAATTCTAGGAAAAGTGTGAAGCGGTTTTCCGTCTAGAATCGCGTCAAAACAAAGAATTAGAGCAGCTCGCCGTTCCGTGAAACGGTGAAATGCTCTAAGAAGGCCTGTCGCGGTCGCGCAACTCACGCATCATCAAGGCCGCTTCGGTGCGGTTTCGCACATTGAGCTTCGACAGCACCCCGGTCATGTGGTGCTTGACGGTCTTCTCCTGCAGCTCAAGCCGCAAGGCGACTTCCTTGTTGCTCAGCCCCTCCGCCACCAGCCGCAGGATTTCCGTCTGCCGATCGGTGAGCTGCCGCAGCCGTTCCGCAATGCCGTCGGTCGGCTGCTGGGACTGGAGATCCGAAAGCAGCCGGGCCGACAGCGTCGGCGACAGATAGCTTTCGCCGGCTGCAACATTGCGCAGGATGTCGGCGAGCCCGCGCGACCCGACGCCTTTGAGGACATAGCCATTCACCCCTGCGTTCAGCGCCTTTGTCACATCGGCATTGGCCTCCGAAACGGTCAGCATGACGATCTTCTGGGCGGGATGGCTGGCGAGGATGCTTGCGACCGCGGTCAGCCCGCCGCCCGGCATGGAGATATCGAGCAGCAAGATGTCGGGCCGCACCGTCGTGGCGAGGCGTTCGGCATCCTGCGCCGTGGCGCCCTCGCCAACCATCTCGAAGCCCCCGATCTCCGACAGGCTGCGCGTCACACCTTCGCGAAAGAGGGGATGATCGTCGACAATGGCGATGCGGATGGTACCAGTCATGCTTGCTCCTCGACCGACAGACGGATCACCAAACGCGTACCTTGCGGCCCGGTCAAGGTTTCGAACTGTCCGCCAATGCTTTCGACCCGCTCCCTGAGGCCGGCGAGGCCGAGACCCTCGACCCGTGCCGCCGGATCGAAACCCGGCCCGCCGTCCGACACTTCGACAAAAAGCCTGCCACCTTTCATCCCGGCGCTCACTGCCTGATCCTTGCCTAGCCCGTGGCGATAGGCGTTGTTCAGCCCTTCCTGAACGAAACGATAGATGCTGATCTTCTCGGAAGCGCCGGGTTCCGGCAACTGTCCGGCCAGCGTCAGCGTCACCGACGTTCCCGTCCTCTGCTCGTGTTCCTTGACGGCCAGCCGCAGAATGTCGTTTGCGGCAGCCGTCTCGATCTGCGGAAGGACAAGGCCGGTGCAGATGCCGCGTATTTCACGCATCGCATCCTCCAGTGTCTTGCGGATCATCGCGACCTCGGTCGAACGGCTTACGCCCGAATGGCCATCGCTGGAAAATATCGGACTATCCATGCGCAGCGCCGCCAGGGCCACGAGTTGGGCCGGGCCGTCATGGAGGTCGGCGCCGATACGGCGCAGATATCTTTCGTTGAGCGCGGTGGCGCGGCGAGAGGCCCGTTGCACGCGCAGTCGCAAGGCACTGTTTTGCGCCACCAGACCCTGCAGCTCCGACACTTGGCGGCGCAGCGCCCCACGCTGATCGTCGATGGTGCGGCTGCCGCGCAGGACGATGCCCGACAGGAGCAGGAATGCCGCCAGGGTCGCGCCGGCCACGATCAGCCAGCTCGACCACAGGGCGGACGCCAGGGTGGCCTGGAAATCGTCGGCGATCTCATAGAACTCGGTGACCGCCACCACCTCGCCCGACCAGGGCTCGCGCACGGGATTGTAGATCTCCAGCAAGGGCAAGCGGGTAGCCTTCTCCTCGCGTTCATCATCATCGAATGTATTGAATTCAGCGACGACGTTGCCTTCGAAGGCGGAACGCAGATTGTCGCTCGGACCGAAGCGGCGGCCGATCAGGGCCGTCTCCTTGGCGTAGAGAACCGTCCCGTCGCGGCGCCAGAGTACGAACGATTCGAGGCGCTTACCAAGCGCGCCCTGGCCAAGCGTCTCGTCCAGCGCCTGCTTGACGGACTCGCTGAGCTCCTGCTCCTTGCGCAAGTCGGGAAGCAGCGGCGCAATCACGCTGTCGACATAGAGCGCCGTCGTGGCGGCCGAATTGCGGATGACGCCGTCCCGGATCTGCGCCGTCACCCAGGTGCCCACCACCAACATGACAGCCAGCAGGCCAAAGCCGCCGGCAATGACGAATTGCAGGGCAAGGGAAAGCTCGCTCCAGCGCCGCACCAGGTTTTGAAAACTGCGAATCATGAGCCCCTGACCGCCCTTCGAACCGACAGATTGGGCGATGGTAGTACTTTGAGCTTCCGGCTTGCCATTGCCAAGAGCTTCGTTTGGTCGAGGTCGCTTGACGTCCCGGCGCGCTTGGGAAACAACGTCCGCGACACACGCGGCGGGAGCCGCTTCGAGAGGGGACGGAGCGTTGAGTTTTTCAGGATTGCTGCAGCTCGGCTTTTCGACGGTCATTTTCCTGCTGGCGGCGACAGCCGCCAAGCAATGGGGCCTGGCGCCGAGCCTTGGCAAGATCGCGCTGACGCTGGCACTCTATTCGCTGGGCAATCTGATCATGCTGCGGCTGATCCGCGAATTCGGCATGTCGGTGTCGTTCAGCCTTTCCGCCGTCATCCAGCTGGTCTCGGTGAACGTCGTGGCACTGGTCTTCTTCGGCGAGCGCGTCAATGCGCTGCAGGCGACCGGGATCATGCTGGCGATCGCAGCGGTGGCGCTGATCACGCTCGGACCCTATCTGCAAGGCCGGCTGTAACGGGCGAATTGCCGATGAAGAACGCCGCGAACGCTTTGCTCAACCGGGTTGAATTCCCGGTGCTGCTGGCCGGCCTGGTCATCGCCGCCGGCCTGTGGGGATTCGAGGAGCTGATGGAGATGGCGCGCGCCACCACGCCGCACGCCTTCGATACCGAAATCCTGCTCGCCTTCCGCCAGGCGGGCCGCCCTGACAGCCCGGTCGGCCCGCTGTGGCTGCAAGGGGCGATGCGCGACATCACCAGCCTCGGCAGCGGCAGCGTGCTGGTGCTGATCGTGACGGCGGTCATCGTGTATCTCCTGCTTATCCGCAGGCCGGCGACCGCCCTTTTCATCTTCGTGGCGGTGGCCGGGGGGCAGGTATTGTCGAGCCTGCTGAAAGCCGGCATCGACCGGCCGCGCCCCGAACTCGTCTCGCATCTCGTCAACGAAACGACGCTGTCTTTTCCGAGCGGCCACGCCATGCTGTCGGCGGTGACCTATCTGACGCTCGGCGCGCTGGCGGCACGCTTCCTGCCCGGTCGAACGACGAAGATCTATGTGCTGTCGCTGGCGGTGCTGACGACGCTGCTGGTTGGCGTCAGCCGCATCTATCTTGGCGTCCACTGGCCATCGGACGTGCTTGCCGGCTGGTGCGCGGGCTTCGTCTGGGCGATGCTTTGCTGGCTCGCTGCCCGGGCGTGGCAGCGATGGCGTGGGCAGCACCCGGACGGCGAGACTGGAGACTAGATCAGCCGGTTGATCAGCCCGTGAAAGTATCTGAAAAAATGGTCAGTCAATGCGCCGCGCCTTACGTCCCAGACGTTCATACTAATGCTTGAAACATCACAATGATGGTATTATACCTCATTTCTGCAGACTCAGACGGGGATTCCGGCCGATGATCACTGCCGCGCAGATGCGTGCCGCAAGGGCGCTGGCCGGCATCGATCAGAAGACGCTCGCCGAGCGCGCCGGCGTTTCGCTTCCGACCATCCAGCGCATGGAGGCGAGCGATGGCGTGGTCAGGGGCGTGGTCGACACGCTGATGAAGGTCATCCAGGCTCTCGACGAGGCCGGGGTGGAGCTGATCGGCGAGAACCAGACCAGCGAGCGCGGCGGCCGGGGCGTGCGCCTCAAGCCTGCCGTGCCGCGGGGTCCCAAGGCTGAGCCGGCATAAAGTCGCGACGGCGACCGCCGACAGCCCTGCCGACGATCCCGCCGCCTTTCAGGGTGCGAAAGGCAGTCCATGGATCAGACGCAGCGGGCAGTGCATGAACCGGCCCACAGGTCGGTAAAGCCGACATTTTCCGAATTGTTCACACCGAAGCTGGTGACGGTCTGGCGCGAGGGCTACACGTTCGCCGACTTCAAGGCGGACGCCATTGCCGGGCTGACGGTCGCCATCGTCGCGCTGCCATTGTCGATGGCGATCGCGATCGCTTCGGGGGTCGCTCCCGAGCGCGGCCTCTACACCTCGATCGTCGGCGGCTTCATCATTTCTGCGCTCGGCGGCAGCCGCTTCCAGATCGGCGGTCCGGCCGGCGCCTTCATTGTGCTGGTGGCAGCGACGGTTGCCCGCGTCGGCATCGATGGGCTGCTTTTGGCAACGATGATGGCAGGGGTCTTCCTGCTCGCCATCGGCTATCTTCGTCTCGGCACCTACATCAAATTCATTCCCTATCCGGTGACGGTCGGCTTCACCGCCGGCATCGCCGTCATCATCTTTTCAGGACAGATCGTCGAACTGTTCGGGCTGAAGCTTGCCGGCAAGGAGCCGGGACCGCTGGTGCCGAAGCTGATCGCGGTCGCCGAGGCGGCCGGCACCATCAACCCGGCGGCGACCTTGGTGGCGGTGTTGACCATCGTCACCATCGCCGGCCTGAAACGCTGGCGGCCGACATCGCCCGCAATGCTCATCGCCATCGGGCTGGCATCGCTGGTCGTGGCGCTTCTCTCGCTGCCCGCCGAGACGATCGGCACCCGCTTTGGCGGCATCCAGCGCAGCCTGCAAATGCCCGCTCTGCCACCGGTCAGCCTGGACAGGATGATTGACGTGCTGCCGGATGCCATCGCCTTCGCCTTGCTGGGCGCCATCGAATCGCTGCTGTCGGCGGTGGTCGCCGATGGAATGACGGGCCGACGGCATCGTTCCAACTGCGAACTGGTGGCGCAAGGCTTCGCCAACATCGCGTCCGCCCTGTTCGGCGGCATCTGCGCCACAGGCACCATCGCCCGCACGGCGACCAATGTGCGGGCCGGCGCCCACGGACCGGTTTCGGGCATCGTCCACTCAGCCATCCTGCTCGCTTTGATGCTGGTGGCGGCGCCGCTCGCCAGCTACATCCCGCTCGCTGCCCTTGCCGGCGTGCTGGCGGTCGTGTGCTGGAACATGTTCGAGAAACAGGCCTTCGCCACCTTGCTGCGTGCCTCACGCGGCGACGCGCTGGTGCTGATGGCGACCTTCCTGCTCGTCATCTTCCGCGATCTCACTGAAGGCATCGTCGTCGGCTTCGTGCTGGGGTCGATCCTGTTCATCGACCGCATGGCCAAATCGATTGCGGTCGAGGCCGATCAGCCGCTGGTGCAGGAGGATGTCGCCGACAGCACCAACGCCTACGATGCCAGCGAGGCGACCGACGCCGACACCGTGGTCTACCGCATCTCCGGCGCTTTCTTCTTCGGCGCCGCGTCGACCGTCGGCACCGTGCTCGACCGCATCGCCGACCAGCGCAAAAACTTCATCCTCGATTGCTCGGCCGTACCGTTCTTCGATTCGACGGCGGCCAACGTCATCGAGGGCGCCGCCCACAAGGCGAAACGCGCCGGCGTCCGCTTCATCATATCAGGTGCCGCGCCGCAGATCCGGCGTATGCTGATCAACCACGGCGTCAAGCGCCCGCTGGTGACCTATGCCGCCTCGATCAAGGATGCGCGGGCGCAGCTGAAAGGGAAGCTGGAGGCAGAGTAGAAATCGGGATTTGCCGGTCGGCGGGCCACACAGGTGTCCGCCGGTTGAACGCAAACGTTTTGGCCCTGGGTTGACTCACGCACGGCGCGACGTGAACGGCCGCTTTGCGCCCTCGTTTCCGCCATTCAGACTATCGTTGCAGCTTCCCGAAAGCTGACGGTCTGCTAAGCCAGCACTAAGGCCTCGAATGGGGTGGTAGCAGGTTACGCCGCCGGTCAGCCCGCTGCCCAACGATAATAGTCGCGTTGATGTCAATGCGAGCCCCAAATATCATGCAAGTACTCCTGGGCTATCCGCCCGGGTGGTCGTGCCACCGTGCGCGGCGATGAACATGGCGACGGCCGACCGGCAATAGGATTCGATTTCGTTGTCGTCCTCTGCTCTCGCCTCATCGAAGCGTGCGATAATCAGGAGATCGGATCCTTTGATAAGCGCGGCAAACAGGCGGGCGGACCGGAGAGGATCGGTCACGTTCAGAACCGCCTTCGCGTGCAACTGACGCAACAGGGCCTCGATTTGGGCGATGACATGGGCGGGGCCGGCTTCGTAATGGAGCTTGCTTAACGACTTTTGATTCGTCTTGTCGGCCATGATCATGGCTTCGACACTGCGGACGTCCGGGTTCAACAGCGTGCGAAGCAGGGATGATCCCACCACCATGAGCTGATCTTCGGCCGAACCGTCGACGCCTTCAAAAAGGGCCTGTGGTGCAAACTGATGGCAGCGGGCCGCGATGGCCGCGCTGAACAGCGCCTCCTTGTTCTCGAAGTGCCGATAGATGCTGAGCTTGGATATCTTCGCTCTCTGGGCGACCTTGTCCAATGTCGTCGCATGAAAACCCAATTCCTCAAAGAGTTCGCACGCGGCGTCGACTATCGTTTGGCCAAGCGCCTCATTGGCGGGCCGGCCGCGCCGGCCCCGGCTGTTTTCGGTCACGACAATTCCAGTCCTTGACAGTATCATAATTCTTGAATTACGATACCACGCAGTGTCAAAAATGTGCAAGCCAGGCCAAGCCATCCCTCATCCACACACGGAGCCCATCACCATGGATGACGTCATCATCATCGGCGGCAGCTTTGCCGGTCTCGCCGCCGCCCTGCAGCTCGGACGTGCCCGCCGCAAGGTCACCGTTCTCGATACCGGCCTGCCGCGCAACCGCTTCGCCGGCCACTCGCATGGTCTGCTCGGCCACGATCACAAGCCACCGCTGGACATCCTGGCCGAAGCGCGGAAGCAACTGGCGCGTTATCCCACGATCAGGCTGGTCAATGGCCGGGCCGACAGCATCTCCGGCACCATCGACGATTTCTCGGTCCTCACTGGCGATGGCGAACGCCTTGGGGCGCGCCGCCTGATCCTGAGTTATGGCGTCGCCGACCAGATGCCGGATGTTCCGGGCTTTGCCGAAAGCTGGGGCACATCCATTGTGCCCTGCCCCTATTGCGATGGCTTTGAAGTCGCCGACCAGCATTGGGGCCTCGTCTGGTCCGGCCCGCCGTCGCACAATTATGTCAGGCTGTACCACGACTGGACCGAAACATTGACGGTCTTCGCCGATGGTCACGACATTTCACCCGATGTTCGGGCCGATCTGGCGCGCCGCAACATACCTGTCGTTGATGGCCGGATCGCCGAAATCGCCCATCACCGGGGCCATATCACCACCGTTAATCTCGAGAGCGGCCGCAATGCCGCGGTCGACATCCTGTTCGCGCATCCGCGCAACAAGCCGTCCGCAAGCCTGCATGAATTAGTGGGCCTCGCCACGGTCAATACGCCCCTCGGCATCGCCATCAAGGTCGATGAGCGCCGCGAAACCAGCACAGCCGGCATCTATGCTGCCGGCGATCTTGCGAACCCGGCCATGGCCTCGGTCACCACGGCAATATCGCAAGGCGCGACGGCGGGTATCTCCGCCCAGCAGTCGATGCTGGTTTGAGAACACAGATTCCCCTCTCCCGCACCGGCCTCCCTACGTCGTCGCCACCGTCGGCTGCCCGACAATACCAGCCAGTCTGCTGCCGGCCCCAATTGAGCCGTGGGTACGCCCGCAACCCGATGTCCGCTTTCGATGCCTCTCCACTAGAAGCTGACGGACTGCTACCGGCCCAAAGGCGACATCAAAATATCTGCTCGGCAATGTCCGCTATTGGCGCTTGGCGGGCCGATCCGGGCGACGTCGTTTACTAGCCACAATAAGAGTTCGAGTTGGCGATCCTCGCCGATGAACGACAGTCCATCGGCTGTTGGCGAACGTCTCGGAGATCGGCCCCTGAGGCACCGATCATGGCTCTCAGTCGAGCTTCAGCGCAGCCACTTCGCCTTCGTTCATCAACGGCACATAGAGGATCGACTTGCCGTCGGTACCGATGTCGGCGCTGCCCGGTTTGAAGTGCGCCAACGCTTCCGGCGCGCCGCCGGCTTGATAGCGGTAGAGCGTGCCGGTCATGTAGGCGGTGGCGTAGATGGTGTCGCCGATGGCGATGACGCCATCGAGATCGGCGAATTTCTGCGCGCCCGGCAAGGGCGAAACCACCTTGCTGGCGATGTCGACCGACAGCAGCCCACCCGGCTCCGCCGTGCTGAAGTCGGACTTGATGTCCTTGCCCCAGGAGGCGACGATCAGCCTGTCGCCATCGGCGAAGACGCCGTTGCGCGAAGCCAGCATCGCATCCCTAGCGAACAGTTCTGGTTGTTCGCCGTCGATGCGATAGATCGTGTCGGCCAGCATGTCCGTGACATAGACGTTGCCTGATTGGTCCGATGTTATGTCGTTCAGGAAAACAGCGTTCGGCACCGTGATGCTGGCGACGAGCTTGCCGCTGGCGAGGTCGACGACGCGAACCTTGGTGATGTCGGCGACATAGAGCTTGCCGCCCGCTATCGCCATACCCTTGGGCGCGTCCATGCCGTCGGTCCAGTGCCGGGTGACCGTCCTGCCGTCCACGGACAGCACGCTGAGATAGCCGTTGCCGTCGGCGTCGCCGGGATTGCCGACGATATTGGAAACGATAAGGCGATTGTTGGCTGCGTCGAACAGTGCCGATTCCGGTTGTTCGAGGCCGGTGGCGCGCCAGAGTTCTCCAGCCTCGGCGGCAGGCGCGGCTGCGATGCCGATGACGGCGAGAAAGGCTGATGTGACGAGGGTGTTCATGGCTGCTCTCCTGTGATGACGGCGGAGAGCTATGATTTTCGATACTTTCCGGAAAGGCCGATAACCGCTAGTATCGAAAGTCGATACGAAACCCACGGCAAGAGGTGCATTCCATGAACGGCCTTATCTTCGACGCGTTGAAGCGGACGCTGAAGGCGAAGGGCGTCACCTATCGCGAGCTTGCCGAACGCATGGGGGTTTCCGAGCCGACGGTGAAGCGCATCTTCCACGAGCGCAACTGCAAGCTCGACCGGCTGGTGGAGATCTGCGCTGCCGCCGGTGTCGAGCTGGAGAACGTGCTCGGCTCGATGAACCGGGGGCCAGGGCCGGTCAACCACATCGCGCCGGAGATCGAACGCAGGCTCGCCGGCCGGCCGGCACTGCTGTTCATTTTCGTCATGCTGTCGGAAAAATTCACGCCCGAGGGCATCATGCGCTCGCAAGGCCTGAGCGAAGCCTCGATGTTCCTCTATCTGCGCGATCTCGAGGAGCTCGGCCTGATCGCGCTCGGCCGCGGGCTCACGGCGAGATTGCTTGTCGAGACGCCGATCCAGTGGAATTTCGAAGGGCCGCTGCGGCCGCTGTTCGAGATGACCAACAAGAACTTCATCGGCTGGGCGATCACCCATATCGACAAGGAAGCGACCTTCGTCAGCTTTAGCAGGCGGATGCGGCCGGAGACGGCGGAGATGGTGCGACGCGAGGCGCAGGACCTCGCCGATCGCGCCAAACTGCTGGCCCATCACGACCAGCACACGACGCCGGAAGACGGGCTGGTCGGCTACAAATGGACGTTTGCCTTTGGCGCGACGCCATTCCCGGCGATCATGCCGATCGGGCCGCACGCGCGAGATGCCGGTGCGAGAGCAACCGACCCGGCCGCCAAGACACGGCGGCCGCTGCCGGCCTGATCGGCCAATCGTCTCAGCATGATTGCATCTGGCGGCTGAGCTTGCCGCGCACGGCCCTGGCGGTGCCGATGGCCACCATTTTCGCCGCTGTCTTGCCGCCTGGGCCTGCCATGCGGCCGGCGATGCCGACCGCGCCATTGACCGCGCCCATCATCTTCATCTGCCCGGCCGTCTCGTTCATGCTGGCCCTGCAGTCCTGCATTTTCCTGGTCGCCTCGACTGCAGCCAGGGCCTCGCCAAGGCCCTCCGGCGAGTCCGGGCCGGCCGCCAGCTCCGCCAATTGCGCATGCTGCTCTGGCGTGATCGGCGGGCTGGCGGCCGTCTGGCTGCAGCTGGACGCCAGCAGGCAGATAAGCATCGCGATCGGGCTGCCCCGCCTGACACGTGCCGTGGTTGGAAAAATGCCGCGATGTTCGGCCTCGAGGCTCCCGCTCGGAGTTGCTTTTCCCGCCACCCGTTTCCTGTTGCCCAACATCCTATCGCCCCATCGCCGGGCCGAGGATGAGGCTGCGGATTTTTGGCGTCAGCGGCCTGACGACATCGGCGAAGGGGCCGCCCTCGGCCCGCAAAGCCATCAACCCTTCGACCTCTTCGTTGATGGCGTCGATGGTCTCTGTCTTCTGCGCGTCGGTCAGCTCCTTCATGCCGGATATGGCATTCCTGAGCTTGGCGAAAATGGCATCGAGTTCTGCGACCGGCATCGTCGCCAGGAACCCGCGCATGGTCTCGCCAAGCGCGATCTTCCAGCTGTCGGCGGTGAAACCGGCTGTGTCGATCAAGCCCTTGTCCGCGGCATCGCGCTCGTACCAGTCGGCGGCGATCTCCTCGTCATAGGCGAACTGACCGAATTCGGGTTGCAAGGCCTCGATCAGGCCGACGACCGCCGACGCATCCCGCGCTGTCAGCGCCAAGGCCTGCGGGCTGTCGAAGATCATGCCGGCAAGTGCGAGCGCGCCGGCCAGCCGGCGCATGGCTGCGAAACGCCGCTCAGCCATAACAATCCTCCGCAATGCCGGCCCGGGCACTGCTCGTCGCCTGGGACTGCAGAACCGAGCCGCCGATCGAGGCGGCCTGGCCGGCAATGACCCCACCATTGCCAGCCAGACCGCCAAGACCCCCCGCCATCGACAGGACACCGCCGAGCAGAGCCGCATTGGTCTGCGCCTTCGCCGCCTTCTTGGCGGCATCGGCGCAGGCCGTTTCCGTCGTCGGTTCGTTCTGGGCCTTCTTGCTGCCGGCCGCGCTCGCGATCGATGCCGGGTTGTTGTCGGCCTGGCCCGTTTGGCAGCCCGCCAGGGCAAGGGTCAGGGCCAGGAAAATGATCCTTTTCATGGTGCTGCTCATCATCGGGCAGCGCGCGGCGGCAGCTTGGCCTCGCGATGATCGGTCACCGCGTTGCCCAAGGCGATCGACAGCAGATAGACGCGCGGATTGAAGCCCGCCGCGGCCAGTGCCGACAGCGTCTTGAACAATTGCAAATGAAACATCGTGCCCCCTTGGATTGCCGCCAATGCGGTTCCGGTTTTGGAATCGCGCCGCAAACTAGGGGCATCGAAGGGGGTCAGCTTGGACAGAACGGCACTGAAAGCGGCCAAAACGGCCCGGGATTGACGTTTTGCAGGCCGCGGCGCATATGACCGCGCTCTTGGGCATGGGGGTGTCGATGACTGCGACGATGGGGCCGTCAGCTTCGTTCAGGCTGGCGACGGAGATGTTTCCGGAGCGGGATCGCGTCGAGATTACGCGCGAGGTTTACGGCCGCACCGTTCTGAGGGTGGACCTCGATCCGCTGGCGCCGGCGCAGATCGACATGCGGGTGCGCGCGTTGCCGGGCCTCGGCATCGCCACCGGCAGCTCATCGGAATTCCGGGTGCATCATACGTCGTCGCTGATCGACAACGACGACTTCGTTCTTCTGGCGGCCCTCGACGGGGGCAGTGTGATGAAGCATCGCGGCCGCGAGGAGGCGGTCGGCAACGGCCAGGCGCTCATGATGAGCGGTGAAGAGGTTGGCCTCAACCTGATCGGCGCCGGCGGGTTCCGCTTCGTCAATCTCAGTTTTTCGCGCAAGCAGCTTTCGCCTCTGATCGGCGATCCGGCCGCGGTCCTTATGCGGCCCTTGCCGACCCAGAGCGGGGCGATGCGGCTGTTGCTCGACTATATCAGCTCGATCCAGGAGGTCGGAGACGAGTTGACCGCGGAGGCCTGCCACCTTGCGGCGACGCATGTCTTCGACCTTGCCGCACTCGCCATGGGCGCGACCAGGGATGCGGCCCAGATCGCACGCGGCCGCGGCGTCAGCGTTGCCCGCTTGCGCGCCATCAAGGCCGATATCGTCGCGCATGGTGGCCATGTCGACCTGTCGGCGCAGGACGTCGCCGCCCGCCACGGACTGTCGGCCCGCTACGTCCGCAAGCTGTTCGAGAGCGATGGCACATCCTTGATTGATTTCATGATGAACCAGCGGCTGGCGCGCGCCCATCGCATGCTCGGCGATCCACGCCATGCCGGACGCAGCATCACCGCGATCGCCTACGAGGCCGGCTTCAACGACCTTTCCTATTTCAACCGGGCGTTCCGTCGCCGTTATGACGCTACTCCCTCGGACGTGCGCGCTGCGGCTTGCAAGCACTGACGCCAAAGCGCCGCCGGCCGGCGCTCCCGTGCACGCGGCTGGACTCATTTGATCGCGTTTATTCGGCGGCCTTCGCCCCGGGATCGGCAACCTTGTCATCCCAGGTCACCGCCCGGTAGTCGAAACCATATTCCAGCGTCGGCTTGACGATGCGGAAATAGGGCGACAGGTCGAAATCGCGCGGCGTGTAGAGCGAGTGGTGGCGGATGTGCAGGATCTCCTTGCGCGAGTAATTCGACTGCGCCGAGGCGCGGCCGGGCGCACGGGTGATCTCGGGCAGGATCGGATAGCGGATCTGGCCATAGGCCTCGGCGATCAGCGTAGAGCAGATCGCCCGTGTCGGGTCGCCGGAGCCGAAGGCCAGCATGCGGCGCCGCCAGCGCACCGGCACCGGCGGTGTCGGGAAGAAAAAACGCAGCATGTCGAAAATGTTCTTGAGGTCGTAATTCAGGCCGAGCCTGCCGATCATGAACGCGACGACCTTGTCGCGATCCTCCGGCGCCAGCCCGCTCGCCCGGCAGATGCGGGTGTTGTAGGTGCGGTAGCGCGACAATGGCACGGCGACGCAGCCTTCGCCGATCGTGACCTCGATCAGCCGCGGCCGCTCCGAGCCGTCTTGCGGCTCTGGCAAGGCGTCGCCGACATGGAAGGCCGCATGCGACCAGGTCGACTGGGTCAGGTATTTGATCGCCGCCGAGATCTTCTGGTTGCCCTCGATCAGCAGGATGTCGCCGGGCTCAAGCGTGCGGCGCAGCGTTTCGGCATCGGACGGTGTGTAGGGCTCGTAGCCGGACGATTCTTCCTGCAGCCGGCCGGCAAGCCAGCGGCCAAGTCGATCCAGAAGCGTGTCGCCGGGCTCGGTCATGCCCCATGGCGATTAGCATGGGCGGGTAATGAGGGCTAGCGCACGCCTTTCCTCCCCCTGTCCGGACCGAGAGGAAAGGCGCCAAGTCAGCTTGCCGTCGCAGCGGCCTCTTCCGGCGGCGCAGCCAGATCGTCACGCGCCTTGCGGGCCAGTTTGCGTGTCGAGCGTTTGGGACTGTCGCTGAACAGTTCGGCCGCCTCAGCAAGGCAGCTCTTCTTCAGCTGCTTCTCCGACCGTTTCAACAGCTTGCCCAGAAGTTTCGTGTCCTCGGGCAGCCCGAGCGGCTGGTCGTCGGCCTCGAGCAGCGCGCGCATCACCAGCACATCGTGCAGGTCGCCCAGCCGCTCGCCCAGTTCGTCGACCGCCTTGCGCCGGGCCTTGATCGGTGTCGGCCACAGCCTGCCGAGCAGCGACAGATGCATGCCGTGGGTCTTGGCCGCCTTGCGCAAATCGTGGAAATCATCGGCCGCGCCCCGCGATCCGGCCTTGTCGAGCGCCTTCCTGGCACGGCGCAGCGTGACGCGGGCACCTTCGGCAAGCACGTCGGCCGCCTGTTCCGGCTGGTCGGGCAAGGCCAGCGCTTCGATGCGTTTGAGGCCATCCTCGCAAGCGGCGGTCGCCGCGCCGATCGCCGCTTCGAGCCCGCTGCCTTCGTGCAGTTCATGCTGGCGCGCGATCAGCCTGTCGCGCGCAGCAGTAAGCCCATCGTCGGCGCTCTCCTTGGGAAAGCTCGCCGCCAGCCGGTCGATGGTCTCGATCAGCGCAGTCGCCTCGCGCGGACCGGCAAGCAGGCCGGCCACATTGCGATAGCATTGGTTCTCGGTCTCACAGAACGTTTCGTCGCCGGAACGAACAAGCCGCAGCAGGGCGCGGGCGCTCTTCAGTCGCTTGCGGCATTTGTGCAGCGCCTGTTCCGGGCGGCTCCGTGCGGCGTCAAGGTGATGCAGCGCCTTGCCGATTTCCTCGGCAAGGATACGCCTGACCTCGCCGGTCAGCGGCAGGCGCGGATCGATACGAAAGCTCATGCGGCGATCTCCGGTATCCCCCCAAGGGCGAGCGACGCGTTGTAGAACTTTGACTCGCCGGTGACTTCACGGCCGAGCCAGTCAGGCAGCATATCGTCCGGCACGTCCTCCGGCGTCTCAAGTTCGGCGATCACAAGTCCCGCAAGCGGACCGCCAAAGACATCGATTTCGTAGAGATAGCCACGGTGCCTAACATGGTGACGTGTCTTCTCGATGACACGTCCGATGGCGAAGTCCAGCATCTCCACCGCCTCCGACAGCGGGATCGAATATTCGAATTCGTCGCGTTCGCGCGCCTTGCTGCCGAATTTGAGCGTCAGCCTGGCGGAAGTGCCATCGCTGATGCGAATGCGCACCGTGCGCTCGGGGCCGGCAGCGAGATAGAACTGAAGAATGCGGATATTGGCCTCGGCCAACTCCCGCCATGCGGTGCTGGTGACCAGGAATTTTCGTTCGACTTCCTTGCCCATGGCCGCGCACTAAAGCGGTTGCCGCTGCCCATGGCAAGACGGTGACATACACGGATCGACGTTCGTGAATTGACTTTAATCAATCGATTGATTAAACTCGCGAGATGATCGAGCAGCCCGATGCCAAAAACCTTCGCCGCGAAGCATCTCCCGCCGAGATGACGCGTGCGGCGCTTGTCCGCGCGGCGCTGAAACTGTTCGGGAGTCAGGGGTTTGACGGCACCTCGACGCGCGAGATCGCCGCCGAGGCGCGGGCCAATATCGGCTCGATCGCCTACCATTTCGGTGGCAAGGAGGGTCTTCGCGCCGCTGCCGCCGACTTTATCGTGGAGACCATCCAGGGTGTAGCCGGCCAGGCGCTCGGCAATGTACAGGCGCCTGCGCCGGGACCAGCCAATCCGGAGGCGGCGCAAACGCTGCTCTTCGCGGCGCTGGAGCGGATGGTCGGCTTTGTCGTGGCCAGCCCGCAGGCCGGCGAGATCGTGCAGTTCCTGTTGCGTGAGCTTTCGCATCCGACGGCAGCCCTCGACCGCATCTATGACGGCGTCTTCGAGCCGACGCATCGCCGGCTGTGCCAGCTCTGGGAACAGGCGACCGGCGAGCCCGCCGAAAGCGAGGCCACAAGGCTCACCGTGTTCACGCTGATTGGCCAGGTCATCTATTTCCGCATCGGCCGCGAGGCGGTGATGCGCCGCATGGGCTGGAAAGACATCGGCGCCGCCGAGGCGGCCAAGGTGGTGGCGGTCACATCGGGTAATCTCAAGGCCATATTGGCTTTCAGAAAGAGCAAAGCATGAAGGGGCAAAGACCATGAGCTTTCTGTGTTCGCTGCCGCTCGCCGCGCAGCTCTTCTCGGCCTGTGCCCCGGCTGCCCCGCTGGCCGTCGGCTATGTCGAAGGCGACTATGTGCTGCTGGCGCCGATCGAGGTGGCGCAGGTCGAGACCGTCACGGTGAAGCGCGGCGACCGTGTGGTGCCTGGCACGACCGTGGTGACGCTGGAAAGTGCCGATGCCAAGATCGCGGTTGCGCAGGCGCAGGCCGGCCTTGCCCAGGCCCAGGCGCAGTTGGCCGACCTGCAGATCGGCAAGCGGCCGGAAGAGATCGCCGTGCTGAAGGCCGAGGTCGACATGGCCAGCGCCCAGGCCGCCGACGCCAAGCGCAAATACGACCGCGCCGCCGATCTGTTCAAGCGCGGCGCCGGCACGCAGGCCGATTTCGACACCGCGTCGGCCACGCTCGAGACGGCCAATGCGCAGGTCGGCCAGGCCAATGCCAATCTCGCCGTCGGCGGCCTGCCGGCACGGCCCGAAACGATCAAGGCCGCCGACAATCAGGTCAAGCAGGCGCAGGCCGCGTTGGAGCAGGCGCAGTGGCGGCTGTCGAAACGGGTGCTGGCGGCGCCTTCGCCGGGCCGCGTCAACGATGTCATCCGCAATCCGGGCGACACATCAGGTCCGACCGCGCCGGTCATCTCGATCCTGCCCGACGGCGCGGTGAAGCTCAGCGTCTACATTCCAGAGAGCGCTTTCTCCTCGGTCAAGGTCGGCACCTTGCTCGGCGTCCATTGCGACGGCTGCGGCCCGGATGTGAAGGCGCGCGTCAGCTATGTCTCGCCGGATCCCGAGTTCACCCCGCCGGTGATCTACTCCCTGGAGAACCGGCAAAAGCTGGTCTACCTCGTCGAGGCGCGGCCGGAGGGCGATGCCGGCCCGCTGCAACCGGGCCAGATCGTCGATGTCGATCTGGCGGACAGCGCAAGATGAACGCCATCGACGTCCATGGCTTGGTCAAGCGTTTTGGCGACAAGACCGTCGTCGATCATGTGACGATGTCGGTCGCCGAGGGCGAGATCGTCGGCTTTCTCGGCCCCAACGGCTCGGGCAAGACCACCACCATCCGCATCATGTGCGGTCTGCTGACGCCGGACGAAGGCGAAGGCACGGTGCTCGGCTTCAACATCCGCACCGAGAGCCTGCGCATCAAGCGCGAAGTCGGCTACATGACGCAGAAATTCTCCTTCTACGAGGATCTGACGATCGGCGAGAATCTCGAATTCGTCGCGCGGCTCTACCGGCTGAAGCCGGTCGAAGAGCATGTGGCGCGCACGTTGGAGGACCTCGGCCTGACGTCGCGCCGCAACCAGCTGGCCGGCACCTTGTCGGGCGGCTGGAAGCAGCGGCTGGCGCTGGCCGCCTGCATCATGCACAAGCCGAAATTGCTGCTGCTCGACGAGCCTACGGCCGGTGTCGATCCGAAGGCGCGGCGCGAATTCTGGGACGAGATCCATCGCCTCGCCAGCGGCGGGCTGACCGTGCTGGTCTCCACCCACTACATGGACGAAGCCGAGCGCTGCCACCGCATCAGCTATATCTCCTACGGCAAGATGCTGGCCACCGGCACCGTCGCCGAAGTGGTGAAAAATGCCGGGCTGACCACGTTTGTCCTGCAGGGCCCGCGGCTCGATCAGGTCGCCGAAGCGCTTCAGGGCCGCCCCGGCGTCGACCAGGTGGCGCCGTTCGGCGCGACGCTGCATGTCGTCGGCTCCGACAGGAAGAAGCTCGAAGCCGCACTCGCCGACGTCGAGAAAGAACATAAGGGCGTGAAAGTTTCGCCCGGCGAAACCAGCCTCGAGGACGTCTTCATCCAGTTCATGTCCGGCTCGAAGGACAACATGGCATGAACAGCGTCTTTTCCTTCGCCCGGCTTGGCGCGCTGCTGATCAAGGAATTCATCCAGATGCGGCGCGACCGCATCACCTTCGCCATGATGCTGGGCGTGCCGCTGATACAGTTGGTGCTTTTCGGTTACGCCATCAACAACGACCCGAAGAGCCTGCCGGCGGCACTCGTGGCGACGAGCAACGATCCCTACACGCGTGCCATTGTCGCGGCGCTGCAGACCACCGGCTACTATCGTTTCGACCATGTCGCGCAAAGTGCCGCCGAGGCCGAGTTCCTGATATCGCGCGGCGACGTCGCCTTCGTCGTCACCATCCCCGCCGATTTCGCCAGGAGGGTGGAGAGCGGCAACAACCCGCAGATACTCATCGAAGCGGATGCCACCGACCCGGCTGTGGCCAGCGGCGCCATCTCGACGCTTGGCACCGTCGCCAGCCAGGCGCTGCTGAGGGCGCAAGGCACGCAGGAAGCCGCCGCCGAGGCCGCCAAGGGTCAGCTCGATGTCGTCGTACACCGGCGCTACAATCCCGAAGGCATCTCGCAATACAACATCGTGCCCGGCCTGCTCGGCGTCATCCTGCAGATGACCATGGTGATGATGACCTCGATCGCGCTGACGCGCGAGACCGAGCGCGGCACGATGGAGAACCTTCTGGCCATGCCGTCGAGCCCGCTCGAGATCATGATGGGCAAGGTGCTGCCCTATCTGGCGGTCGGCGGCGTGCAGGTGGTGGTGGTGCTGGCGGCGGCGAAGCTGCTGTTCGCAATCCCCTTCACCGGGTCGATGTCGCTGCTGTTGACCGCCGTGCTGATCTTCGTGCTGGCGCTGGTGCTGCTCGGCTACACGATTTCGACCGTCGCCCGCACGCAGATGCAGGCGCTCCAGCTCACCTTCTTCTTCTTCCTGCCGTCGATCATGCTGTCGGGTTTCATGTTCCCCTATCGCGGCATGCCGGACTGGGCGCAAATCTTCGGCGAGATATTCCCGCTGACGCATTTCCTGCGCATCACCCGCGCCGTGATGCTGAAGGGCGCTGAACTGCCCGCAGTGGCAGGCGAGATCGGCTGGCTGGTGGTGTTCGTGGCCTTGTTTGCCGGTGTGGCATTGGTGCGGTTCAGGCGGACGCTGGATTAGGGTCAAGGCCAATCAGCGGCCATCGCTTAACCGTTGAGCGAAGCTGGACCGCTGACGAACGGGTTCCCTTTGACATAGAACCGCAGCAGGCGGTCCGCATCCTTCGAGATGCCGATCCTGACACTCTTCCCGATTTCGCCGGGTTCGCCACCATCATGTCCGAGCCATAGCGGGCCTTCGCGGCAGAGATCGAGCCCGTCGAGCGAACGATCGATCCGCAACGCCTGGGCGAGCCTTCCCGGTCCCCGCGCCAGGTCGCGCAAACGCTCGATGCCGCGATTGAGCCGCATGATCGCGATGCCTTCGAGCGGCTCCAGCGCCCTGATCAGCACGCCGGTTCCGACCCCCGGCATCTCGCTCGAGACATTGAGCATGTAGGAGATGCCGTAGGCGAGATAGACATAGGCGTGCCCGGGCTCGAGAAACAGCGAACGATTGCGCGGCGTCTGGCCCCGGTAGCCGTGCCCGGCGGCATCGCCGACGACGTAGGCCTCTGTCTCGACGATGCGGCCGCAGGCGATGCCTTCGGGCAGTTCGCGCACCACGATCTTGCCGATGAGGGCGCGGGCAAGGGATGCCGTATCGTGGGGCAGCTCGGAACGCGTGAGCGGGCGGTAGATGACCATGCTCAGCGCGGCGATGATTTGGCGGCGGGAGAGGAGTGATCCAAGGCGGAACGTGTCGCCAGATACTCCATATCAGGTCCCCTTGGACATCGCCGTCTCAAGCCGCCGCCATGATCTCGGCATAGGTGCCGAAATCGACATTGCCGCCGGACAGCACCACGACAACGCATTTGCCTGTTAGTTCGATATCGCCCGATGACAGTGCCGCCAGCGCCACGCAGCCGCCGGGCTCGACCACCAGCTTGATATAGGCCATGGCGTCGCGCACCGCCTGCGCCGCCGCCTGGTCCGAGACGGCGATGGCCCCACTGAGGTTCCTGCGGTTGATCTCGAAGGTGATCAGGCCGGGCTCGGCGGTCAGGAGCGCGTCGCAGATGGAGCTATGGCCGGGCTCGTTCGAAACCCTGGCGCCTGCGGCCAGCGAGCGTCGGGTGTCGTCGAAATGCTCGGGCTCCACCGCCCAGACCGCAGTGTCGGGCGAGGCGTCCTTGACGGCTACCGAAATGCCGCTGGTCAGGCCGCCGCCGCCGCAGGGAATGACGACCGCGTCGAGGCTGACGCCAAGCGCTTTTGCCTGACGCATCAATTCGAGGCCGATCGTGCCCTGGCCGGCAATGATGGCCGGGTCATCGAAAGGCGGCACCAGCGCCATGCCCTTTTCGAGGTAAGGGCGAACCACGGTCATGCGGTCGTCGCGAAAGCGGTCGAACGGCACCACCTCCGCCCCCATCTTGCGGACGTTAGCGATCTTCATCGCCGGCGCGTCTGAAGGCATGGCGATGACCGCCTTGACACCGAACATCGCCGCCGACGCCGCGACGCCCTGCGCATGATTGCCCGACGAGAAGGCGACGACGCCTCGGCTGCGCTCCTCCTCGCTGAGCGACGACAGCTTGTTGTAGGCGCCACGGAATTTGAACGAGCCGGTACGCTGCAGCGTCTCCGGCTTGAACAGGATGCGGCCGCCGAAGCGCTTGTTCAGCTCCTGCGATTCGAGCAACGGGGTTTCGACGATCAGGCCGGAGAGACGCGCGGCGGCGGCGTGGATGTCGGCGATGCCGGGAGGGGTGGTCATGGCGGGTCCTGCGGAAACATGTTGCCCTTCATGATGCCCGCAAAGGGAGGCGGCGCACCAATGAAAAAATGTGACCGTTACAAAGTTTGGCGGGTCATGAACGGCGCTTGCGCCGCCCCTCACCTGCCTGCCGGCATCCTCTCCCCGTATAGTGACGGGGAGAGGGGCCTTCATCAACGGTTTCGCCAATCACTAGCGTTGCAGGAAGAGTGCCGAGGTTGCGGCCGGCGTCTTTCTCCCCGTTCTACGGGGAGAAATGCCCGGCAGGGCAATGAGGGGCGGCGCCGAGATGGGCAGTTAACTCCCTACTTATCCAAGCAACGTCCTCTGCCTCTTGCTCCCACCCAGCTTGCGCCAGTTGTTGAACCGGTGGCTGGCGGCGGCAAAGGAGATTTTCATCTGCTGGGCGACCGAGTAGCGCGACTTGCCCTCGTCGAACATGCGGTAGCAGCACTCGGCGCCTTCCTCGGTCAGTTTGCCATCCGGCCCCTTGTTGTGCGGATTGGCGGGGTCGAATTTCTCGACCTGCTGTTCGACCAGGCCCTTCAGGCGCTGCAGGTCGGCCTCGATGCTGGCGATGAGATCGAGAACGGGCTTTGGGTCATAGTGATGCGGAGGCTGTTTTGCCGTCATCTGCCGGTTCCTTGTTCTGGTTAGGTAAATTATATAGGTGAACATTCACTGATAATGAAGGGCCAGCCCGGCTTACGAGCTTCAACAATTCTTGACCGCGACCGAGCGCAATTGACCGGAGGCGCTCAAAACCCTAGTTTAGAACTATTCTAAACTAGGGTGAATTCCTCATGCTTTCCCGTGTTTTCGGCTTCGGCCGCCGTCCCTTCGAATCGCTGTCCGAACAGGAGATCCTGGCGCTGGCCATTTCGTCCGAGGAGGATGATGGACGCATCTACCGCGCCTATGCCGACGGCCTGACGGAAAACTTCCCGCAATCGGCAAAAGTGTTCGAGGAGATGGCCGGGGAAGAGGATGGCCATCGCGATGCGCTGATCGAGCTTTTCCGCAAGCGGTTCGGCGAGCGCATACCGCTGATCCGGCGCGAACATGTGAAGGGTTATTACGAGCGCAAGCCCGACTGGCTGGTCCGGCCGCTCGGCATCGAGCACGTCCGCAGCCAGGCCGAGGCGATGGAGCGGCAAGCCTACCTTTTCTATGTCGAGGCGGCCAAGCGCACGGCAGATGCCTCGACGCGAAAACTGCTCGACGATCTGGCGGTGGCCGAACTGGGCCATGAGACCCTGGCGCAGCGTCTGGAGCAGAAACATGTGCCGGGCGAAGTGAAGGATGAAGAGACCGCCGCCGAGCAGCGCCAGTTCATCCTCACCTATGTGCAGCCGGGGCTGGCCGGGCTGATGGACGGGTCGGTGTCCACTCTGGCGCCGATCTTTGCCGCCGCCTTCGCCACGCATGACACCTGGCAGACACTTTTGGTCGGGCTTGCCGCCTCGATCGGCGCCGGCATTTCGATGGGCTTCACCGAAGTGGCCTCAGACGACGGTAAGCTCTCGGGCCGCGGCTCGCCGATCAAGCGCGGCATCACCACCGGTGTCATGACGTCGGCGGGTGGCCTTGGCCACGCACTGCCCTATCTCATCCCGGATTTCTGGACGGCGACGGCCGTCGCCGCGGTGGTGGTGTTCTTCGAACTGTGGGCGATTGCCTTCGTGCAGAACCGCTACATGCAGACGCCCTTCCTGCGTGCCGCCTTCCAGGTGGTGCTGGGCGGCGCGCTGGTATTCGCGGCCGGCGTGCTGATCGGCAATGCTTGAGTAGCCTCAGTCACCCATTCACCGCCCGGCTATCCGCTGGCGCCTCATCCCTCTCCGTCAGCCCATAATCCCTCACCACATGGGCGATGCGCAGTCGGTAGCCGGCAAAGATGCCGCCACGACCGGCCTGCTGCGCCTGCCGGTGTTCTTCGGTGCTGCGCCAGGCCTTGACCGCTTCCTCGTCGCGCCAGAACGACAGCGACAGGACGCGGTTCGGATCGGCCAGGCTCTGGAAGCGCTCGATCGACAGAAAGCCGTCGATGCCGTCGAGCAGCGGCCGCAGATCGGCGGCGATGCTCAGATATGCATCGCGCCTGCCCGCCGCCGGCTCGACCTCGAAGATGACGGCAATCACGGCAGCACCAGTTTCGCGTGCGGGCCCGAGACGTGCTTCAGGAACATGCGGTCCTCCTTGAGGATGAATCTTTCACGCTTGGCAAACTCGTAGTTTGCCTTGCCGGCGGGATCGGCGGCAAGTCGCGCGCGGTAGGCCTCATAGGCCGCCAGGCTGTCGATGTTGTAGGCGGCATAGGCCGTTGTCGCCGAGCCTTCATGAGGCGCGTAATAACCGATCAAATCGGCGCCGCAGCGTGGAATGGCCTGGCCCCAGTTGCGGGCGTACTCCTCGAAGGCCGCCTTGCCGAACGGGTCGATCTCATAGCGGATGAAGCAAGTGATGGTCATTGTGGTCTCCTCGGGATTGCGTCAATAGTTCGAGCCGCATCGAAACGTCCTGCCGCCCGGCCTGCTAGGGCTGCCAGAAGGATTTCGCGCATTCGCGGCGCACGTCTTGCCGTGTAAGGCCAAGATCGCGCAGCTGATGATCGTCGATCTCGGCAAGGTCGAGGCGCTGCAGATGACGGTCATACCAGCGGGCCAGCAGCCGCGAACGCAACCAGGTGACGAACGGGAACGATTGTCGGCTGGGGAGCGCCGAGGGGAAAGCGGTTCGTGCGGTCATCGTCGTCTCCTTGATCTCACCGGAGAATAGTGGTTATCTGACAGGGATGCTTCGATGAGGAACGAACTATGCGAGAAGGCCCCGACATCGCCCGCATCGCCAGCCTGGTCGGCGACCCGGCACGGGCAAACATGCTGAATGCCCTGATGGGCGGCACGGCGCTGACGGCGAGCGAACTGGCGCTCGAGGCCGGCGTTTCGCTGCCGACCGCCAGCTCGCACCTGGGCAAACTGATGGAAGGTGGGCTGCTCACGGTGGCGAGCCAAGGCCGGCATCGCTATTACGGCCTCGCCGGACCGCAGGTGGCGGGCATGATCGAAGCCATCACAGGTGTCGCGGAAGCCGTCGGTCCAAAGCGTGTGCGCCCGGGTCCGCGCGATGGCGCCATGCGCGTGGCGCGCGTCTGCTACGATCACCTCGCTGGCGAGCAGGCGGTGACGATGCTCGATCGGCTCGTCGCCAAAAACGTGCTGGTCCGCGACGAACAGGAGATCAGGCTCGGTCCTTCGGCCGCATCGCATTTCGCAGCGATAGGCATCGACGTCTACACCAAGCCGCGACGGCCGGTGTGCCGCGCTTGCCTCGACTGGAGCGTGCGGCGCTCACACCTCGCCGGCACACTGGGCGCCGCCATCCTCGACAAGATCCTTGCCGAGAAATGGGCGCGCCGCGAAAAGAACAGCCGCGCGGTGATCTTCTCGCCGCCGGGCAAGCAGGCGTTTGAGAGGGTGTTTTTGAGCTGAGGTGTTGGCAGGCCAGAGGGGGCGCCCGGAGAACTACCCCCGCTTCAACACCTTCCCCTGCTTGAAAAACTCCTTCCACGGATCGGCTTTCGCCAATTGCTTCAGCGTCGTCTTGTCGCCGATCGGGAAAGCGTTCGGCGCCAAGCCGGCCTCGATCTCTGGCCAGCTCACCGGCATCGACACGGTGGCGCCCTTCTTGGCGCGCGACGAATAGGGCGCGACCGTCGTCGAGCCCCTGCCGTTGCGCAGATAGTCGACGAAGATCTTTCCGGTGCGCGCTTTTTTCGACAGCGTCGCCGTGTAGCGGTCGGGGGCACCCTGCTCCAGCGCCCTGGCGAAATCATGGGCGAAGGTTTTGACCTCCTCCCAATCCGCCGCTGGTCTCAGCGGCACCATGACGTGAAAACCCTTGCCGCCCGACGTCTTGACGAAATTCGGCAGCGACAGCTCGTCGAGCTTGCCTCTGATATCGAGTGCCGCCTCGCGCACCGCCTTCACGTCCACACCTTCATCGGGATCGAGATCGAAGATGATCTGGTCGGGCTTTTCGATCTCATCGATCGTGCACCCCCAAATGTGGATCTCGACCACGCCATACTGGACCAGTGCGGCAACACCATCGAAATCCCGGATGTACAGGATCTCCTCGCCGTCACTAGGGTCCTTCATGCGGGCGATCTTGTCGCTCATGCCGGCCGAGGCATGTTTCTGGAAGAAACGCTGGCCGCCGACACCGTCCGGCGCCCGCACCAGGCTGAGCGGCCGGTTGACGACAAACTGTTCCATGCGCGGCCAAACCTGCGCGTAATGGTCGAGCAGGCCCCGCTTTGAGATGTTTTCGTCCGGCCACAGCAGCTTGTCGGGGTGCGAGAGTTTTACCGTGGTCGTCATCGATCTAGCGGCTTTGCCACCCGGTGCCGGCTTGGCCGTGCTCTCGCCTGTCGATGGCTTGCCTGTCGACGCTTTGGGCTTTTCCTGCACGACTTCCTCCGCCGCCTTGTCCTCGCGCAATCCCTGGAACGAGGCGTGGCGTATTATACGGTCCGAGGTCCAGCTGCGAAACTCCACTTCGCCGACAAGCTCGGGCTTGACCCAGACCAGGCCCTTTCCCTTCGGCACGGCGGTTGCGAAGGGCGATGTTTTTGCCGTCAATGCATCGAGTTTTGCCTTCAGCTCATTGGCGCCCTTGCCCGAAAAACCGGTGCCGACGCGGCCGGCATAATGCAGCTTGCCGCCCTCATGGAAGCCGACGAGGATCGAGCGCAATCCGCGCCCGGTCTTGTCCGACGGCAGATAGCCGCCGATGACGAATTCCTGCCGCGCCGTGCATTTCGACTTCACCCAGGTCGGGCCTCGGCCGCTGCGATAGGGGGCATCGGCACGCTTTGAGACGACGCCTTCCAGGCCCATGCGGCAGGCATGCTCCAGCATGATCTTGCCAGGTTCGGAGAAATGGTCGCTGAAGCGGACCGCGGGATTGTCGGACTGTTCGCCGAGCAGCTCCTGCAAGGCCTGCTTGCGCTCGACCAGCGGCTCGCGGCGCAAATCCCTTCCGTCGAGGCGCATCAGGTCGAACACGTAATAGACGAACCGATGCGTCCGCTTCGCCGACAGGTCCTGCTGCAGCAGCGCGAAAGACGAGACGCCGCTGTCGGCGAGCACGACCACCTCGCCATCGATGATGGCGTCGCTGCACTTCAGCCCGGCCAGCTCCGCGACGATCTCGCTGCCGAATTTCTTTGTCCAGTCGAGGCCGGTCCGGGTCAGCAGCCGCACATCGGTGCCGGCGATCTGCGCCTGCATGCGGTAGCCGTCGAACTTCACCTCATGCAGCCAGTCCTTGCCCGGCGGTGCATCGCGCTCAAGCGTGGCCAGCTGCGGCTCGATGAAGTCGAGGCGTTTGCCGGGTTTCGCTTTGCCGGCGGCCGGCTTGTTGGAATGCCATACTTTCGGCTTCTCACCCTTTGCGGACTTGCCCTCGCCGACCTCCTCGATGGTCAGGCCGGACTTCACCGATTCTGGCGCCTCCTTGAGAATATCCTCGCCAGGACGCGCTGCGGCATCGTCCGACTTGATCAGCAGCCAGTTGTCGCGTTTTTCACCCGCACGCGGCTTCAGTCGCACCAGATGCCATGCCCCATGCAGCTTGTGGCCCTCAAGCTCAAAGCTGATATGGCCCTTCTTCATCGCCTTGGCCGGGTCGATCTCGGGGGTCCAGGTGCCCTCGTCCCAGACGATAACCGAACCGCCGCCATATTCGCCCTTGGGAATGGTGCCCTCGAACGGCGCATAGTCGATCGGGTGGTCCTCGACATGCACGGCGAGCCGCTTCTCATGCGGGTCGAGGCTTGGGCCGCGCGTCACCGCCCAGCTCCATAGCACGCCGTCATGCTCGAGCCGCAGGTCGTAATGCAGCCGCGTCGCGGCATGCTTGTGGATGACGAAGATGCCGCCGGCCTCGCCCTTCTTGGCCAGGGCAACCTTGCCGGCCGGTTCGGCGGTCTTCTTGAAATCGCGCTTGGAATGGTATTGTTCGAGGCTGGCCATCCGTTGGGTTCCTCAGGCCGATTTGCGTTTGGGCGCGCTGCCTTTCGGCTTGGCGCGTTTGGCCGCCGGCTTGGCTTTCGCCGACGAGGGCTTTTTCGATGACCCGGAGTCCGACAGGCTCTTCTTCAGCGCGTCGAACAGATTGACGACATTGGAAGGTTTGGGCGCCGCTTTGGCCTTCGGCGCCCTGTGGCCGGCCTTCTTGGCGCGGATCAGCTCCAGCAGCGCCTCCTCGTATTTGTCGTCGAATTTCGAGGGGTCGAACTTCGTCTTCTTCTTGTCGATGATCAACTCGGCGAGGTCGGTCATCTCCTGATCGGTCTTCACGGACTCGATGTCGCCGAACACGGTTTCCGGTTGGCGCACCGTGTTGTCGTAGCGCAAGGTCGTCAGCACCATCCCTTTGCCGAGCGGCTCGATAACCACCGGCCGTTCGCGTCGGTAGAGCACGATACGCGCCAACCCGGCCATCTTCTTGCCCGCCATCGCATCCCGGATGACGGCGAACGCCTCTTCCGACACCTTGTCGGCCGGGGCGACATAATAGGGCGTATCGAGATAGATCTGCTGGATCGAAGCTTTGTCGACGAAACCGTCCAGCGCCATCGTGTGCGAGGATTCGATCTGTACCGCCTCGATCTCGTCCTCCTCGATATGGATGAAATCGCCATCGTCGAGTTCATAGCCCTTGACCTCCTCATCCTCCTCCAGCGGCTTGCCGGTTTCGGCATCGACATAGAGCCGCTTCACCGTGTTGCCGGTCTTGCGGTTGAGAATGCGAAACGAGACCCGCTCCGTGTGGGTGACGACATTGGTCAGTTCGACGGCACAGGTGACCAGCGATAGCTTCAGATAGCCCTTCCAGGCCGGACGCGGCGCCATGAGCTCTTCCCTTCCAGAACGAGATGAAGGTGAGAACGGACAGACCGCGCTCCAGTTCCGCGCTCACGCGCCGATCTGGATGCCGAGGGCCACCCGTGGCGTTCTGGCCGCCAGCACGGAAATTTCGCGAGCGCGGCAAAAGTTGAAACAGAACCGCGCACGGGCGACATTCAAACGAAACATATGTGATGCAAAAGTCACATTGGCCGGAATGCCGACCAACTGCACCGAAAGACCCCGAATCAGCCGCATTCCAGCCACGAAGCGAGGCATTTTCGACCAGATATTAACATCACGTTCACCGACTATTCACGCCTCGACGCTATGATGACCGCAATTCGGAAGGGACATCCGAAAATCGGGACAGGGACCAGGGTAATGAACTTCCTCGCGCACCTCATCGGCTATGCCGCCGCAATCCGCGAATTCATCGCGCCGACTTATCGGCCCGAGCGCTATTACATGCGCGGCCCCGGCCCGGCCTGCGCCCGCCGCGGCAACTCGCTGGGCGCGCACTGATCATGGCTTTCGAAAATCGCCACGACAGCCGGATCTGCAGGCCGGCCGCCTCTACCCGGGCCACCACCTATCGCGCCGAGCGTCCCGCTCTCGCCGACAGGCGCCGTGCGACAACGCCAGGGCTTTGATACCGACGCTGGCCGGCTTAGTGTCATAGGGACACGAGCAGCCGAGGCCAGCGTGACCGACCATTCCCAACCCAGTCGACCCCAGTCAAACCGTCCCTCCGGAACAACTCTCGACGCACGCCATCCATTGATCGTTTTCGATGGCGTCTGCGTGCTCTGCTCAGGCTTCGTGCGCATGGTGGTCAGGCTCGATCGCCAAGGCCGTTTCCGCTTCGCCACCGCGCAGTCGCCCTTCGGTGAAACGCTGTTTCGGAAGCATGGACTGCGCACGGACTCTTACGAAACCAATCTCGTCCTGATCGACGGCGTCGCCTTCACGCGGCTGGACAGCTTCGTCGCCGTCATGGCGGAACTCGGCTGGCCCTGGCGGGCGGCAAAAACACTGCTGCTGCTGCCGCGCCCGCTGCGTGGTTGGCTCTACGATCGCATCGCCAAGAACCGCTACGCCCTGTTCGGCAAGAAGGACAGCTGCGAAATCCCCGCACCCGAGCTGCGGGAACGGTTCCTTGGCTAGAAAACGTGGCTATGGGGAGCAGCGCTTGAAGCGTCTCATCGTCGACGTTGACGCTTCTGGCGCCCGCATCGTCCATTCGTTCGAAGCCGCCGAGGAAGCCGCTTCCGCGTTCCCGGCGAGATTTCTCATCTGCTCTGAAGGCCGATCACGCATTATCGTGGTCGGCTCGTGCCATCCGGCCCGCACGGCTCCAGCACGATCGGTCCGCCTGCAGCCATGCCCAGTTCCCTGCAGCCCTGAACCGTGCACAGTGTCCAGCCGTCGCCGGTCGCGCCGGAAGCGGCGAGCACAACGCGTCGTTGTGGGTCGATCTCTGGCGCATAGCTCCACCAACCCTCCTTCAGCAGAGCGCCTTCCGGTGGCTCCATGCCGGCGCCCGAGCCCTCGATCCGGGCTTCGACCAACTGCAGGCCGGTAGGCGTGACCTTCCAGTCTTCCTCCCACCGCGTCCGTTCCACCGAATGCGTCCAGGACAGGGTGAAGGCGGCAACGGAGAGCGTCACCGTCTTGCCGGCGGCCAGGATGCACAGGCTCATGCTTTAGCGGCCTGCCGTGAGCGAAAACAGTGCCAGCCGATCCAGGCCAGCGCCAGCACCCAGCCGGCCTCGTCGGTGAGCGGCACCGCAGCGACCAGAAGCACGCCGGCCGCGAAGGCGATGAGCCGTTCCCACAACGCCATGCGGCGGGCGAGAAAGCCGACGGCGGCGGCACCCCACAACACGATGCCCATGCACGCCTTGGCGACGATGTATGCGACCTCGGCGGGATAGCCGAACTGGGCGGCGATTGGCCCGGCGTCCTGCAGCATCAGCGCCGGCGTATAGACCGCCATGAACGGCACGACGAAGCCGGCAATAGCCAGCTTGGTCGCCTGGATGCCGATCTTGAGGCCGCTTTCCCTAGCCATCGGTGCGGCGGCAAACGCGGCCAGCGCCACGGGCGGCGTCAAATCGGCCATGATGCCGAAATAGAACACGAACATGTGGCTGACCAGCAGCGGCACGCCGAGTTCCAGCAGCGCCGGCCCGGCCAGCGACGAGGTGATGATGTAGTTGGGGATGGTCGGGATGCCCATGCCGAGCACCAGGCAGGTGACCATGGTCAACACCAGCGACAGGAACAGATTGTCCTGGCCGATCGAGATGATCCAGCCGATGAAGGTCGAGGCGATGCCGGTGAGCGTCAGCGTGCCGATGACGATGCCGACGATGGCGCAGGCAATGCCGACCGGCAGCGCGTTCTTGGCGCCTTCGGCAAGCGAGTCGACGCAGATTTGCAACGTCTCGCGGCCGCCCTTGAACGTGAAGCAGGCGACGACCAGTGCGGCGATCACCAGGCCGAGGAGGTTGACGCCGAACTTCATGAACGAAGCGGCGGCAAGCCCGAGCGCGATCCAGAAGACGATGCGGAAGGCGAGCGGTCCGATCGCCGCCGCCAGCGGCGTGCCGAGGATGAGCACGATGGTCAGCGCCAGGCCCATCGTGCCGGCGAAGATCGGCGTGTAGCCGGCCAACAGCAGATAGATCAGCGCTGCCAGCGGCAGCACCAGCGGCCAGTGTTGCCGCACCGCGTCCCACGGGTTGGGCAGCTCGGCCTTGGCCATGCCGTGCAGGCCGGCCTTGCCGGCTTCCAGATGCACCTGCCAGAAGCAGGCGCCGAAATAGAGCAGCGCCGGGATGATCGCCGCCTTGACCACTTCGGCATAAGGCACGTTCAGCGTCTCGGCCATGATGAAGGCGACCGCGCCCATCACCGGCGGCATGATCTGGCCGCCCATCGAGGAGGTCGCCTCGACGGCGCCGGCAAAGGCCGAGCGGAAGCCGAAGCGCTTCATCAGCGGGATGGTGAACTGGCCGCTGGCCACCACATTGGCGACGCCCGAGCCGGAAATGGTGCCCATCAGCGCCGACGACAGCACGCAGACCTGCGCCGGGCCGCCGCGCCATGTGCCGACAAGGCCGAGCGCGAAATCGTTGAACAGCGCGATCATGCCGGCACGTTCGAGGAAGGCGGCAAAGACGACGAAGATGAAGATGTAGGCGGCCGAGACATAGATCGGCGTGCCGTAGATGCCTTCGGTGCCGTAGGCGAAGGTGTCGACGAGCTGGGCGAAATCATAGCCGCGATGGATGAGCGGCGGCGGCAAATGGTTGCCGACGAAGCAATAGGCGAGGAAGATGAAGGCGATGACCGCCAGCGGCAGGCCCATCAGCCGCCGCGCGGCTT
Source organism: Mesorhizobium sp. M1342 (assembly GCF_040317955.1). Taxonomy (NCBI): domain Bacteria; kingdom Pseudomonadati; phylum Pseudomonadota; class Alphaproteobacteria; order Hyphomicrobiales; family Phyllobacteriaceae; genus Mesorhizobium; species Mesorhizobium sp. M1342. The sequence goes on along the minus strand of NZ_JAMYLI010000037.1, from coordinate 10,081 downwards.
CGAAGACAAGCACCACCAGCACCGCGCCGACGATCAGATCGGGCGTGGTCAGGAAGCCGGAGCGCCGGATGAGGTCGGTGTAGAACACCCAATTGTACAGGCCGGTGCCGAAGCCGAGCGCCCCGAGCGTCCAGAACGCGGCTTTCGCCGGCAGGCTCTTGGCGCGCAGATTGGCAATCAGGCCAAAGCCAAGCAGCAGCAGGAAGCCGACATGCATGGCCCGCACCACCTGGCTCGGAATGCTGCCATAGGCGGCGACATAAATCTGGAACACGGAAAAGGCGACGGCGATGAGAAAGGCGGCCTTGCCGGCGATGCCGTCGCCGAAGCCTGGCGGCAGGCCTTCGACCTGCTCTTCGACGACAGGAAGATGGAAGGTGGCGGATTTGCCGTCGGGTATTGTTCCAGACGTTGCTTCGCTCATCCGACGGTCTCCAAAAGGAGCGAAGTGTAGTGCGTGGCGCCCCCCTCTGCCCTGCCGGGCATCTCCCCCTCAAGGGAGGAGATCAGCAGCGTTGGTGTCTGCGCACGTCCTGCAACGTTAGCGATTGGCGAAGGGTGTGGTGACGTCCAATCTCCCCCCTTGAGGGGGAGATGCCCGGCAGGGCAGAGGGGGGCGCCTGGCGAAGACATGTCAGGTTGCCACGCGTCTTACTTCAACAGCCCCTTCTCCTTGTAATAACGCTCGGCACCGGGGTGCAGCGGCACCGGCATGCCGTCGAGCGCCTTGGCCGGGTCGATCGCCTTGGCGGCGGCGTGGGCCGCGGCAAGCTGGTCGAGATGCTCGAACAAAAGCTTGGTCATCTGGTAGGCGGTTTCGTCGGAGACATCGGCGCGGGTGATGAGGAAATTGCCGACGGCGGCGGTCGCGACATCCTCGCTCTGGCCCTCATAGGTGCCCTTGGGAATGACCACCGAAAGATAGGGCGAGCCGATTTTGGCGACATCCTCGGCCGGCACCGCCACGACATTGATCGGCACCGAGGTGGCGAGGTCGCGGATCGAGGCGACGCCGAGCCCGGCCGATTGCAGCGTGGCGTCGAGCTGCCGGTTTTTGATCAGTTCGACCGATTCGGCGAAGGGCAGGTATTCGACCCGGCCGAGATCCTCATATTTCAGCCCGGCGGCGGCGAAGATGGCGCGGGCGTTGAGCTCGGTGCCGGAGGCAGGCGCGCCGACCGACAGGCTCTTGCCCTTGAGGTCGGCCAGCGTCTTGATGCCGGACTCCTGGCTGGCGACGATCTGGATATAATTGGGATAGATGGCGGCGATGCCGCGCAATTTATCGAGCTTGCCGGGGAAACCGGCCTCGGCATTGCCTTCGGCGGCCAGCTTGACGGAATCGCCCAGCGCAAAGGCGATCTCGCCCTTGCCTTGCTGCAACAGATTGAGGTTTTCGACCGAAGCCTTTGTCGCCTGTACCTGGGTGCGGGCGCCTTCGATGCCCTTGCCGTAGATTTCCGACAGCGCCACGCCGAGCGGATAATAGACGCCGGATGTGCCGCCGGTCAGCACATTGATGAATTCCTGCGCCCTGGCTGAGATGGTGCCCAAGCCAAGCGAGAGCGCCACGGCGCCGGCTGCAACGAATTTCGTTCTGAAATTGAACATCGGATCTCCTCCCTGAAAATATCGACGACCGCACCGCCTCCTAGATGCGAACCGGGGCGAGTTTAGACAGCGAGCCGCAAATGCCAACCCGCAATTGTGCTCGTTAGACGAACGGTTGAGGGATCAGGAAACAGATGGCGGCTTGCACAAAAAGCCATCGGGGCCGAAAGTTTTTTGAGCAGCCTGTCGAAATCGGCCACTGCCGCGCGACATACGTCCGGCCTCGCAAGGACGCGGCCTTCGCAAAACGGGAGAAGACCATGCGATACATGATTTTGATCAATAGCGACGAAGCCGCATTGGCGAACACGCCGATCGAGAAGGCCCAGCAGATGAGCGCGGCCTATGGCGCCTATACCGAAGCGTTGAAGAAATCCGGTGCGTGGCTGGCTGGCGAAAGGCTGCGCCCGACCCAGGCCACCACCTCGGTGCGGATCGCTGACGGCAAGACCAACGTGATCGACGGCCCCTACGCCGACACCAAGGAGCAGCTTGCCGGCTTCTACATGATCGAGGCGGCTGACATCGATACAGCCATCGAATGGGCGGCACGCTGTCCGGCAGCCAGCACCGGCACGGTCGAATTGCGGCCGATCTGGGAAATGGCCGACTACATGCCCAAGAAATGACGGTGATGGACAGTCGCCCGGACATCGCCCGGGCGGGCGCCGAGGCGGCCGCGCGGGAGAGCTACGGCAAGCTGGTCGCCTGGCTCGCGGCGCGCACGCGCGACGTGGCCGCCGCCGAGGACGCGCTGGCCGATGCCTTTGCGGCCGCCCTCGAGCGCTGGCCGCGAACCGGCGTGCCGGAAAAGCCGGAAGCCTGGCTGCTGGCGGTGGCGCGGCGGCGCCGTGTCGATGCGGTGCGGCGGCGGCTCACCAGCGAGGCCGGCCGCCAGCATCTCAAGCTGATTGCGCAGGAGGCGGAGGCACGCATGACCGAGGAAGATCTGCCCGACGATCGGCTGCGGCTGATGTTCGCTTGCGCCCATCCGGCGATCGAATCGAGCGTACGCTCGCCACTTATCCTGCAGACGGTGCTGGGGTTCGACGCCGCGACGATCGCCTCCGCCTTCCTGGTCTCGCCCGCAACCATGGGCCAGCGCCTGGTGCGGGCCAAGTCCCGCATCCGTGAAACCGGCATTCCGTTCCGCGTGCCGGAGCGGGCCGAACTCGGGGAACGGCTGGATGCGGTGCTGGAAGCGATCTACGCCGCCTTCGCCGAAGGCTGGACCGACCCGGCGGGCACCGAAACGCGGCGCCGCAACCTGGCGACCGAAGGCATCTGGCTCGGCCGGCTGGTGGCTTCGCTGTTGCCGGAGGAGCCGGAGGCACTGGGCCTCTTGTCGCTGATGCTGTTTGCTGAGTCCCGCCGCGCCGCACGGCGCAGTGCCGAAGGCGACTTCGTGCCGCTGGCGGAACAGGATTGCCTTCTATGGGACCGCGCCCTCATCGATGAGGCGGAGGCGCTGCTTTCCCACGCCGCGTCCAAGGGCGTCATCGGCCGTTACCAGCTTGAGGCGGCCGTGCAGTCCGCGCATGCGGCACGAAGGTTCACCGGCCGCACCGACTGGGTGGCGATCCAGGAACTCTACGACGCGCTGCTTTCGATCGCAGGATCGCCGGTGGTGGCGATAAACCGCGCGGTGGCGATCGCCGAGGCCGAGGGCGCAGTGGCCGGATTGGCGGCCCTTTACGTGCTGGGCGACGACAAGCGGCTTGACGAGTACCAGCCCTATTGGGCCGCACGCGCCGGTCTCCTAGCCAGGCTTGGTCAGGTACCGCAAGCCTGCGAAGCCTACGACCGGGCGATCGGCCTCGAGCGAGACCCGGCGGTGCGCCGGTTCCTGCAGGGAAAACGGGCGGTGCTCAGAAATTGAGCTTCAGCCCGGCCACATCTCGTGCGAGGTGTTGAGCGTCTTCATCAGCGGATGGTCGCGCAGCCGCGCCCACAGGCGTTCGATGTTCGGCCATGCCGTCCGCGCGCTGTCGATGTCGGGATGCCAGGCCACCAGCATGACCAGATAGATGTCGGCCAGCGACATCCGGTCACCGACCAGCCAGTCACGGCCCTCGAGCGCGGCATCGAGAACGGCAAAGCCGCGGTCCATCTCGGCCACGGCCGCCTGCTTGACCGCCTTGGTGCCTTCGGGATCGGCCGTGTAGCGGTATGCGTAGTAGAAACGCAGCACCGCCGAATAGAGCACCGACGACATGAATGCCATCCAGCGCAGGAAATCGGCGCGGGCAGGCGAATCTACTGCCGGCGCCAAATTGCCATTGGGATGACGCTCGGCAAGCAGGATGCAGATCGCCGCCGACTCGGTCATCGAGCTTCCGTTTGGCAAGGTCAGCACCGGCACCTGGTTCAACGGACTGATGTCGAGGAAGGCGGGATCGGGCCGGTCGGTCTTCGGCACGTCGATCTGCTCGAACGGTGCATTCGCCAGCACCAGCGCCGCCTCGACGACGAAGCCGCCGCTGCCAGGACGGGTGTAGAGCTTGTACATGAAATCCTCCCCCGGCCCGCGCAGACGGGCCGTGGGCGGTATGCACCGGAAGCAGGGCGCTGCTCAAGCCGGTGGCTGACGCCACGGGGATTTTTTCAGCGGGCCAGCTCAGTCACGGAGAAGCGTCGGACTACGATCCCAACCCTTCGAACAGGATCGTCGACAGATAGCGCTCGGCGAAGGACGGGATGATCACCACAAGGTTCTTGCCCTTGTTCTCCGGCCGCGAGCCGACGACGATGGCTGCCTGCAAGGCGGCGCCCGACGAGATGCCGACCGGCACGCCTTCGAGGCGGGCGACGAGGCGGGCATTGGCCACGGAATCCTCGTTCGACACTTTGACGATCTCGTCATAGATCGTCGTGTCGAGGATTTTGGGCGCAAAGCCGGCGCCGATGCCCTGGATCTTGTGCGGGCCGGGCTGGCCGCCCGACAGAACCGGCGAGGAGTCCGGCTCGACGGCGACGACATACACGGAGGGCTTGCGCTTCTTCAGCACCTGGCCGACGCCGGTGATGGTGCCGCCGGTGCCGATGCCGGCGACGAAGATATCGACTTCGCCGTGCGTATCGTTCCAGATTTCCTCGGCTGTCGTCGTGCGGTGGATTTCCGGATTGGCCGGATTCTCGAACTGCTGCGGGATGATCGCGTTGGGGATCGTCGCTGCCAGTTCGTCGGCCTTGGCGATGGCGCCCTTCATACCTTTCGGGCCTTCTGTCAGCACCAGCTCCGCGCCGAGCAGCGCCAGCATTTTCCGGCGCTCGATCGACATCGTTTCGGGCATCGTCAGGATCAATTTGTAGCCCTTGGCGGCAGCGGCGAAGGCAAGCGCGATGCCGGTGTTGCCAGACGTCGGTTCGATCAGCGTGGTCTTGCCGGGAGAGATCTTGCCCGACGCCTCCAGCGCCTCGATCATCGCCACGCCGATGCGGTCCTTGACCGAGGCGATCGGATTGAAGAATTCGAGCTTGGCGATGAGATTGGCGACGATGCCCTTTTCCCGAGCGAATTTGTCGAGCCGCACCAGCGGCGTGTCGCCGATCGTGTCGGTGATGGAATCGTAGACGCGGCCGCGGCCGGGCACGCGGGCTGATGTAACGGGCTTGTTCATTGGTTTCGCTCCCAGAATTTCAGGCAAGTGGATTTGCGGGCAACATAGGACCTTCGACCGCGCAAGATAGACTGTCGATTGAAAATATCCGAGTGGGACCTGTGTCTAAAACAGTGCCGTCTCGGAAAAGCATTTCCCGCAAAGGCCTGTTTGCGAAATGCTTTGGCCGAAAGCCCGCTATTGGCGGGCGGCAATCGCTGCAGCGGCACCGACCATGAAGCCGGCAGCCGTACGGTTCAGCGCCTTGAGCGCGCGCGGCGACTTCAGGAACCAGCGCGCCTTGGCGGCCAGCGCCAGATACGGCACCAGCACCACCAGAAGCACGACGACCGTCAGCGCGACGAGAATGCCGTAGTCGGCCAGCGTAATGGTTTTCAGGTCGACGATGGTCGGCGTGATGGCGAGATAGAAGATCATCGTCTTCGGATTGCCGAGCGTGACAGTCAGGCCGGCGGCAAAGCTCGACAGCAAGCCGCCCTTGCCTTTTCTGGCCTCGACGGTCTCGGGCGTGATGCCGCTGTTCCAGAAGCGCCAGCCGAGGAAGGCGAGATAGGCGACGCCGAGCCATTTGATGGCCAGGAAAACCATGCCGAAACTCTGTGCAACGATGGCGAGGCCGAGCACCACAGCGGTCAGATAGGTGATGTCGCCAACCATCAGGCCAAAAGACATCGCCAGCGACGAGCGGAAGCCGGAGCCGAGCGCACGGGCGACCAGCGCGGTGATGCCGGGACCAGGAATCGCGGCGGCGATGCCGAGAGCGGCGCTGTAGGCGAGGAATCCGGTGAGGGTCATGGTTGCGGCCTTGCGCGACGCTGCTATCACGGCATCCTATCGCACAAAGCCCGGCGGGCGTGAATTCCCTGGAACTCGGATTCGATTGCACCACGCCTGTGCGAGTTGCGCTCAGGAACGACCGTCGCCATGGGTGACACGCCAGATGGTGCCGTTACCGTCCTCGGTGACGATCAGCGCACCATCCAGGGCCACCGCCACGCCGACCGGCCGCCCCCACACCTCGCCGTTTGAGACGACGAAACCGGTGATGAAATCCTCATATTCGCCGGTTGGCTTGCCGTCCTTGAACAGCAACCGCACCACCTTGTAGCCGGTCCGGTTGCCGCGGTTCCATGAACCGTGCAGAGCGACGAAAGCATCGCCCTTGTATTCAGCCGGAAAGCTCTTCCCCTCGTAGAAGGCAATGTTGAGCGGCGCCGAATGCGCCTGCATCAGCACATCGGGAACGGTCGTTTTGCCGGCAAGATCGGGGCGCTCACCCTTGTGGCGAGGATCCTCATTGTCGCCGATATAATACCACGGCCAGCCATAGAAGGCGCCGTCCTTGATCACGGTCGCGTATTCGGGCGGCACATTGTCGCCAAGCGCATCCCGTTCGTTGACGACGCACCACAGCGCGCCGGTCGCCGGCTGCACGGTCATGCCCGAGCAGTTGCGCAGGCCGGTGGCAAGGATGCGGCCATTCTTGCCATTGGGATCGAAGGCCAGGACGCCGGCGCGGCCGTCCTCGGATCCCCATGTGGCGCCGAGCGGCTGCGACTTCGCCCAGGCGTCGAGGCCGCCCTTCGGTTCGTTGCCCATGCGCTCGGCGACATTCGATCCCGAGCCGACCGACAGATAAAGCGTCTTGCCATCCGGCGAAAAGGCGATGTCGCGGGTCCAGTGATGATTGGCGGGGATGTTGCCGACCATGGTTTCCGGATCGCCGGAGGCCTTCAGGTCGCCATTGCGGTAGGCAAAACGCACGATGCTGTCGCTATTGGCGACATAGACCCATTGCGGGTCAGCGCCTGGCGGATAGAAGGCAATACCATAGGGCTGGTTGAGATTGCCGGCAAAGATGCCGTCCTGCGCAGGCTTCGCACTGCCTTCGGCCAGACGGTAGATGCGGACTTGGTTGGCCTCGCTGTCGGCGACGAACAGGTCGCCATTCGGCGCGACGCGCACGACGCGTGGATTGTCGATGCCCGATGCAACCAGCTCGGCCGAGAACCCCGGCGGCAGTTGCAGCTTCGCGTCTGCCGGCATGTCCGCAACGCCGGCGCTGTTCGAGGTCGACCGGGTGGCATAGGGCTTAGGCAGATCGTCCGGTCTGATCAGGCGGCGTGTGCCCGGCTTGTCCGCTCGCCAGTCGCCGAATGCGGCCGCGCCTTTGAGCACCGGATCGTCCGCCTGCTGGGCGAATGAAGCGGTCGAGAGAAACAGTGCGGCGGAAATTGCGGGGCCGGTAAAACGCATCATTCGGTCCTCCAATGTTTGGGCGTGAGAACAGGAACGAGCGGTCTCGTCGATCGTTCCACGGCACACGATGAGGTGGAGGAAGCTTCCGGTTTCCCGGCTCAGGTCCCGGCGGCGTAAAAATCGTCGTCGAGGCGTTTTTCCAACTCGACGAGGTCAGCCGGCAGCGGCAATCCCATGGCGCGCATTTCCTGCAGTTTTTCACGCAACTGCTCCTGGATCTCGTGCTGGTCCTCCGGCTGGTTGACCATCTCCTCCAGCAGCAGGCTGATCCGGGCCTTGAATTCTTCGAGCGCCATCGTCGTCTCCTCGGTTGGATCAGCTCAGCGCAGCATGCGGGAAATCAGCTGCGCCGTATAGTCGACCATTGGGACGATGCGCGCGTAGTTCAGCCGGGTCGGGCCGATGACGCCGAGCGCGCCGACGACGCGGGCATCCTTGTCGCGATAGGGCGCGACAACCAGCGACGAGCCCGACAGCGAAAACAGCTTGTTTTCCGAGCCGATGAAGATGCGCACGCCCGAGCCCTGCTCGGCGAGGTCAAGCAACTGGATAAGCCCGTCCTGCGTCTCCATGTCCTCGAACAAATGGCGCAGCAGTTCGATGTCGGCCTGGGCGGTGACGTTTTCGAGCAGATTGGCGCGCCCGCGCACGATGAGCCGTGCCGGCAGGCCACTGTCGGCGCCGGCCCACACCGCCAGCCCCTTCTCGACCAGGTCCTGCGACAGCGTGTCGAGCGCGGCCCTGGTCTCTTCCTTGATGCGGGCGATCTCGATCCGCGCCTCGGCAAGCGTTCGGCCGCGTATATGGGCGTTGAGGAAATTTGAGGCCTCGTGCAGTTGCGAGACGGTGATGCCGGCAGGCAGCTCGACGACGCGGTTCTCGACGTCGCCATTCTGCGACACCAGCACCGCCAGCGCCTTGGTCGGTTCGAGCTGGATGAATTCGATGTGCTTCAGCGCCACCTCGTTCTTGGCGGCCAGAACCAGGCCGGCGCCGCGCGACATGCCCGACAGCATCTGGCTGGCCTCGGTCAGCATGTGCTCCAGCGTCGCGCCCGAGCCGGACGCCCGAACCTGTGCCTCGATGGCGCGGCGCTCCTCGTCGGAAAGGTCGCCAAGCTCCATGAAGGCATCGACAAAGAAACGCAGGCCGGCCTGCGTCGGCAACCGGCCGGCCGAGATGTGCGGCGCGTAGATCAGGCCGAGATGCTCGAGATCGCTCATCACGTTGCGGATGGTCGCCGGCGACAGCGAGGACGGCAGGATACGCGACAGGCTGCGCGAGCCCACCGGTTCACCGTCCCTGAGGTAGGAATCGACAATGCGCCGGAAGATGTCGCGGGAACGCATATCGAGCGACTGAAGCGCGGGCGACTGCGAAGCGGGATCGACTGCCTTGGTCATACGGCCAAAAACCTCCGGCCCAACGATATAGACTTACACTGCACCCGCGCAACCCGGTGTCTTTGTGAGATCACCCGGTGTCTGTGTGAGATCACCCGGTGTCTGCGTCAGATCGTCAGGCCATTTTCCTTTGCGCCACGCGTCCCATGCGGTTACAAGCCGGCCAAGATTCCGAAAAATGACAAGAAAGCAGCCTGAATGCGCCCTTCCAAACGCCAATTGGACGAAATGCGTGCCATCTCCTTCGAGCGCGGCGTCTCCAAGCATGCCGAAGGCTCGTGCCTGGTGAAGTTCGGCGACACGCATGTCCTGTGCACGGCCAGCCTTGAGGAAAAAGTGCCTGGCTGGATGCGCAATTCCGGCAAGGGCTGGGTGACGGCCGAATACGGCATGCTGCCGCGCTCGACCGGCGAGCGCATGCGCCGCGAGGCTTCGGCCGGCAAGCAGGGCGGCCGCACGCTGGAAATCCAGCGGCTGATCGGCCGCTCCCTGCGCGCCGTGGTCGATTTGCAGGCGCTGGGCGAGCAGCAGATCACCGTCGACTGCGACGTCATCCAGGCCGATGGCGGCACCCGCACCGCATCGATCACCGGCGGCTGGGTGGCGCTGTATGACTGCCTGCGCTGGATGGAAGCGCGCCAGATGGCCAGCGTCGCCAAGGTGCTGAAGGACCATGTCGCTGCGATCTCCTGCGGCATCCATGACGGTCAGCCGGTTATCGACCTCGACTATATCGAGGATTCCGCGGCCGGCACCGACGCCAATTTCGTCATGACCGGCAAGGGTGGCATCGTCGAGATCCAAGGCACCGCCGAGGGCGAGCCTTTCTCCGAAGAGCAGTTCGCGGACTTGATGGGCCTGGCCAAGAAAGGCATCCAGCGGTTGGTGAGTTTGCAGCAGATGGCAGTGGCTTAGGATTAAATGCCGAGCTTGAACACCCCCCTCTGCCCTGCCGGGCATCTCCCCCGCAAGGGGGGAGATCGGATGTCGTTTCGGGCTTCGCTAATCTCTAACGTTGCAAAGGGCGCGGCGATGCGGAGGCTGCCAATCTCCCCCCTTGCGGGGGAGATGCCCGGCAGGGCAGAGGGGGGTGCCTCGTGATGCCCTCTGCCATCCTTGAATCAGCTCTCTACGTCAGCGACCTGACCGCAGCGGAAACCTTCTACACCGACATCCTCGGCCTCCCCC
>NZ_JAMYLI010000036.1:0-62597 GCF_040317955.1 Mesorhizobium sp. M1342 | reverse complement strand
GGCCTCAAACCCGAGCCGCAAGGCACCCCACATTGGCCTGACCCTCCCTCCTTGCCCCTATAACTTAATAACGCAACGGGCCCCTTGCGGGGGAGATGTCCGGCAGGACAGAGGGGGGTGTGAAGGATCGCTACGGGTACTATTTTGTGCCGTTGCAGCAACGCGACTTCAATGCTTGATCCGATCCCGCATCGCGTACCACAGCATGCCGAGCACATAGAGCGGCCCACGCAGTGCCGTCCCACCCGGAAACGGCATCGGCGTCAGCGTCGAGAACAAATCTAGCCGCGAGGCGTCGCCCATGATCGCTTCGGCCAGCAGCTTACCGGACAGCGTCGACAGGATGACGCCCTTGCCGGAATAGCCATGCGCGAAATAGACCTCGCCATAGTGCCCGACGTGCGGCAGCCGCGATGTCGTCACCGACACAAGCCCGCCCCAGGCATGATCGATGCGGCAGCCCTTGAGCTGCGGAAAGGTCTTTTCCATATGCGGCCGCACGAAGCCGGCGATATCGGCCGGCGGTGACGGCGTGTAGCGTTCGCCGCCGCCGAACAGCAGGCGGCCATCCGCAGACATGCGGTAGTAATTGACGACGAAGCGCGTGTCGGACACCGCGACATTGGCCGGGATGACATTGCGCTTGCCCTCCAGCGGCTCGGTGGCGACGATGTAGTTGCCGACCGGCATGATGCGGCTGTTGACGCGCGGCTCCAGCCCGTTGAGCAGAGCGTCACCCGCCAGCACGACATGTCTGGCACGCACCGAACCCTTTGATGTCGAGACCCGGACCGAAGGCTCGCGCTCCAGCCGCACGGCGACCGAATTCTCATGGATGGTGACGCCGGCAGCAACCGCTGCGCGGGCAAGGCCGAGCGTGTAGTTCAGCGGATGCATGTGGCCGCCGAGCGGCTCGTACATCGCGCCGTGGTAGGGTGTATCGACCTTGGCTCGGGCTTCAGCCGCCGACAGGATTTCCGCATGAGGGAACTTCATCACCGTGGCCAGGCACTCGGCCTCTTCCTCGAGATCCCTAAGATCGGAGCCGTTGACCGCGCCGACCAGGTGGCCGGTCAGCCTGAGATCGCAGTCGATGGCATGGCGCTCGATGATATCGAGCACCAGCCCGCGTGCCTCGAAGGCAAGATCGAACAGCGCCTTTGCCCGCTCGGGCCCGTAGAGCTTGAGCAGCCCCTTGGCGCCCTTGCGCAGGCCGGGGATCATCTGGCCGCCATTGCGGCCCGATGCGCCCCAGCCGATCTTGCCGCCTTCGAGCAGCACCACCTTCAACCCACGCTCGGCGGCATGAAGGGCGGCCGACAGGCCGGTGCAGCCGCCGCCGACAACCACCAGGTCAGCATCGACATCGCCGACCAGCGCCGGATGGTCCGGCGCCCGATTGGCCGTGGCGACATAATAGGATTTACCGATATCGAGGCCCGAATTGAAACCCGTTGAACTGGAAGCCATGATCACACCTTCAGCAGCAGGTGGTCGCGTTCCCAGCTCGTCACCACGCCTTGGAACAGGTCGAGTTCGACGCTCTTGACGCGCAGATAGGTCTGGAAGAAATCCTCGCCGAGCAATTCCCGCACCGGATCGCAAGCAGCGAAGCGGTCCAGCGCCTCCTCCATGGTTTTCGGCAGCGTGCTCTTGATCTTGTAGGCGTTGCCCGAAGCCTCGGGCGACCGTGCGAGCTTTTGTTCGACACCGAGGTAGCCGGCGAGAAGCGAACCGGCTATCGCCAGGTAAGGATTGGAATCCGCGCCCGGCAGCCGGTTCTCCACCCGCCGAGCGGCACGTCCGCCGGTCGGCACGCGCAGGCCGCAGGAACGGTTGTCATGCGACCACTCGATGTTGGCCGGCGCGCTGTGGTTCGGCCTGATGCGGCGGAAAGAGTTCACGTTGGGCGCAAACAGCGGCATGATTTCCGGGACATATTTCTGCAGGCCGCCGATGAAATGGCCGAACATTGCGGTGTCGGCATCGTCGCTGCCGGCAAACAACGTCCTGCCGGCCTCGTCGATGACCGACATGTGCAGATGCATCGAGCTGCCGGCCTGTGCGGCGATCGGCTTGGCCATGAAGGTGGCGTGCATGCCGCTTTGCTGCGCGGCCTGTCGCGTCAGCCGCTTGAACAGCAGCACCTTGTCGGCCAGCGGCAGCGCATCGCCATGCAGGAAGTTGATCTCAAGCTGCGCCGTACCTGATTCGTGGATCAGCGTGTCGAGCGGCAGTCCGGCCGCCGCAGCGTAGTCATAGATGCGGCGGATCACCGGCTCGAACTCCTCGAGCGCGGCCATGTCATAGGGATGCTGCACTGTCTCGGCTCGGCCGTTGCCACCGACTGGCGCGGTCAGCGGACGGTCCGGATCGGGATTGGGCGCGGTGAGATAGAATTCCAGCTCGGGCGCCACCACCGCCCGCCAGCCACGCTTGGCGTAGAGATCGAGCACGGCGCGCAGCACATGGCGCGGCGAGGCCATCCAAGGCCGGTCGTCCATATGGAAGGCATCGGCAAAGACATAGGCCTTGCCGGGAGCGGCACCCGGCGCCAGGCAGAGCGTCGATACATCAGGCACCATGCGCATGTCCGGATCCGAATAGGCAAAACCCTCGTCGATCGAGCCGGAGTAGCGGCCGTCGATGCTGACCAGGAAAGCGCTGCTCGGCAGATAGAGCGCGCGGTCTTCAAGCGCCTGGAGGAATTTGGCCGTAGGCAGCGCTTTGCCGCGCAGGACGCCATTCATGTCGGGCACCAGGCACTCGACTTCGTTGATGCCGTGCCGGACCAGCCAGGCTTTGGCATCGGTACCGCTGGAGAGCGAGATGTTCGTGTTGTTGTCAGGCATTTCGTTCACGTCCGTATCAGAGAGAGTATGGTTTGCGCGGCCACATCCGTTCCAGGTTTCAGCGCCATTTGGGCTGCATTGTCCTTGAGGCGGGTGCGCATGGCATCGTCGGCCAGCAGGCCGAGAATGGCTCTCTCCAACACTCCTTCGGTCCAGGCGTCGCGGCCGATATGGTCACCGACGCCGGCTTCTCCGGCGCGGCGCGCATTGTCGTGTCCGTCCCAGCAATAGGGCATGATCAGTGACGGCACGCCGAAGCGCAGCGCCTCGCAAAAGCTGTTGTTGCCACCGTGGTGGATGAACAGGTCTGACTTCGCCACCACCGAGGGCTGTGGAAACCAGGCGTCGAGATAGACGTTGTCGGGCACCGCGCGATAGGCATCGCGCAGGCCGCCGGCATTGACGATGAAGCGCGCCGGCAGCCTGTCGAACACGGCCAGCATGCGCTCGATCAGCCCGACATCCATGGCGCCGAGGCTACCGAAGCTGACATAGACCAGCGGCCCGCCATTGCGCGGAAATACCGGCACCTCGAATGGCCCTTCCGAACGCACGCAGCCTTCGAGATAGACGAAGCGCTCCGGGTCGAGCGGCTCGGCGCGCTCGCGGCGCACGATCGTCGGGGTCAGCAGCAAATTGAGGTCGGGCGACGTCTCCAGGAACAGGCCCTTCGGCAGCGGCGCCAGGCCGGCATCCATCCGAAAGCGGTTGAAGCGGTCATGCGCCGGTGCCGAGGCCGTGAGATAGCGGGCCTCGAACGCCGCGCGTTGCGGGTCGTCGGCGCCAAGTCCCGACAGATAGGGTGGCACATTGGCATCCGGAAGCTCGGTCTCGGCGCAGGAGACGACGCGCACCCAGGGGCAGCCGGCGGCGGCGATCGCCGGGAACATGATGACATTGTCGAGAACCACCGCGTCCGGCTTCAGCCGCGCCAGCAACTGGCGCAGCGGCGCCTCGGCATTGACCGCGGTGTCGACGATGGCCTGCCAGGTCGGCGCGACATAGGTTTCCAGCTGGTCGATCGGGCTCAGCCTGAAATGCGGCAGGTGCCTGCGCACGAAGGCCTGCCAGTAGCTCTGGCGTTCGCTGTCGCTCAGCGGCTCGTCGGTCGGCAGCTGGTATTCCTGGAAACCATAGTCGGCAAAGACGCCGGAAAAGCCGGCATGACAGATGAATACCGGCCGGGCTCCCTTGGCACGCAGCGCCTGCGCGATGCCGACGCAATTCAACGCCGCGCCGAAGCTTGCTTCGGGGAACAGCGCGATGGTCGGGCTGGCTTTACGCGTCAATTAATCCTCGTCAATCCGGCCGGCTGATCATGCCGAACAGGGCAGGCGCCCCGCGACTGGCCGCTTGCGGTCGCTGGTTGCGGGAGAGCCGCAGGTGGATGCGCAGCAGATCGGCAGCCACCTCATACTGCAGGCTTTCAAGATGGTCGAGTATAACAAGGTGTTCGCGCAGCGATTGCCGCAACCGGAAGACGTTGACGCCGGCATAGATGCCCGGCAACCGGCGCAGCCTGAGGTGATCGGCGAGTGCGTCGGCCACGAAGCGGTTGGCGCAGCCTTCGGCGAGCATGCCATGAAAATCGATGTCCAGCCGCTGGAACTCGCGTGTGTCGAAGGCGGCGTCCGGCAGCGCCACCAGCGCTTCCATGCCCTGGCGCAACGTCGCCGCCCGCGCGCCATCCAGCCGGAAACCCGGCGTCAGGATGGCCGCGGGCTCCAGCAGCAGACGGAATTCATAACTGTCGCCTTGCGCCTCCGGATCGTCTGGCGTGCGTCGAAACAGCCAGGACTGGCCGGGCGCACGGTCCAACAAATTCTCTTCGGTCAGTTTGTTGAGCGCTTTTAGTACCGTCTTTCGGTCGGAACTGTAGCGCCGCATCAACCCCGCAACGGTCACTGTCTGGTCCAGCCGCCGCGCCGACCGGTCGCGCAGGATCGCCTCGGCCAGCTCGTCCTCCTCGGCAGCGGGCAATTCCGTGGCGACCGAAGCCTGCGCGGTGAGGTCGATGGCCAGATGATACCCGGAATCCGCCTCCCAGCGTACGACGCCTCGCTCCGCAAGCAGGCCGAGCGCTGCCCGCACCGGTGTGCGGGAAACATTGCACAGCGAGGCGATCTGCTGCTCCGGCAAGCGTGCGCCGGGCCCAAAGCCGCGCTGCCGCGCCACATCCAGGATGCGCTGCGCCAGATCGAGATGGTTGGTGCGAGGTCGTCTGGCTACGGCTTGCATGACTGGTCCAGTGGAAAACGACATGACCGCATTGATTTGACCGATCGCCCGCACGGACGCAATCGGCCAGATTCCTCGGTCGCTTGACAAATTATGGATTGACGTACTTTTTTCTGCAATAGTACTGTCAGGACAATCGGCGAGAAAAAGACCGAGGGAACAGGATCGAGGCAGCGGCAAGGTCGCAGGCGTTGGTCCGGCGAATGAAATTTGACGATCAACCGGAATGGGAGTCTGTCATGACCGCTACCAGCCTGCGGCGCCGTGCGCTGAAAACATCTTCGCTCGCACTTGGCCTGGCCTTGGCGCTGTCCGCGCCGGCGATGGCTGCTGATCTCGTCATTTCCAACTGGGATGGCTACATGGCGCCCGACGCGATGGCCGCCTTCAAGACCGCGACCGGCGTTTCGGGTGAAGTGGTGGTGCACGCCACCAATGAAGAGATCATGGGCAAGCTGATCGCCGCCGGCGGCAAGGGCTATGACGTGGTCTTTGTCTCCTCGCCCTTCGCCGAGGTGCTGAACAAGCTCGGCCTGACCGAACCGATCGACCACACCAAGATACCGAACCTCGCCAACCTCTATCCGGAAGCAACCAAGCTGCCTCACGATGCCGGCAATGCATTCTCGGTGCCCTACACCTGGGGCACCACCGGCCTCTGCTATCGCTCGGACCTGATGAAGGTCGCACCAACCAGTTGGAGCGACCTGCTCGCGCCCTCCGACGAATTGAAGGGCAAGACCACCATGCTGGCGACCGACCGTTGGCTGCTGGCCGCCGGCCAGCTCGACAAGGGCTATTCGGTCAACGAAACCGACCCGGCCAAGATGGCTGAGGTCAAGGATCTGCTGATCTCGGCCAAGAAGACCCTGCTCGCCTATGACGACACCACCTTCTATTCCAAGCTGGTGTCCGGCGAGGCGCTGATGGTGCAGGCCTGGGACGGCTGGTGCAATTACGGCATCGCCGAAAAACCCGAGATCAAATACGTCATTCCCAAGGAAGGTTCGGACCTCTGGGTCGACACGATGGTGGTGATGAAGGCCTCCGCCAACAAGGACGCCGCCTTCCAGTTCATCAACTTCATGCTCGACGCCAAGAACCACGCCTGGGCAGCGCAGAACATCGACTACAAGGTGCCGAACAAGCCGGCCATGGAAAGCCTGCCTGCCGATTTCCTGGCCAAATTCCCCAACATGGCGATGCCGGTGGCCGACCTCGTCAAGTTCGAGCAATTGCGTGACGTCGGCGACGCCCAGCGCGACTATTCGAAGATCGTCAGCGAGATCAAGGCGGCGCAGTAGGGACTGTTCCAGCAGCATCTTGGAATCAAGCTTGCGTTCCGTGTCGCCCCCCTCTGGCCTGCCGGCCATCTCCCCCTCAAGGGGGGAGATTGGCTGTGGCATTGCTTTCGCCAATCTTCGATTTTTCAAAGTAAGCGAAAGGTTGGAACTGCCGATCTCCTCCCTTGAAGGGGGTGAGAAGTGGTCCGCGCAACGGACGGAAAGCCAATTGCTTGGCTTTCCGAACGACGAACGCCCGAAGCGAAAGCGAAAGGCCGGGTCCGGCAGGGCAGAGGGGGGCACTTCGTGAAGCACCTACCCTCTCGCTCCTCCTTGCTGATGGCCCCGGCGCTGGTCTGGCTGACCGCACTGATGGTGGTGCCGTGCGCGCTGGTGCTGGCGCTCGCCTTCTTCCGGCGCGGTATCTATGGCGGCATCGAATACACCTTTACGCTGGAGAATTTCGGGCTGGTCTTCGACCCGCTCTATGCCGGCATCTTCCTCAACTCGGCGCGCATCGCCGGCACCGCGACGCTGATCGCGGTGGTGATCGGCTACGCCGCCGCCTATGCGATATCAGCGGCACCCCGCCGGCTGCAGCCGGTGTTCCTGTTCTTCGCCGTGTTGCCCTTCTGGTCCAACTACCTGATCCGCACCTATGCCTGGATCGTGCTGCTCAACCGCGAAGGATTGATCACCCAGTTGCTGCGCTGGTTCGGCTACACCGGCGAGCCACCGTCGATGCTCTACACCGAAGGCGCCGTTATCGCCGGCCTGATCTACAACTATTTGCCCTTTGTCATCCTCGCCTGCTACGCGCCACTGTCTCGCCTCAACCCGGAACTCGCCGAGGCCTCGCGCGACCTCGGCGCCTCCGCCATGACCACATTCCGCCGTGTCATCCTGCCGCTGACCGTGCCCGGCATTGCTGCCGGCGCGGTGTTCGTCTTCGTGCTGTCGATCGGCAATTTCGTCACGCCCGCGCTGCTCGGCGGCGGCCGCTTCCAGATGATCGGCAACCTCGTCTACGACCAGTTCCTGACCGCCAACGACTGGCCGTTCGGCGCCGCGCTCGCGATGGCGCTGATCGCAATCATGCTTCTGGTGCTGATGGCGCAGGCGCTCGCCGCCAATCGCGCCTCGGGGCACACCGCGCAAGCCGGCGGAGGCACCGATGGCTGAGCGATCCCCAGCGACGCGGCGTATGCTCTGGCTCGTGCTCAGCCTCGTCTTCGCTTTCCTTTACATCCCGATCGCCGTGCTGGTGACGCTGTCCTTCAACGAAGGCGGCCTGCCGACGGCATGGTCGGGCTTTTCGCTGAAATGGTATGCCTCGCTGGCCGGCAATTCGGCGATCCTGTCCGCTGCGCTCAACACGCTGATCGTGGCGCTGGTCTCGACCGCGATCGCCACTCTGCTCGGCACGCTGCTGGCGATCGGCATCGAGATGCGCCGGCAATATGGCAAGGGACTCGAAGCGCTGATCTTCGCACCGATGATCATTCCCGACATCGTCCTGGCGATCGCGCTGCTTTCGTTCTTCTCCATGCTCAACCTGACCATGGGCCTGCACACCATCATCCTCGCCCATGTCGTCTTCAACCTTGCCTTTGTCTGCTCGGTGGTGCGCGCCAGGCTGAAGAGTTTTGATTGGTCGATCGTCGAGGCTTCCGCCGATCTCGGCGCCTCCGCGCTCACCACCTTCAGGCGGGTGACATTGCCGGTCATCGCGCCGGCGGTGATCGCAGGCGCGCTGCTCGCCTTCACGCTCTCGGTCGACGAGTTCATCATCGCCTTCTTCACCGCAGGTGCCGGCCGCGCTTCGACAACGCTGCCGATGCAGATCTACGCCATGATACGCTTTGGCATCACGCCGGAGATCAATGCGCTGGCGACCATCGTCATGGCGGTCTCGATCACCGCACTGACGCTGTCGCAGCGGCTCAACCGTGGGATCATAGGCCAATGAGCGAACCCCGCACGCTTCTGGCCATCGATCATGTGTCGAAAAATTTCGGCCGGGTAACCGCCGTCGATGGCATCTCGCTCGACATCCGCGAGAATGAGTTCTTCGCGCTGCTCGGCCCGTCGGGCTGCGGCAAGACCACGCTGCTGCGCATGCTGGCCGGCTTCGAGACGCCCAATGACGGACGCATCCTGCTCGACGGTCGCGACATTGCCAAAACCCCGCCCAACAAGCGGCCGGTCAATCTGATGTTCCAGTCCTATGCGCTGTTTCCACATATGAGCGTCCGCGCCAATGTCTCCTACGGCCTGGAGATGGAGCGTTTGCCAGCGGCCGAGATTCGCGTGCGCGTCGATGCCATCCTCGCCACCACGGAGCTTGTCGCCTTTGCCGACCGCAAGCCGGAGCAATTGTCGGGCGGCCAGAAGCAGCGCGTCGCGCTGGCGCGCGCCCTGGTCAAGCGGCCGCGGCTGCTGCTGCTCGACGAGCCGCTTGGAGCGCTCGACAAGAAGCTGCGCGGCGCCATGCAGCTGGAATTGAAGCGCCTGCAGCATGAGGTCGGCATCACCTTCGTCATCGTCACCCACGACCAGGAAGAATCGCTTGTGATGGCCGACCGCATGGCGGTGCTCAAGGACGGCAAGCTGCTGCAATGCGACACGCCGCACGCGATCTATGAGCATCCGGCCGACCGTTTCGTCGCCGACTTCATCGGCGTGATGAATTTTGTGCCGGGCAAGGCCGCCACCGATGGGGTTGTCGCCGCGAATGGCGCGCGAATATCCGGCAAGGTTCCAGCAACGCTCTCGCCCGGCGCATCCGCTGTCGCTTCGGTGCGGCCGGAGCGCATCCGGCTGTTCCCGGAGGCTCAGACCGCCAACCGCACCACCGGCACGGTCGAGGCGCTGGCCTATCAGGGGCTCGACCTGCAGCTGCATGTCCGCACACCCCTGTCGCCAAAGCCGTTCCTGGTGCGCGTCACCGCTGATGCCGCCGACCGCCGGCCGGTCGCGTCGGGAGATCAGGTCGAACTCGGCTGGGACGCCGCCGATGTCAGAGTTTTCGCAGAATAAAGGAGAGGCCTGATGGCGCAGAAGACGATCGCGTTTTTTCCAGAAGCAGCTTATGGCCCGGCGCTCAATTCCGTCGGCATCGCCCAGGCGGTCGAGGCACGCGGCCACAAAGCGGTGTTCCTGTCAGATCCCGGCTTCGTCGACGTCTACAAGGGCTACGGCTTCGAGGCCCATCCGGTGAACCTGTCCGAGCCGATGCCGCCAGAGCAGATGGCCAAATTCTGGGAGGATTTCATCAACGGCCACATCCCCAACTTCCGCAAATCGCCCTACGACCAGGTCGACAATTACGTCAAGGATTGCTGGACGGCGATCGTCGACAGCGCCAAATGGGCGCAGAAGGATCTGCCGCACGTTCTCTCAGCCATCAAGCCGGATGTGATCTGCGTCGACAACGTCATCCTGTTCCCGGCTATCAAGCAGTACGGCAAGCCGTGGGTGCGGGTCATTTCCTGCTCGGAAAACGAAATCGAGGACGAGGACATCCCGCCGCATCTCTCCGGCTGCGGCGAAAACGACCATGCCGGGCATCAGCGCTACCGCGACCATTTCAACGCGGTGATCGAGCCGATCCATGAGGACTTCAACGCCTTCCTGACTGCCAACAACGAGGCGTCCTATCCGATCGGCCAGTTCTTTGAGGCCTCGCCCCATCTGAACCTGCTGCTCTATCCCGAAGCGGCAAAGTTCAAGCGCCGCCATCCACTCGACCCGGCCAAGTTTCAGTACCTGGAAGGCTGCGTGCGGCAGGAGAAGCCTTACACGGTGCCGACCTTCGCTGAAAATAACGACGGGCCGCTGCTCTATGTCTCCTTCGGCAGTCTCGGCGCCGGCGATGTCGAGCTGCTGAAGCGCATCATCGCGACGCTGGGCATGACGCGCTACCGGGCGCTGGTCAATGTCGGCGGCTACAAAGACCAGTACACGGACGTGCCCGGCAATGTCATCGTCGAGAGCTGGTTCCCGCAGCCTTCGGTCATCCCGCAGGTCGACGCTGTTATTCACCACGGCGGCAACAACTCGTTCACAGAGTGCCTCTATTTCGGCAAGTCGGCGATCATCATGCCCTATGTCTGGGACGGTCACGATAACGCCACCCGCGTCGAGGAGACCGGCCACGGCTTCGGCATGCCGCGCTACGACTGGACCGATGCCGAGCTGGTTGCCATGATCGAGGCCTGTCTGACCGACCCGAAGATGAAGGCAAAGCTGGCCAAGACATCGGCACAGATGCAGGGGCAGAATGGGCCGGAAAAGGCGGCGGGTTTGTTGGAGGCGCTGCTGTGATTGAAGTCGTTGATACGCCGAGCCTGAGCACCCCCCTCTGGCCTGCCGGCCATCTCCCCCGCAAGGGGGGAGATTGGCAGCTTCGCCACAGGGTCTCACTCTGCAATCCCGGTGATTGGCGAAAGTCGAGACGACATCCGATCTCCACCCCTGCGGGGGAGATGGCCGGCAGGCCAGAGGGGGTGCCCTGGCGCAGCATATGAATAGCAACCATCGCGCAGAAGCCTCCGCATGACCTCCTCCGCACCACACCTCCACCACGCCTCCACCCGAACCGATCTCGTCGACTGGGGCGCCCAACCCGACGCATTGTCAGGCACTTCGCACTCGACCGGCAGGCTCGTGCACAAGGGCCCGAACAACCAGCCGGAATCCGGCATTTGGGTGTGCACGCCGGGGCGCTGGCGCCTCAATATCCCGCGCGACGAATTGTGCCATTTCGTCACCGGCCGCGCGACCTACCGGTCAGATGTCGGTGAGCTGATAGAAATCTCCGCCGGGACTGTGGTCATGTTCCCGGCTGGCTGGACAGGCGAATGCACCGTGCATGAGACCATGCGCAACGTCTACATGCTGGCCTGACCACGGAGCTTAACGACATTCCGACACCGCACTGGCCGAAGGCCTCGAGCGTGGAACTGGAGGACTGGGGCGCGGGCAGCAACACGCTCTCCGGTTCGCCGCGCGCCTCGGGCAGGATCCTGTCCCAGAACCCGGACGGATCGAGCGAATGCGGCCTGTGGTCGTGTACGCCGGGCACGCGCAAGGTCACGTTTGGCGCCGACGAGTTCTGCCATTTCCTCTCAGGCCGTGGCAGCTATATCCATGACGACGGCGAAGAGATCCCGGTCGAGGCCGGCACGCTTGTGTTCTTTCCCGCCGGCTGGACCGGCATCTCCATCATCACGCAAACGCTGACCAAGGCCTTCATGTGCCGGTGAGCCCCCTTTTCAAGGAAATCGATATGACCACACCCATCATGAAATCCCCGCTCACTATTACCGACCTCGTCGACTGGGGTGTCATCCCGACCATGATCGAGGGCCAGTCCCACACATCGGGCAAGCTGCTGCACAAGGGGCCGGAGGGCCGCTCCGAATGCGGGCTTTGGGTCTGCACACCAGGCAAATGGCATTGCCATGTCACCCGCGACGAGTTCTGCCACTTCCTCGAAGGGCGCTGCACCTATGTGCATGAATCCGGCGAAGTCATCGAGATCGAACCGGACACGGCGGCCTTCTTCCCGCAGGACTGGAAGGGCGTCTGCACCGTCCATGAGACGATCAAGAAGGTCTACATGATCCGCTGAGCGGATCCGAGAGGATGTCCATGGATTTCTCCCCTGACCGGCCGACCTTCTTCGTCAATCCGGATTACCAGCCGATGGCCGGCGCGAGCAAACCGGTGATCGATCCGGCGACGCTGGAAACCGTCGGGGCGATCGCTGCGGCCACCGACGGCGAGATCGATGCCGCGCTCACGGCGGCGACCAGGGCGCAGGCCGCCTGGAAAAAGTTCGACGCCAAGAGCCGCGCCAAGCACCTGCATGCCGTCGCCAACGCCATCGAGGCGGCGGACTTCACCCGCTGCGCCGAACTGATGGTGCGCGAGATGGGCAAGCCCTACCCCGAAGCGATCGGCGAGATCGCCAACTGCGCGCCGATCTTCCGCTACTACGCCGAGATGGCGCGCGACGATGCCGGCAAGATCGCGGGCACGACACAGGCCGGTTCGTTCCAGTATGCGCGCTACGAGCCCTATGGCGTATCCGTCCACATCATGCCCTACAACTTCCCGATCCTGCTGATGTGCTGGACGGTCGCCGCCTCGCTCGCCGCCGGCAATGCCTGCATCATCAAGCCGGCCGAGGCGACGACGCTGTCGACGCTGGACTACATGACCGTGTTCCGCTCGCTGCCGGAGGGGCTGGTCTCCTGCCTGCCCGGCGGCGCTGCCACGGCACAGGCGCTGATCGCCTCCGACCGCACCCATGCGGTTGCCTTCACCGGCTCGGTCGCGGCCGGCAAGGCGGTGGCGGTGGCCTGCGCCGAGCGTATGAAACCGTGCGTCATCGAGGCCGGCGGCAGCGATCCGCTGATCGTCAGCCAATACGCGCCACTGGAGATCGCGGCGGCCGGCAGCGTCACCGCCGCCTTCCACCTTACCGGCCAGGTCTGCACCTCGGCCGAGCGCTTCTTCGTCGTCGATGCCGTGCATGATCGCTTCGTCGAGCTGTTCGCCGAAAGGACGCGGGCGCTGCGCATCGGCAACGGCATGGACAAGACCGAGATCGGACCGCTGGTCAGCGAAAGCGCGCGGACCAAAGTCATGCGTCTTGTCGACGATGCCATCGCCCACGGCGCCGAGGCGGTCACCGGCGGACGCATCCCTCCGGCACACAACACCGGCTGGTTCTACGAGCCGACGATCCTGACCGGCGTCACCCCGGACATGGCAATCGTGCGCGAGGAATGCTTTGGACCGGTCGCCGCCATCTGCCGGGTCAGGGATTTCGACGAGGCGATCCGGCTTGCCAATGACAGCCCGTTCGGGCTCGGCGCCTCTGTCTTCACCACCGATCTGGCCGAAGCCCACGAGGCGGCTGAACGGCTCGAAGCCGGAATGGTCTGGGTCAACAACCCGCTGATCGACAATGATGCCTTGCCCTTCGGCGGCTGGAAGGCCTCGGGCCTCGGCCGCGAGCTCGGACGCCAGGGGCTCGACGCCTTCCGCCGCTCCAAAATGGTGATCATCGACCACAAGCCGACAATCCAGGAATGGTGGTATCCCTATCCCGACAGCTGGTTCCGCGAGACCGGCGGCCGAAAGCACGTCTGAGTGTTTCGAACCTCGCCAGCTCCGGATAGCCAGTCCATGGCCGGGAAAAAGCAATGCCGCCGGGCGGGGCCCGGCGGCATCTTTCATCGATTGGCTACTGCCGTTTCGACGGCAAGTCGTTACGGCGTCGTTTCTGCTTCCATCGCGGCGGCCGTCTGGTCGATCTTGTCGGCAAGGACGCCCTGAGCCCAGGACGTGACCGCAGCGTCGACCGGCTTGTTGGCCATGTCCGTCAGCGCCGCGTCGAGCGATGCATCATCGGTGCCGACCTCTGCCGCGGCAGCCGCCTCATTGGCGGCGGTGACCTCTGCCTCCTGGGCAGTGATTTCGGCCTCCAGATCCGTTATCTTCCCAGGCAAGGCCGCCTGATCTTCGGGCGTCATGGCCGCAATCTGCTCGGGCGTCAGCGATGTCAGCGCGCTCAACTGCGAATTCAGCGCATCCAGCTTCTCCTGGGCCGCTTCAGCGGCGGCCTGAGCGACCTTGGCTTTGGCGGACTGCGTCACGAAGGCCTGGATGGCAGCGAACTTCTTGCTCTTCGAGTTCATATAGGCGTTGATGTTGCGCTGAAGCGAGTTCAGCCGGCCGAGCTTGGCGTGGATGTTCTTCTCCTTGGGAACCGACGAGACCTTTGTGGTCTTGTCGACCGTGGTGTCGTCCGTTTTGGCCTTTGCCACCTGCCCCCGAGCCGACGAAGACTTGCCGTGCGAAGCGCCGCTCTTGCCATTGCTATTGCCGCCGTTACCGCCGGCATTGCCCCCGCCGTTGCCGTTGCCACCGCCATTGCCGCCGCCGTGGCCATTGCCGCCGGCTCCGGCGAGCGCCGGAGATGCCAGAAGCGCCAATGCGGCAAGCGCCGCGAACAGAGTTTTTCGGTTTGTCATGGTAATCTCCTCGGGGAAACGCCGCCCTTCGCCACCGCTAGGCGACCGTCGTATGAGGAATTACTAATTGTACAGAGTAAACTTTAGACAAATGTTGTCTCAATACGCGATCTGACAACCCGCCGGCACCATAACTAGTTGATATTAAACACAAATCAACGCTCTTGATCGGCCATGGCACTGAAGTCCCATGCCGGCCGGACCATAGTCCTATCTGCCGACCAGCGGCACCAGGAAGGTCGTAGAGCAGTGTATTGGAAAGGCGCTGAAATAAAGGAGGTTGATGACGAAAGCATAGGTCTCAGCCGATGCTTTCGCCGCCATCGATCACCAGCGCCTGACCGGTCATGAAGGATGAGCGGTCGGAGACGAGGAACAGGATCGCTTCGGCGATCTCATCGGCGCTGGCCCAGCGCCCCATCGGAATCTTGGTGCGGACATAGGTTTCGATCGCCTCGCGTCCGCCCATCTGGGCGATGAACGGTTCGTTGAACGGCGTGTCGACCCAGCCCGGACAGAGCGCGTTGACGCGGACATTGTGCCGGGCATAGTCGAGCGACATCTGCCGCGTCATTGCCACCACCGCATGTTTGGAGGTGGCGTAGGCAATCATCTCGCGGTCGTAGAACACACCCGAATTGGAGGCGGTGTTCAGGATGACGCCGTTGCCTCGTGCGATCATCGACGGCATGACCATCCTGGCCGCCAGGAACTGCGCCCGCACATTGACCCGCCATGACGCGTCCATGCCGCCGACCTCGACCTCGGTCAGCGTTCCGCCGACTTGGATGCCGGCGTGATTGTGCAGGATGTCGATGCGACCATGCCTGTCCAGCGTGCCGGCAATGAGTTGCTCGACCGCTGCGTCATCAGCGACATCGGTGGCGATTGCCTCGGCTTGGCCACCCACTGCCCTTATGTCCAAAGCCGTTGCTTCGCCGGCGGCCTCATCCCTGTCGGCGATGACGACCACCGCGCCTTCCCTGCCCATGATCATGGCGCCGGCGCGCCCGATGCCGGAGCCGGCGCCTGTCACCACGGCGATGCGGTCTTTGAGGATCATGATGCGACTTTCAGTTCGACGGCTTGCGCCGGCGCAATTGCCATTGGGCAAGCACCACGAGCAGCACGGAGGCGACGAGCACGATCGTCGCGATGGCATTGATCTCCGGCGTCACGCCGCGCCGGATCGACGCGAAGACATAGATCGGCAGCGTCGTCTGCGCGCCGGCGACGAAGAAGGCGATGATGAAATCGTCGAAGGAAAAGGTGAAGGCGAGCAGGAAGCCGGCAACGATGGCCGGCATGATCTGCGGCAGCACGATCGAGCGGAACGTCGTCAACGGCGTGGCGTAGAGATCGCTCGACGCCTCGACCAGATTGCGGTCGAGGCTGCCTAGCCGCGTGCCGACGATCATCGTCACCAGCGCCATGGAGAACAGGCCGTGCGCTGCGATGATCGAGCCGTAGCCGAGCGCCAGGCGCGGCGGCTGGTCGTCGGGCCAGATCGAGGCGAGGAACGGATTGACGACCGTGAA
Organism: Mesorhizobium sp. M1342; assembly: GCF_040317955.1. NCBI lineage: Bacteria > Pseudomonadati > Pseudomonadota > Alphaproteobacteria > Hyphomicrobiales > Phyllobacteriaceae > Mesorhizobium > Mesorhizobium sp. M1342. The sequence continues at coordinate 46,638 of NZ_JAMYLI010000036.1, read as the reverse complement.
CAGCTGGACGAGCGCGACCAGTGTCGAAATGCCGATGACGACGCCCGGAACGACGATCGCGGCGCCCAGAAGCGCATCGAAGACCGCGCGTGTTCTGATGCCGACACGCGCCAGGCCGAGTGCCGCCGCAGTGCCGCAGAACGCCGCCAGCAAGGCGCTGGTGGTGGCGATGAACAGGCTGTTCTTCAGCGCTTCGACCAGGAACGGGTTCGCCAGCGCCTTGCCGTACCATTGCACCGAAAAGCCGGTGAACTCGCTGGCATGGTGGCCGGCGTTGAAGGAGAACAGCACGACCAGGGCGATCGGCAGATAGAGGAAGGCGAAGACGGCAATGACGAAGGTGCGCATCAGATCAGATCCACCCGGCGGGCGCCCGAAACCCGGGTCGAAATGCGATTGGCGGCAATCAGCACCACCACCGAAACCAGCACCAGCGTGATCGCGATGGCCGAACCGAACGGCCAGTTGCGCGATTGCAGGAACAGGTCGACCAGCGCATTGCCGATAAAGAACACCTTGCCGCCGCCAAGCAGCGTCGGGATCAGATATTCGCCCAGCAGCAGGATCATGACCAGCGAGAAGCCGGTCATCACGCCCGGCAACGACAGTTTCAGGGTCACGCCGAGGAAGGTCGAGAGCGGCGTCGCGCCGAGATCGGCGGAGGCTTCCAGCAGCCTGCGGTCGAGCCGCTCGAGGCTGACATAGATCGGCAGGATCATCAGCGGCAAGTAGCCATAGACGATGCCGAGCAGCACCGCGCCCGGCGTGTTGATCAGCCTGATATCCTCGAAACCGATATAGGACAGCAGAGCCGGGATGCCGCGCCCGCCCAGGATATACATCCAGGCATAGGTCCGCATCAGGAGGCTGGTCCAGAACGGGATGACGACCAGCGCCAGCAGGATCAGCCGCCAGCGCTGCGGTGCGCGCAAGGCGAGATAATAGGCAACGGGATAAGCGACGAGCAGACAGGCGAGCGCCCCTATCGGCGCCAGCACCATCGTGTTCCAGAAGGCGGTCGCCCGCGCTGGAAGATTGGCATATTGCGCGAAGGTAAAAGCCGCCTGATAGCCGCCTTCCGGCGCCCGCTCCCCGACGCTGAACACGGCGATGGCGATGAATGGCAGCACCAGAAACACCACCAGCCACGCGGTCGCCGGACCGAGCAGCATGGCGGTCAGAAAATTCCTGCGAAGACGGCTGCCGTGCATGGAGAGATTTGCCCCGTGCCGGCGGGTATGAACCCGCCGGTCAACTTATCCGAAAAGAATTCGAGGCCGTCGCTCAGGCCGACTTGAAGCGCGCCATCAATTCGGCGCGGCCGGGATCCGTCAGCGTTGCCGCCGCGCCGAATTCCAGCGGCGTCAACAGGTCGGCCGCCGGATAGAGGATCGGATTGTCGAGCACTTCCTTGGGCAGCAGCTTGTTGACCCGCGCATCGGTGGACGGCGCACCATTGGCCAGGTGCTCCTTCACCGCCACCTGCGGATTCATCAGATAGTTGAGCAGGGCGTAGCCGGCCGGCTTGTTCGGCGCATCCTTCGGAATGGCGTAGAAATCGGTCCAGATCTCGCCGCCTTCCTTGCCCAGCACATAGGCGATCTCCGGAATGTCGCGATGCAGCTGCGCGCCATCGTTCGTCCAGCACATCGTCATCCAGGCGTCGCCGGCGCGCATGCCCGGCTGGTAGTCGGAGGAGACCGCGAACAGATGCGGCTTGACCTTCAGCAGCAGTTCCTCCGCCTTGGCCAGTTCGTCCTGCTTGAGCGAGTTGAACGAGTAGCCGTAATATTTCAGCGCATTGCCGATCGTGGTCAGCTGGTAGTCATGCACCATGGTGCGGCTGTCGCCTTCCGCCATGGCAGTGTCCCAGAACTCCTTCCAGCTGGTCATCGGCTTGGTCAGCTTCTTGGTGTTGACGGCAAAGCCGGTGGTGCCCCAGTTCTTCGGCACCGCATAGGTCACCCCTTCGATCGTGCCTTCCCCGGTAAACCGCGGATCCTCCTGCGAGCCATCGAAATTCGGCAGTTTCGCCATCTCCAGCGGCTCGATGATGCCGAGTTTCTTGTAAGTCGAGATCGTGTAGTTGGTCGGTACGAACAGGCTCCAGCCCGAGGCGCCGGCCTGCAATTTGGCCAGCATCTCCTCATTGGAGCCGAAGACATTGACCTCGACGGCGACGCCGGTGTCCTTCTTGAAGTTCTCGAAGGTCGCCGGGTCATGATAGTTCGGCCAGGTGGCGATCGACATGCGGTCGCCAAGGCTTTCCGCGGCAAAGGCCGGTGTCGGCATGATGCCGATCTCGCGCGCCATCACCGCAGTCGCAATGCCAAGGCCGGTGAGGCCGAGGAAGTCGCGGCGGCCGATCGAGCCGCGCTTGAGGCGCATCAACTGGTCGACGAATTTCTCGGAGCTTATCGGCAGTCCGTCACGATATGATTTCGACATGTTTATCTACCCTCTGGTTGGCCCCGTTGTTCTTGGTCTCCGCAAACGCCAGCGGCGTTCCGGAGGCAAAGCCGATGGCGACGGGTTCACCCGGCTTGAAGAGATTGCCGTGGCCGATCAGGTGATCGGCCTTGGCCAGCAGCGTTCCGATGCCCTGGACCTCGATCGCGTATTCCGCCGTCGAGCCCAGGAAGATCCGGTTGCGGACGACGCCTTTGAATGGGCCGCCTGTCTGAGCGCCGAGACTGAGCGATTCAGGACGCAGGCTGACCGACACGGCCTCGCCCTGCTGCAAGGCGGTTCGTTTGCGCGCTGCAATGACGGTGCCATTCGCGAGCGCCACCTCCACCAGATCGCCCGAATGTCCGGCGACGGTACCGCTCAAGAGATTGGTCTTGCCGACGAAATCGGCGACGAACAAATCGGCCGGTTCGTCATAGATCTCGCTTGGCTGTCCGAGCTGGACGATGCGGCCGCCATTCATGACGCAGACGAAATCGCTCATCGACAGCGCTTCCTCCTGGTCGTGGGTGACCAGCACGAAGGTGATACCGATCTCGCGCTGCAGGTTCTGCAGCTCGATCTGCATATCGGTGCGGAGCTTCTTGTCTAGCGCCGCCAGTGGCTCGTCGAGCAACAGCACGGCCGGCTTGTTGACCAGCGCACGGGCCAGCGCGACACGCTGCTGCTGGCCACCGGACAGTTCATGGATCTTGCGGCGGCCATAGCCGGCGAGCCGCACCATTTCGAGCGCTTCGCCCGCCCTTGAAGCGATCTCGCGCGACGACAGCCTTGGCCGCGCCTGACGCAGCCCGTAGGCGACGTTGTCCTCGACATCGAGATGCGGAAACAGCGCGTATTGCTGGAACACCATGTTGACCGGCCGCCTGTAGGGCGGCGTGCCGGCCATGTCCTGGCCGCGAATGAACACCTGGCCTTCGCTCGGCTGTTCGAAACCGCCAATCATGCGCAGGCAGGTCGTCTTGCCGCAGCCGGATGGTCCAAGCAAGGCGACAAAGGCGGAGGGCGGGACAGCGAGATCGATGCCGCTGACCGCGGTCACCGCGCCATAGCGCTTGGTGACGCCGCGAAACTCGATGTCGGGCACTGCGGTCAAGGCTGATGGCTCCAGCAACAGGGCAATATCGGGACGCTACCAGAGCCAATGGCGGCTAGTATATACCTCTGAGGTGGTATATCTGATCTATTTTCTCGTTTAAGGGGGTATAGATTGTCCCGCAGCGACGAATACAGCCAGCTCGCCACACTCGTCGCGGCGACGCGGGAGACCAGCGGCGACCTGTTCGGCAATGCGCTGGTCGATTGGCTGCGGCTCCATGTCAGCTTCGACCACTGCGTGGTGTTCGGCTATCGCGGCGCGGCGCGCCCGCCGCTGCTGTTCGAAACCTTCTCGCCGGCCGAAAGCCACGTCTTCGTCGCGCTCTATCAGGAGGGGCCGTATCTGCTCGACCCGTTCCACCACGCTGCGGTCGAGCGCAAGGAAGGGTTCTGGCGCATGCGCGAACTGGCGCCGGACCGTTTCTATGCCAGCGAGTATTTCCGCTCCTACTACAGCCAGACCAGGCTGGCCGAGGAGGTCGGCTTCTTCGTGCCGTTGCCGGGCAAGGATGCGCTGGTGCTGTCGCTGATGCGGCTGCGCGCCTCGGGCCCGTTCGGCACCGCCGATGCCAGGTTGCTGCGCGACATGGCGCCGGCGGTGATCAGCTTCGCCAGGCTGCGCTGGCCTATCCTTCCGACCGACGAACCGGCAGAGGCGCAGCAGGACGAGACGACCGCTCCAGTCAACGAGTTCGACCGCGCCCATATCTGGCAAAGCCTGTCGCTGACGCCACGCGAAAAGCATGTCGTTGACCTGGTGCTGCAAGGGCATTCGACGGAATCGATCGCCAGGGCCATGCGCATCGTGCCGGGCACCGTGAAGGTCCATCGGCGCAACATCTATCGCAAGCTCAAGATCAAGTCGCAGGCCGGCCTGTTCGCACGTTTCGTCGAGATCATCGACGCGCGGATCCGGCAGGCTCCCTAACCGCCGGCTTCCCACGATCCGGTCTCGGCCATCCGCTTCAGCAACGGCGCTGGCTTGAACACATCCTTGCCCGTCCGCTGATGCCAGTATTCGAGCCGCTCGATGATCCTGGCCGGGCCTTCAAGGCCAGCCCAGAACAGCGGTCCGCCCTTGCCCACGGGAAAGCCGTAGCCATTGACCCAGACGACATCGATGTCGGACGCACGGGCCGCTATGCCTTCCTCCAGGATCTTGGCGCCCTCGTTGATCAGGGGGTAAAGCGTGCGCTCGATGATTTCTTCCGCACTGATCGCACGCGGCGCGATGCCCCTCTCGGCGGCCTTGTCGCGGATCAGCACCTCGACCTCCGGATCCGGGGCCGGGGTACGCGAACCGTTCTCGTAGAGATAGAACCCCCAGCCGGTCTTCTGGCCGAAACGCCCTTGTTCGCACAGCGTATCGGCGATGACGGCCGTCTGACCGCGCGCCTTGCGGTTGCGCCAGCCGATGTCGAGGCCGGCGAGATCACCCATCTGGAACGGACCCATCGGCCAGCCGAAATCGGTGAATGCCTGGTCGATCTGGCTGGGTGTCGCGCCTTCCAGCAGCAGCGCCTCGGATTCGGCGCCACGCGCGGCCAGCATTCGATTGCCGACGAAGCCGTGGCAGACGCCGACGACGACCGCCACCTTGCCGATCCGCCGCGCCAGATCGACGACGGTGGCCAGCGCATCGGGCGCGGTCACCTCGGCACGCACGATCTCCAAGAGCTTCATGACATTGGCCGGCGAGAAGAAATGCAGACCGAGCACATCCTGCGGCCGCGAGGTCGAGGCGGCGATTTCGTTGATGTCGAGATAGGAGGTGTTGGTGGCGAGGATCGCGCCCGGTTTGGCCACGGCATCGAGCTTGCCGAACACCTCCTTCTTGACCGCCATGTCTTCGAACACCGCCTCGACGATCAGGTCGCAATCGGCGAGATCGGCATAGTCGGTGGAGCCCTTGAACAGGGCGAGGCGCTCGCGCTTGGCATCTGCCGTCAGCGAGCCGCGCGTGACGGACACCGAGTAGTTCTTGTCGATGGTCGCCAGCCCGCGCTGCAGCGCCTCATGGCTGGTTTCCAGCATGGTGACGGGGTAGCCGCCATTGGCGAAGGCCATGGCGATGCCGCCGCCCATCGTACCGGCGCCGATGACGCCGACGCGGGCGATCCTGCGCTTGACGATGTCTTTTCCGGGAAGCTTTGCCGCCTCACGTTCGGCGAAGAACACATGGCGCTGCGCCCGCGACTGGTCGCTGGCGACCAGCTTGACGAACAGCGCACGCTCCGCCGCCAGCGCCGCATCGAAGGGCAGCATGACGGCATTGCGCACCGACAGCGCACAGGCGATCGGCGCCTCGAGCCCGCGCGCTTTCCTGGCAAGATCCGCAGCCTCGGCGTCGAAAGCCGCGAGGTCGGTCTCCTTGAGCCCCTCATTGCGATCACGCACCGGCGTAAAGGGACCACCCTTGCGGGCTATTTCCCTGGCGAAGTTCACGGCATGCGTGGTCAGACCGCCTTCGAAGACGGCATCGACCAGACCGGCGGCATGCGCCTCGGTCGCACCGACCGGTGAACCGGAAACGACCATCTTCAAGGCCTTCAGCGCGCCGACCAGGCGCGGCAACCGCACCGTGCCGCCACCGCCCGGCAGCAGGCCGAGCTTGACCTCCGGCAGGCCGAGCTTGGCGCCGGCATCGGCGACGCGGAAATGGCAGCCGAGCGCCAGCTCCAGCCCGCCGCCGAGCGCGGTGCCGTGGATGGCGGCGACCGTCGGCTTGGCGATGGTCTCCAGCGTCGCCACGATGGCGCGCAGCTCGGGCTGCTGCATCGGCTTGCCGAATTCGGTGATGTCGGCGCCGGCGACAAAGGTCCGGCCGGCGCATGCAATGACGATGGCGGCAACCGAAGCATCATCCCGCAGCTCAACCAGCGCCTGCATCAGCGGTTCGCGGACATGAAAGCTCAGCGCGTTGACCGGCGGGTTGTCGATAGTGACGACGGCGACGTCGCCGTCGCGGCTGACCTTCACAAAATCGGACACGCAAACCTCCGGACAATGGTGAACGGCCTGCAGCCGCGCGATTGGATTTACAGCGCTATGACGTGGATGGAAACCAGAGGGAGGCCTGGCACAATGATTAGCGGCTCGAGGTGCCCGGCCGCCATCATCGCCGAAGTAGAGATCCTTCACACCCCCCTCTGCCCTGCCGGGCATCTCCCCCGCAAGGGGGGAGATTGGACGTCACGACGGCCTTCGTCAATTTTCAACGCTGGAGGGCGGGCGAAACGGCGAAGCTGCCGATCTCCCTCCTTGCGGGGGAGATGGCCGGCAGGCCAGAGGGGGGTGCTGTCCCGCCAGCGTCGGCGTCTTGTTCCCGCTACCGCGGCGCTTTCTGCCCGCCCGCCGCCGTGATCACCCCGACAATGATCAGCCCCGTGAGCAGCAATCGCACCCCGGCACTCACCCCAAACGTGTTGAGCATGGTCAAAAGCAGCACCAGGAACAGCGCCGCGCCCCAGACGCCGGGCACATTGGCCTTGCCGCCGGCGACCGACGTGCCGCCGATGACGACGACGGCGATCGAGGCCAGCAGATATTCATTGCCGATATCGACATTGGCGCCGCGGAAATAGCCGGCGAGCAACGCGCCGTCGATGCCGCCGAGCGCACCCGATAGCGTGTAGGTGAGGAAGCGGATGCGGCCGACATTGACGCCGGCGAGCCAGGCGGCGCGAATGTTCTGGCCGATCGCCAGCACCGAGCGGCCATAGATCATACGCTGCAGGGCGATGGCCGCCCCGATGGTGAACAGCACGGTGAGGATCGCCAGCACCGGAACGCCCAGTACCTGCCAGTTGGCGAAATCGGCGAAGCCCGGCGGCGGCTTGATCTGCAGCCCGCGGCCGTAGCTGATGTCGATCGACTGGATGATGAAGCTGGCCGACAAAGTGGCGATGATCGGCGGGATGCGCAGCGCCCAGATCAGCAGATAGTTGACGGCGCCGATCGCCGCCCCGCAGGCAAGCGCCGCCAGCAGCCCGACCGCGATCATGGAATCGTTGCCGTCCATCACCTTCATCGCGACGGCACTGGCAAGGCCGATATTGGCCGGCAGCGACAGGTCGACATTGCCCGGGCCCAGTGTGATGACGAACATCTGGCCGACGCCAACAATGACGGTGAACACCGCCAGCGACAGGGCCGCCGTCACCATGCCGCCGGCGCCATAGCCGCCGGTGAAGGCGATCGTCGCCAGCCAGACAAGCACGGCGCCAATGAACGACCAGATCCAGGGTTTGGTGAGCAGCGATTTCACCGAGGCCATCGCTCACCTCTCCCTGCGGCTGATCAGCACCCGCGCCGCCAGCACGATGATCAGGATGGCGCCGTTGGCGGCCACCTGCCAGTCGGGCGGGATGTGCATGAAGGTGAGCAGCGGCGAGGCAGCCAGCGCCAGCGTCAGCGCGCCGATCACAGCACCTATCGGCGATACGCGGCCGCCGACGAATTCGCCTCCGCCGAGGATGACGCCGGCGATCGCCAGCAGCGTATAGCCATTGCCGATATTGGCATCGGCCGAGGTGGTGATGCCGATCAGCGCCATGCCGGACAGCACGCCGAACAGGCCGGCGAGCGCAAACAGCACGATCTTGGTCTTGAGCAGCGACCAGCCGGCGCGCCCGAGTGCCGCCGGATTGCCGCCGGAGCCGCGCAGGATCACGCCATAGGAGGTGCGCATCAGGCCAAAATGGACGATGAGGCCGATCAGCAGCGCCGCGATGATCGGAAAGGGCACGAAAGGCGGCTTGAACGCCATCAGCCCGAGCAGCCAGTCCGGCGCCTTGCCGCCCGGTTTGGGCAAAACGAGAATCGCGAGCCCCTGCCAGACGAAGCTCATGCCGAGCGTCACCACGATGGACGGCAGATTGCGCAGATGGATCAGCGCGCCGAGCAGCGCATAGACGCCGATCGATCCAAGCAGGATGACGGCACCGATGAGCGGCGCGTCCTTCAGCCAGGTCGCCGTGACGCAGCCGACGAAGCCGACAAAGGTGCCTATCGACAGGTCGAGCTCGTTTCCGGCGATGACGAACATCTGCGCGATGGTCGCCAGCGCGATCGGGATCGCCAGGTTCAGCATCAGGCTGAAGCCGAAATAGCTGATGGCGCGCGGGTTGAGCCAGGCGATGGCGAGCAGCACCAGCGCCAGCGACAGCGCCGGCAGCAGCCCGCGCAGCAGGCGGGCACGGGCCAGCGCGCCACGTTCGGCGGATGTCCTGGCAGCGGTGTCGAGGCTGGCGGTCGTCATCTCAGGCCGCATCGCCGAAGGAAGACTGGATGATCTTCTCTTCCGTCAGTTCGTCGCGGCGCAGATTGGCGACGATGCGGCCGTTCTTGAAGACATAGATGTGGTCGCAATTGTCGAGCTCTTCGGTTTCCGTGGTGTACCAGAGGAAGGTGCGGCCTCGGGCGGCCTCTTCGCGCACGAGGTCGTAGACCTCCAGCTTGGTGCCGATGTCGACGCCGCGCATCGGGTCGTCCATCAGCACGATCTGCGCGTCCGAGCCGAGCGCACGCGCAAACAGCGCCTTCTGCTGGTTGCCGCCCGACAGTGAAAAGATGTTGTTGTTCATATCCGGCGTGCGGATGCCGATCTTCTTTTGCCAGAATGCAGCAAGCTCCGCCTCGCGCTGCGGCGAGATCAACAGCCCGCTGCGCAGCCGCGCCAGCGAGCGGATGCCGATATTCTCAGCAATCGACCATTGCGGGAAAATGCCGTCCGACTGGCGGTCGCCGGCGACCAGCGCCACCGGTGCCGTCACCTCGATGCCGGTTCGGGCCCGCGACGCCGCAGCGAAGATCGTCAGCAGCAGGTCAGTCTGGCCGTGGCCAGCCAGCCCGGCAAGGCCGATGATCTCCCCGGCACAGGCGACAAGGTCGGTGCCGTCCTTCTGCGCGGCGGGCCGCGCCCGAACCCGCAGCGGACTGGCGCCGGGCTTGGCGGCAGCGATTTGCGCCGCGATCTTCTGGCGCGCTTCCGCGCCGCCCATCGCCGTCACCAGCCGGTCGCGGTCGAAGGCACTGGCGGCGTCGGCGACAACCACCTTGCCGTCGCGCATCACCACGATGCGGTCGGCGTTGCGCAGCACCTCGCCCAGCACATGCGAGATCAGGATGCAGCTTTTGCCGCCGGCAACGAAACGGCGCACGAAGGCCAGCAATTGGCCCGCCGTATGCGCGTCGAGCGACGAGGTCGGCTCGTCGAGGATGACGAGGTCGAGACGATCCTGGGTGACGGTGAAGGCGCGCGCCACCTCCACCATCTGGCGTCGGCCGATCGACAGGTCGCCGACAATGTCGGACGCCGAGATGCTGTGGCCCGGAAATATCTCGTCGAGCTTGGCGGCGATCAGCTCGGCCGCCTTGCGCCGCCAGCCGAAGCCACGCAGCGAAGCGTGGTTGATGCGCGTGTTCTCGGCGACGCTGAGATTGGGGCACAGCGACAATTCCTGGAACACGCAGCGTATGCCGAGTTGCTGCGCCCGTGCCACCGAGTAATTGTCCTCGGTGTCGCCATGCACGCCGATCTGCCCGCTGTCGGGCACCAGCGTGCCCGCCACCATGTGCATCAGCGTCGATTTGCCGGCGCCATTATGGCCGACAAGACCGACGCACTCGCCGGGACCGACGTGAAAATCGACGCCGCCCAGTGCGCGAACGGCGCCGAAATGCTTTTCGGCGCCGTTCAGTCTGATGATGTCAGCGTTCCCTTCAGGCATGCTCAACGATATCCGCTCGGCGATACGGACGGCAACGCTGCCGTTATGCTCACTTGATGTTGGCTTTAATGGCCGCGATCGCGTCTTCCTGCGTGTATTCGTGGCTGGCGACGCCGCCCTTGGGGATCTTCGGCAGCTCGGCCTCGAAATCGTCCTGTGTGAAGGCCAGGTACGGCACCAGCAGATCGTGCGGAATGTCGGTGCGGCCGTCGAGCACCTGCTGCGCCACCCAGAAGGCGAGCGACGAGACGCCGGGCGCGATCGAGGCCGACCAGGTCTGGTAGCCGTCCTTGTCCTTCTGTTCCTTCCACCACTGCAGCTCGTCCTGGCGGTTGCCCATGATGATGGTCGGACGCGGCTTGCCGGCGGCGGCGAAGGCCTGGGCCGCACCGTAACCGTCACCGCCCTGGTCGACGACGCCGACGATGTCGGGCAGCGACGGCAGGATGGTCGCCACCGCCTTTTGCGCCGTCGTCTGGTCCCAGTCGCCGGTCACCGAACCGACGATCTTGAACTCGGGATGGGCGGCGACGCCTTCGAGGATGCCGGCATGGATGGCATCGTCGATCGAGGTCCCGGCAAGCCCACGGATTTCCAGAAGATTGCCGCCCTTGGGCTGGAATTTGGCCATCTGCTCGACTTCCTGCTTGCCCATGTCCTTGAAGTCGACGACGACGCGGTAGGCGCAAGGCTCGGTCACCGTGCCGTCGAAGGAGACGACGACGATGCCGGCATCGCAAGCCTGTTTGATGGCGCCGTTGAGCGCATCCGGCGAGGCGGCGTTGATGACGATCGCGTCATAGCCCTGCAGGATCAGGTTCTGCACCTGTGCTGCCTGCGTCGGCACCTCCTTGTCGGCGGTGGTGAAGATGTCGGCCGCGCCGACGATCTTGTCGGCGACCGCCTTCTTGGTGACGATGCCATAGCTGTCGAGCATCGCCTGCCGCCAGGAATTGCCGGCATAATTGTTGGAAAAAGCGATCTTCTTGCCACTGGTGTCGGCCAGCGCCGTGCCCGAGGCGAGCATTGCGGCCAGAGCGCCCAGAACGAACAGTTTCTTCATGTCGTTATCCTCCCAGATGTGTTGACTGCTGCATTCCCACCGGCTTTGACCCCGGCCTCAACTCTGATTTGAGCACGGATTGTCGCGAGCTCAAAACAGTCTCAATCCCGGCACGCGCACCCTGAGCCGGTACAGCGACGTCGACGCGGTAATGTAGAGGCTTTGCAAATCGTCGTCACCGAAGGTGAAATTCGCGCAATCTTCAGGCGCCCGGATGACGCCAAGAATGGCGCCCGACGCGTCGAAAATGTGGATGCCGCCCGGGCCGGTGCAGTAGAGATTGCCGCGGCTGTCGATCTTCATGCCGTCGGGCGCTCCCGGCCCCTCGCCCTCGGTTACTGCCCACACCGCGCCGCCATTGAGGTCGCCATTGGCTTCCACGCCGAACACCCTGATGTGCCCGCGTTCGGTGTCGTTGATGAACAGCCGCGACTCGTCCAGCGAAAAGCACAGCCCGTTCGGCTGCCCGAAATCGTCGGCCAGCAATGTCAGCCGGGCGCCGTCGCCATCGATGCGGTAGACGCCCTGGAACGGCAGGTCCTGCGGGCGTGGCACGCCATAGAATTCCTTCCGGCCATAGCCCGGATCGGTGAAGTAGATAGATCCGCCGGTGGCGACGACGATGTCGTTCGGGCTGTTGAGCTGCTTGCCCTGATGGTGCGTGGCAAGCACCGTCGCGCTGCCGTTGGGCTCGGCGCGGATCACCCGGCTCGTCGCATGCTCGCAGGTGACCAGCCGCCCCTGGCGGTCCAGCGTGTTGCCATTGGCCTTGTGGCTCGGCGCGCGGAACAGCTCGATCTCGCCCTCGGCATTGCGGCGATACATCCGGCTTTCCGGAATGTCGGAGAAGACCAGCCATTTTTCGTAGGGGTGCCAGACCGGCCCTTCGAGGAAGCCGAAGCCGCTCGCCAGCGTCTCAATGGTCGCATCGCCGACGACATCGTCGAAGCCGGAATGGCGCGCACGCGCCGACACCGACATCATCGGCTCCCGGCGCGAACAGCCGTGCTACTCCGCATGGTGACGAATGGCATGAGCGCTTCCCGATACAGTCTTCTTGTTGGAGCAGAGCGTAGGCGCGGTCCCGACGAGCCGATACGGGTCAAAGCGCAGGGCTGACTGTGCGTTTGCACAGTCGGCCCTGCCTATCGAGCATAGAATAGGGCGACGCCAGATCAGGGCCGGCGAACACGCCGCAAAAGCGCGGTCAGGGTTGCGCTCGCGCAAGCTACGGCCACAAGCACGACCACGCCGGCAGCGTTGGATTTTTGCCCTGCGCGAAATGGGTCTTGCTGCGTGGGTTGAGGGCTGTGAACCAAGGTGTTCAGATCGGACCGGCTGCCGTGCCGAACGGAATAGGCCCGCGTGAACTCGGCACCGAGGAGGAAAATTTCCGACGAGTAGTAAACCCAGAGCAATATGACGAGCAGGCCGCCGGCGGCGCCATACGAGGACGCAATCGCGCTGGTGCCGATGTACCAGCCGATAAGCGATTTTCCCAATGTGAACAGGGCCGCGGTCCCGACAGCGCCAATTGCCACATCGCGCCATTCCAGGGTTCGATCCGGCAAAACTTTGTAAATGGCGGCAAACATCACGGAGATAAGCGCAAACGAAACGACGCCATTGATCCCGCTGAGTATGATCGTTCCGAACGGCAGATAGGCGTTGATGAAAGCGCCCAGTGCCGAAATCGCGGCGCTTGCGATGAGAGAGACCAGCAACAGGAACCCGAGTGCGGCCACCAACCCCAGACTGGCGGCCCGCGCCCGCACCAGACGCGACAGGGAGTTGCCTTGCGGTTCGATCTTCCAGATTGTGTTCAACGACTGCTGCATTTCGCCGAAGACACCAGACGCGGCCACCAGCAAGGTGACCAGCCCTATGATCGCGGCCCAGGTGCCGTACAGACTGTCGGATGCACTTTCCAGCGCAGTCTTCAGGAGATCGGCGCTTTCCGGTCCCATCAGCCCTGATATCTGCGCGGACAAGGCCAATTGTGCGGCATCGTGGCCGAAGACGAGACCAGCAATCGCAACCACGATCAGCAAGATCGGCGCCAGCGAGGTGGTGGCATAGAAAGCCATCGCCGCACCATGACTAAGCGCATTATCGTTGATGAAGCCGACTATGCTTTCACGCACCAGGTGCCATGAATCTGTGATTGAGGGTCGCACTTCGGGTCCGCAGGCATCGAGTTGGCGTTCACTAGCAATGCGCCGGACCTTCCGAAGTTCCGGGGCGTGGCCGCCGCTGTTTCAGTGCTCCGCCAGCCAGGCATCGAGCCGGTCCTGTTCGCGGCGCAGTGCGTCGATGTTGATCAGGCCACGCGCCATGGCGAGATAGATCGCCCGCGTCCGCGAGTTGAACACGGAAGCATCGCCGGCGCCGTCCTCCGCCGGCACGATGCCGAGCTTGTCGTAGCAGTGCTTGATGCGGCTCTGCGCACCACGGATCGACAGGCCGCGCCGCGCCGCGATCGCCCGGTCGGTCAGGCCGAGCGCGATGTCGATAAGGCTCTCATATTCGCCGTCGGTGATGCCCTCGAACTTGTCCTGCACGCGGTGCTGGATGCCGCGGATCTCGCGGTCGATGATGCAGTGGCCTTCGCGGAAAACCCCGCGCAGGGCGGACCGCATGCCCTCCTCCGTCGCCGATTTGAGCACATAGCCGTAGACCGAGCCGGGCGGCACGATGCGCGCCACGCCGCGCACATAGGCTTCGTCGGCGAAATTCGACCAGAACAGGATGTGCGTGCCGGCGCGGCGGTTCCAGATCGCCTTGGCAACTTCGATTCCCGTCGCCTTCGGCATCTGCAAATCGAGCACGACATGCAGTGGCTCGCGTTCGGCCGCCAGGTTGATGGCGTCCTCGCCGTCACTCGCTTCGATGACCTCGACGTCGCCGGGCCACAACTGCTCCACCGTTCGCCGCGCGAAGCTACGGTGCAGCCCGTCATTCTCGGCTATCATCACAAGCATCACATGGCCTCCGATACGGCGAGCTCGCCAGGAACCGCTGCAGCCGCCGCCAGGTCTCGCGACGGCTGGCGGTCGATCTCGACGACGACACGGGTGCCGCCGTTCTTGCGGCCGGCCTGGCCGATACGCAGCCGCGCCCCGATAAGGGCTGCCCGCGTGTGCATATGGCCGATGCCGCCATACGCGGCCGGATCAACAGCGCCGCAGCCCTGGCCGTCATCCGTCACGATCACCCGCAGCACGCTCGCGGTCGACGCCAGCAGCACGTCGATGCGGTGCGGCGCGGCATGGCGCACGGCATTGTTGATCGCTTCCTGCACGATCCGGTAGAGCGCGGTCCGCACTGGCTCGGACAGGCTGTCGGCGCCACCGTCGCTGGTGTCGGCGATGCGCACGGCGATCGGCGGCTTGGCCCTGGCGACGCTGCGGTTGAGATGCGCCTCGACCGCGTCGCGCAGGCCGAACAGTTCGAGCACACTCGGCCGCATGTCGTCGACGATGTGGCGCAGTTCCGTCAGGCAGCCGGCGACCTCCTTTTCGAGATCGGCAAGCTGTGCTGCCCGCGCCACGCCCTGGCCGCGAAGCGCCGAAAGCTGGCGCGCGATGCGGGCGAGATCGGCAAGCGTCTGGTCGTGCAGATCCATGGCCATGCGCCGCCGTTCGCGCTCCATGCCTTCGGTCAATTGCGAGGCGCCGACGCGCAGCAGTTCGACACGGTTGCGCGCCTCGCTCTCGGCCAGCATGGCGCGGCGCGCCTCCTCGGTCTGGATCAGCGCGAAGATGTAGGGCGCGATCAGGTCCGCGCATTGCTGGGCGACCGCGACATCGGCAAGCGTGTAGCAGTCGACCTCGTGCCGGCTGATGTTGAGCGCGCCAATGATGCCGCCGCGCGCCCTGAGCGGCACGACGATGCGGCTGCGCAGCCTGGCGGCGAAGATCGGGCCGTCGATAGCGGTGGCGAAATGGAACCGCTCGTCGCTCAACGCGTCGTCGGCGAGCAGATAGGGGACTTCGCCCCACAGCACCGAGCGGATCGGGCTGACTTCGGTCGGCAGCGGATGCTGGGCAAGCTCGCTCCAGCTGGTGTGGAAGCCGGCTTCGTAACAGGCGTGCCGGCGGCCGTCATGCGACAGCACCGCCAGATCCATGTGATCGTGCGGAATGAGCGAGCCGATCTCGATGGCTGTCGCGCGGAACGCCGTGCCGGGATCGATATGGCCGCCAAGCGCCCGCGATATCGCCAGCAGCCGGTCGATCAGGACCAGGGACACTTCCGCCATTGTTTTCACGATCCTCCCGTGCCGCGAAATAGTGGACGCATGCCGCCGCCGCTGTCAACGACGACCCGTTGGCCATAGGGCCCCGCACTCAGCTTGACAAAGAGCTGACGACAGCTCGGCGGTGTCGGCAGCCTTGTGGCGGTAATAGGAATTTTTTCTTGACTCGGTGCCCTCAGCTATGGTACATTTTTGTCCATGGTGCTGATTTGCGCCTATGACCCGCCGCACAGGCGGGTTTTTCGTTTGATGCTCCGTCAGTCAATGCGCGGGCGAAGGCTCCGAAGAAACCCGTCAGCCCGAATTCGTTGCCCTGCCGTTGGCCCGCCCGATCAACTTGCGGTGCAATGATTGTAAAGGGTTCGCGTCCTGGTCTAGGGAGGAGGCCAGGAGACCGAAACAGAATGCCAGTGACGCAAAACGTTGCTCCGGGCGCCCCGGGAATCCCGGCGCGCTGGACATCAAGCGCCAAGAGTGGCGTCGGAACGTCGCTTTCGCCGGCCGGCCGGATCTGGTTCACGATCAGCCACGGCATCCTCAACGAAGTCTACTATCCGCGCGTCGACAGCGCCTGCACCCGCGACCTCGGCTTGATCGTCACCGGCCCCGGCGGCTATTTTTCGGAAGAGAAACGCGATGCCGTGCATACGATCGAACCGTTCGAGGACGGCGTGCCCGCCTACCGGCTGGTCAATACGACGAGCGACGGCGCCTGGCGGATCGAGAAGCGCATCCTCGCCGACCCGGCGCGCCCGGCGCTGCTGCAGGAAATCACCTTCACGGCGCTGAAAGGGGTGCCCGGTGACTACCGCGTCTACGCGCTTCTGGCGCCGCATCTGGTCAATGCCGGCATGGGCAACACCGCATGGTTCGGCGAGCACGAGGGAAAGCCCGTGCTGTTCGCCTCGGGACGCGGCTCTTGCCTGGCTCTGGCCTCGTCGCTGCCCTGGCGAACCGGTTCGGCCGGCTATGTCGGCTTTTCCGACGGTTGGCAGCAACTCCACAACACCGGAGAACTCGATCGGGCTTGCCAGCGGGCCGAGGACGGCAATGTCGCGCTGACGGGCGAGATCGGCTTTTCCGCCACCGAGACCAAGGCCTTGCTGGCGCTGGGGTTTGGAGCGACGCCGGACGAGGCGGCGGAACATGCTTTCGCCAGCCTGAAGCAGGGTTCTGAACCCGCGGCGAAATCCTACCTCCAGAACTGGCGCAATTGGCAAAAGGGCTTGCTGCCGCTGGACCGGCACGCGGTGCCCGGGATCAACTTCTATCGCATCTCGACGGCGGTACTGGCGACGCACCGGTCGATCGCCACACCGGGCGCCGCGGTCGCCAGCCTGTCGATCCCGTGGGGCTTCAACAAGGGTGACGACGACCTCGGCGGCTACCATCTGGTCTGGCCGCGCGATCTGGTCGAGACGGCGGGCGGCTTTCTTGCTGCCGGCGATGCTGCCTCGGCTCTGCAAATCCTCGATTACCTCAGCTCCATCCAGCAGCCGGACGGCCATTGGCCGCAGAACGCCTGGCTCGACGGATCGGCCTATTGGCCCGGCATCCAGATGGACGAATGCGCCTTTCCGCTGCTGCTGGCCGATGCTTTGCGCCGCGCCGGCCATTTGCCGCGCGCCAGGCTCATGACCTTCCTGCCGATGATCGAGCGCGCCGCCGGCTATGTCGTGCGCAACGGACCCGTCACCGCCGAGGACCGCTGGGAAGAGGATGCCGGCTACAGCCCGTTCACGCTGGCGGTCGAAATCGCCGCAATGCTTGCCGCGGCAGACCTGCTCGACGCCTGCGGCAAGACAGACGCCGCGACCTATCTGCGCGAGACATCAGACGTCTGGAACGATCAGGTCGAGCGCTGGACATACGTCACCGGCACGGCGACCTGCAGTCAAGTCGGCGTCGACGGTTACTATGTCCGCATCGCGTCGCCCGATAGCGCCGAGGCCGGTTCGCCGAAGGACGGCTATGTCCCGATCAAGAACCGGCCGCCCGGCGACACGGATCGGCCCGCCAAGGAGATCGTCAGCCCGGATGCGCTGGCACTTGTCCGCTTCGGTCTGCGGGCAGCCGACGATCCGCGCATGGCAGACACGGTCAAGGTCATCGACGCGCAATTGCGCTGCGATCTGCCGCAAGGGCCGCTCTGGTATCGCTACAATGGTGACGGCTAGGGCGAGCACGAAGACGGCGCACCCTTCGATGGCACCGGCCAGGGTCGCCCCTGGCCGCTGCTGGCCGGCGAACGCGCCCACTATGAGCTGGCGGCTGGACACGAGGAAAAGGCAGCCAGCCTGCTGGCAGCGCTGGAAGGCTCGGCCGGATCGGGCGGCCTGTTGCCGGAGCAGGTCTGGGACGGCGCCGATCTGCCGGAACGCGAACTGCTGCACGGCCGCCCCTCGGGCAGCGCCATGCCGCTGGTCTGGGCGCATTCGGAGCATATCAAGCTGCTGCGCTCGCTGCGCGACGGCGCGGTCTTCGACATGCCGCCGCAAGGCGTCAAGCGCTATATCGAGGACAAGACCGTATCGCCGTTCAGAACCTGGCGGTTCAACAACAAGATCCGCACCATGCCGGAGGGCAAGACGCTGCGTGTCGAAGTGTTGGACCCGGCTACAGTCCACTGGAGCACCGACAACTGGGCAACCGCCCATGACAGCCAGACGGTGGAGAACGCCTTCGGCATCCATCTTGCCGATCTGCCTGCGGCAAGCCTCTCCGAGGGAAGCACGCTGATCTTCACTTTTTTCTGGCCCGCAACCGGCGATTGGGAGAATGTCGACTTCTCCGTCATATCAGGCGAGCAGGGCAGCCAGTAGACCTTCCCTCGATAACCCCGCAAATCTCTTAGGAAACAGGGACGAAACCATGCAGATCGGAATGATGGGACTGGGCCGGATGGGCGCCAACATGGTCCGGCGCCTGATGCGCGACGGCCACGAATGCGTCGTCTACGACATCAACCCGGCCAGCGTCGCCGCCCTGGTGACCGACGGCGCGTCAGGGGCGGCCTCGATGGAAGAATTCGTCGGCAAGCTGGCCAAGCCGCGCTGTGTGTGGCTGATGCTGCCGGCGGCGATCACCGGCAGGATCATCGACCAGGTGGCGGCCCTGATGGAGCCCGGCGACATCGTCATCGACGGCGGCAATTCCTATTACCACGACGCCGTCGACCAGGCCGCGAAACTGGCCGGCAAGGGTATCCATCTTGTCGATGTCGGCACCAGTGGCGGCGTCTGGGGCCTGGAACGTGGCTACTGCCTGATGATCGGCGGCCCCGACGTGGCGGTGCAACACCTCGATTCGATCTTCGCCACGCTGGCGCCGGGCGCCGATGCCGGCTCCAATCCGCCTGCGGATGCCGGGACTGCACCCTTCGGCTATCTGCATTGCGGACCGAGCGGTGCCGGCCACTTCGTCAAGATGGTGCACAACGGCATCGAATATGGCGTCATGGCCGCCTATGCCGAAGGCATGAACATCCTGAAGTCGGCCAATGCCGGCAAGCGGCAACGGACGGCGGACGCCGAGACCAGTCCGCTGGAAAACCCGCAATATTATCAGTTCGACATCGACCTTCCGCAGGTGGCCGAGGTCTGGCGGCATGGCAGCGTTATCGGCTCCTGGCTGCTCGACCTGACGGCCGGCGCCTTGAAAAGCGATCCGGGCCTGGTGAATTTCGGCGGCCGCGTCTCGGATTCCGGCGAAGGCCGCTGGACGCTGAAGGCGGCTATCGACACCGGCGTGCCGGCTCCGGTGCTGTCCTCGGCGCTGTTCGACCGCTTCTCCTCGCAGGGCGAATCCGAATTCGCCGACAAGCTGCTCTCCGCCATGCGCTATGCCTTTGGCGGCCATGTCGAGAAGCCGAAGGCCGGCAAGTGACGACACGGGGAAAGACACGCGCATGAGCCAGGAACGATCCGACACGCTGGTGCTCTTCGGGGCAACCGGCGACCTCGCCCACAAGAAGATATTTCCAGCCCTTTACCAGATGGTCGCCAAGGGCACGCTCACCGAACCGGTGATCGGCGTCGCCTTCGATGCCTGGGACCTCAAGCAGTTGCAGGCGCGCGCCCGTGACGGCATCGTCAATGCGCTCGGCAAGATCGACGAGAAAGCGTTCGCCAAATTCGCCTCGCTGCTGCGCTACGTCAGCGGTGACTACCGCGATGGAGCGACGTTCGAGAAACTGAAGAGCGCGCTCGGCACCGCACAGCGGCCGCTGCACTACATGGCGGTGCCGCCGACCATGTTCGAGACCGTCGTCCAGGGGCTGGAGCAATCAGGCACCGCGCATGGCGCGCGACTGATGGTGGAAAAGCCGTTCGGCCACGACCTGCAATCGGCGCGCTGGCTGAACCGCGTCCTGCATCTGGTGTTCGACGAACAGTCGATCTTCCGTATCGACCATTATCTGGGCAAGGAAGCGATCCAGAACCTGCTCTATTTCCGCTTCGCCAATTCCTTCCTCGAGCCGATCTGGAACCGCAACTACGTCGAGAGCGTGCAGATCACCATGGCCGAGGATTTCGGCGTCGAGGGACGTGGCCGCTTCTATGACGATGTCGGCTGCATCAGGGATGTCATCGAGAACCATCTGCTCAACATCCTGCTTCTGCTTGCCATGGAGCCGCCTGTCGGCCGTTCCGCCGACGATCTGATCGATGAGAAGGTGCAGGTGCTGCGCGCGATCAGGACGCTGACAAAAGACGATGTCGTGCGTGGCCAGTTCACCGGCTACCTCGCTGAGCCCGGCGTGGCGCCGAACTCGCCGGTCGAGACCTTCGCGGCGGTGCGTTTCTTCGTCGACACCTGGCGTTGGCAGGACGTGCCGTTTTTCATCCGCGCCGGCAAGAACATGCCGGTGCATGTCACCGAAGTGGTGGTGCGGCTGAAGCGGCCGCCGCTCGATGTCTTCGACCCGATCAAGCCCGCCGACCAGAACTACGTCCGCTTCCGCATCGACCCGCAGGTGGTGATCGCCATCGGAGCCCAGCGCAAGGCGCCGGGCGACGACATGATCGGCGAGCAGGTCGAACTGACGGCGCTCGACGACAGCAAAAGCGACATGCCGCCCTACGAGCGGTTGATCGGTGATGCCATGAACGGCAACGGCCAGCTGTTCACCCGCCAGGACGCCAGCGAACTGGCCTGGCGCATCGTCGGCCCGGTGCTTGGCGACACCACGCCGCCGCACCTCTACGAGCCGCTCACATGGGGACCCGCGGACGTCATGGCCGGGTTCGGACCGCCCAATGGCTGGATCGATCCGGTGAAGTGAGAGGACCACACGATGGCCAAGAAAGTGAAGCAACCAGCATCGGGCACCGAGAAGCCGGACACTGAAAAAATCGTGCTCACGATCGACATCGGTGGCTCGCACGTCAAGATCCTCACCAGCGCCGGGGGCGAGGAGCGCCGCGCCGATTCGGGGCCGGGCCTGACGCCGCGGCAGATGATCGATACGGTCAACAAGCTCGCCGAAGGCCTGTCCTACGACGTCGTCTCGATGGGCTATCCCGGCCCGGTCAATCACAACAGGCCGCTCGCCGACCCCGCCAATCTCGGCACGGGCTGGGCTGGATTCGACTTTGCGGGCGCGTTCGGCAAACCGGTGAAAGTGGTCAATGACGCGCTGATGCAGGCCATCGGCAGCTACGAGGGCGGGCGCATGCTGTTCCTCGGGCTCGGCACCGGGCTCGGTGCGGCGATGATTGCCGACAACGTCGCCCAACCGATGGAACTCGCGCATCTGCCCTACAAGAAGGGCAAGAGTTTCGAGGATTATGTCGGCGAACGCGGCCTGGAAAAGCGCGGCAAGAAGAAATGGCGCAAATACGTCTTCGACGTCGTCGACCGGCTCCGTGCCGCCATGCAGCCGGACTATGTCGTGATTGGCGGCGGCAACGTCGACAAGCTCGATGAATTGCCCGCCGACTCCAGGCGCGGCGACAACACACGCGCCTTCGAAGGCGGGTTTCGTTTGTGGCGCGACAAGGCGCTGATAGTCTGATACTGTTATTGTTTAATATAGTTGTTCAAAATAACGTGTGATATGCCATCAAGTCGTTGCAATACGCAGATTTGCCGACTAGGAATTCCGCGCTACACCAACGCCATTCGTCCCGTGGACGCACGAAGGACGCCATAGCATTTTGATTTCGCGCATGATCCTTTCCGGAAGTCGAATCCGATTTTCAGGTCATTCGCTGTAGACGGAGAAATAGAGTGACCGACGATAGCAACAGTGCCCGTAAAGACATCGATCTGCTCGAGCTGACCGCTCACATCGTGTCCGCTTACGTCGAGAAGAACCGCTTGCCCGCCTCCGGCCTGGCCGACCTCATCGCCAGCGTCAGCGCCTCGATAAACGGGCTCGGCAAGCCTGCGGTCCCGGTGGCTGCCCCCTTGGTCCCGGCGGTCAACCCCAAGAAGTCGGTGACGCCCGATTTTATCATCTGCCTCGAAGACGGCAAGAAGTTCAAATCGCTGAAGCGTCACCTGGGCGTGCATTTCGGCCTGACGCCGGACGCCTATCGCGCCAAATGGGGCTTGCCGTCGGACTATCCGATGGTCGCTCCCAACTACGCGGCCTCGCGTTCGCTGCTGGCGAAATCGATCGGCCTCGGCCGCAAGGCGGCCCCCGTGAAGGCACCCGCCAAGGGCAGGAAGGCCAAGGCCTCGGCCTGAGGCATGTCGCCCAAAAGTGCGCAGCGGTTTTGGAACAACAACCTGCCTAAAGCAAAGACCTAGTTCAGTCCTGCGCCAACAGTTAGGACGACTGGAACAGAAGCCTGCCGGCGAATCCGCCTTGGCAGGCTTCATGTTTTTATGGCTTGGATGGACGGACGGGGCCTTGGGGAGCGAGCCATGAACTACACCAGGATGGTGATCGAGAAAGAAGCGCCGGAAGAATACGGCTACGACCGTATCCGCTACAATCTTTCGGAAAGTTCGATCGCCGACCAGAAGCTCTCCGACATCGGCCTGTCGCTGCCTGATCTCACGCTTTTCTATGGCGAGCATCGCGGCGACATGCAGTTGCGTGCCCTGATCTCGGCGCAGGATGCCGGCATTTCACCGGATGATGTCCTGGTCACCGCCGGTGCCGCGGGCGCGCTGTTCATCATCTCGACCTCGCTCTTGTCGGCCAATGACCATCTCGTCGTCATCAGGCCCAACTACGCCACCAACATCGAAACCCCAAGGGCGATCGGCTGCGCCATCAGCTTTGTCGACCTGGCCTTCGAGGAAGGCTTCGCCATTGATGTCGAGCGCGTCAAGGCGGCGATGCGGCCTGACACGAAGCTGATCAGCGTCACCTGCCCGCACAACCCGACCGGCACGATGATGAGCCGAGCTGAACTCGATGCCCTGGTGGCGCTTGCCGAAAGCAGCAACTGCCGTCTGCTGGTCGACGAGACCTATCGCGACCTTTCCTACGGCCGGCGGCTGCCGACGGCTGCCTCGCTGAGCCCGAAGGCGATCAGCGTCTCGTCATTGTCCAAGGCCTTCGGCATTCCCGGTATCCGCATCGGTTGGCTGATCACCAGGGACGCTGAGCTTCAGGAAAAATTCCTCGCCGCCAAGGAGCAGATCGGCATCTGCGGCAGCGTCATCGACGAAGGCATTGCGCGCGGCATGCTCGAGCGCCGGGACGCTTTCCTGGCGACGCTGCTGCCCGAAATGGCGGGGCGCCGCGACATCGTCCAGGCCTGGATCGATCGCGAACCGCTGGTCGACTGGGTGCGGCCCGAAGGTGGCGTCGTAGGCTTCCCGCGCCTCAATGTCGAACCCGGCTTCGACCTCGACCGGTTCTATGCGGACCTGCTGGAAAACCATGGCACCTATGTCGGACCCGGCCACTGGTTCGAGATGGAGAAGCGCTTCTTCCGCGTCGGCTTCGGCTGGCCGACGGAAGCCGAATTGCGCGGCGGCCTCGACGCGATCTCCGTCGCGCTGCGGCAGTAACTCCATAGTGTGGTCGGCGGAACAGGCTGAAAATTTCTTGATCCAGCGCTGATTTTGACGCATATCCGCAGCGAACTGAGCTAAAAGTTCCGCCAGCCGGACCAGCGCCCATCGTGGAAGTGCCCCGCCAGCTGACGTCACTGCAACGGGGCCTCTTAAATCATGACAGCAGAACAGATATCGCCGGATCAGCGCTATGCCGCGTTCCGCCATCGCTCCTTCCTGAGCTATTGGGCGGCGCGTTTCCTCACCACATTCGCCACCATGATCGTGTCTGTCGCGGTCGGCTGGCAGATCTATGATTTGACGCGCGATCCCTTCGATCTCGGCATTGTCGGCATCGTCCAGTTCCTGCCGTCGCTGCTTCTGGTGCTGGTCACCGGCGTCGTCGCTGATCGCTTCGGCCGCCGCCTGATCATGGCGCTGGCGGTCGTGGTGGAGGCGATGTGCGCGCTGGCGCTGCTGTTCCTGACGCTGCGCGGCATCAGCGGGCCGCTGCCGATCTTCTGCGTGCTGGCCATGTTCGGCGTCGCCCGCGCCTTTTTCGGTCCGGCCTCCGCCTCGCTGTTCGCCAATCTGGTGCCGCCTCAGGATTTCGCCAACGCCATCGCCTGGAATTCATCGGCCTGGCAGACGGCGACCATCGTCGGCCCGGTAGCCGGCGGCCTGCTCTACGGCGTGTCGCCGGAAGCGGCCTACGGAACCGCGGCCGTCCTGATGCTCGTGTCCGGGCTGCTGATCTTCACCATCCCGAAGCCGTCGCAGCGCACCGAGTCGGACAAGCCGACGATGCAGCACCTGCTCGGCGGGTTCAGCTACATCTGGAGCGAGAAGATCGTGCTCGGCGCCATCTCGCTCGATCTGTTCGCCGTGCTCCTGTCCGGCGCCTCGGCGCTGCTGCCGGTCTATGCGCGCGACATCCTCCAGCTCGGCCCCTGGGGTCTCGGCCTGCTGCGATCGGCGCCCAGCATCGGCGCCATTTGCGTCGCCATCTGGCTGGCCGGGCATCCGCTCCGCAACCACGCGGGCATGATCATGCTGGCCGCCGCCGCCTCGTTCGGCGCCTTCACCGTGCTGTTCGGCCTTTCGACCATCACCTGGCTGTCGATCGTAGCCCTTGCCGGCCTCGGCGCCACCGATATGTTCAGCGTCTACATCAGGGAGACCCTGATCCAGCTGTGGACGCCCGACGAGGTGCGCGGCCGCGTCAACGCCGTCAACCAGGTCTTTGTCGGAGCCTCCAACGAGGTCGGCGAATTCCGCGCCGGCACGATGGCCGCACTGATCGGCACGGTGCCGGCCGTGGTGATCGGCGGCATCGGCGCCATCGCCGTCGCGGGCCTGTGGATGGTGCTGTTCCCGCAACTGCGCAAGGTGCGCCACCTCAACGGACGCAACTGATCTCTTACGGCTGACAGCCGACATGCCTCGCCTATACACAGGAGCTCCCATGATCACTTGCTACCTGAAATATGTCATCGACCCCGAGGGGGCTAACAATGTCGCTTTTGCCATGTTCAGCTTCCCGAGCCTCGCCGCCTACGAGGACTATCGCAAGCGTATGGCTGCCGACCCGGAATGCCAGGAAGTGTTTGAAATGGAAAAACGCAATCGCAGCATTCTCAGCTACGAGCGCAGCTTCCTGCGGCCGGTGCTCGAACCTTGATGCATGTCGCAAAGTGGCCCCGGTTTTGGGAGACCTACATGCATAAAGACAAAGACCTAAAGCGCGGCGCCTGAATCCGTTCAAACGCGACGCGCTTTAGCCATTGCTCGGCTTGCCGAAAATCATCCGCAAAAACTCGTCCAGCCAGCGCTTGAGATGCATGTCCCAGATCAGCCGGCCGCCGAGATGATCGCGGCCGGGCTGGGCACCGGGCAATTCGAAGCGATGCGCGCCGCGCACCACCCAGCGCTGCATCATCACCCTGGTCAGTTCGCCATGGAACTGGATGCCCCAGGCATTGTCGCCGTAACGGAAGGCCTGGTTGGGATAGGTTTCGGCGGTCGCCAGCAGCGTCGCGTCCCTGGGCAGCGAAAAACCCTCGCGGTGGAACTGGTAGACCATCTCCGGCCAGTGCATCAGTTGCTTGCCGGCTTCGGTCGCCTTCAGGGGATACCAGCCAACCTCGACCAGCCCTTCACCGTGTCCTTCGACCTTGCCGCCGAGATAGTTGACCAGCATCTGTGCGCCGAGACAGATGCCGAGACATGGCCGGTTCTCCCTCAGCGGTATTTCCAGCCAGTTGGTCTCGCGGCGAACGAACTCGTCCTCGTCATTGGCGCTCATCGGGCCGCCGAACACCACCGTGCCGGCGTGGTCGTCCAGTGTTTCGGGCAAGGCGTCGCCAAGCGGCGGCCGGCGGATATCGAGATCGAACCCTTCTTCCAGCAACATGTGTCCGACACGTCCCGGGCTCGAACTCTCCTGATGCAGCACGATCAGGATCTTTGGCTTCGAACTCGTTTGGCGCGGCATGGGAAGCGAAGATCCTATTCGTCGCTCGATGTTCCGGTGGCGCCGGGCGCGTGCGCCGCCGCCTTGCGGCGCGCCTCGACACGATCATGGCGTTCGACGCCGATCAGCTCGGCGACGCGCCAGACGGTGTTGTCCTCGAGCTCGTGCAACTCGCCATCGGCATAGACGATTTCCCACATCAGGCCGATGAAGGCCTTGCGCGCATCGGCATCGAGATGGCGCTTCAGGACACTGGTGAAGGCATAGAGATCGATCGCCTCGTTGTCGGCCCGCTCGCCGGCGGCGGCAAGCGCTTCGAGTTCCGTGCCGCTGATCGAATAGCTCTCCGCCAGCACCGCTTTGAACCGCTCCCACTCGACATCCTGGCGCACGCCATCGGCATTCATCACATGATAGAGCAGCGCCGAGGCGGCGATGCGGGGATCGTCTGTGCTGGCACGCGTGCCGGCACCGGCCGGCAAATCCCTGAGAAACGACAGAACGCGTTCAAACATAGATCCATACCCCAACGGCCTGACGGCCGGCCCAACTCAAAACAACCGAAACCGGCGCGGCGATTTCTGCGCTTCCTCGTCCGGATCGACGCCGGGATCGTCCGGCAACCGCGCAAGCTCCTCAGCCGGCTCGACACCCTCGGCATCGCTCGGCACCGCGGCGAAGGCCGCTGCCGTGATCGGCCTGACATGATCTTCTTCGCGACTTTCAGCTTGCTTGCCCGCCGACGTCTCGCCACCGGCATCATCGATCACCTCGATCGGCCTTTTTTCGCTCGTCGGCTTTGCCAATGCTTCGATGACCGGCGCCGCACCGGCTGGCATCTCATCATGGCTGTCGATCAACTGGCCAAGACGCTCCATCGGCGCACGCCACTCGAAGGCGTCGAGCCGGCCGGTGATCGGCGACACCGGCGCCCAGCGTTCCGACACCACGCCGTCTGCGACCCAGGCCGGATCGCGCGGCGCCCGCACCGCCCTGGACAGCAGCTGCCGCACCTTGCCCTGATCGCCGGTCTCGGCCTCCTCGATGTCTGCGAGCAGCAGATAGGCGCCCTCGCGGCGGTCCATCCGGATCGCCGCCTCGGCCTCGCGGCGGGCGGTCGAATAATCCTGCGCGTCGAGCGCGGCGCGCGCCACCGTCATCGAGGACTCGGCGTGGTTCTTCTTCATTTCCTGCAGCTTCTTCGCCCGGTTGAGGCGGTCGAGCACGGCGTCGCCCGGCCTTGCATGGGTATAGAGCTCGGCGACCTCCGGATGCGGCTCGGCCTTCCACGCCGCCTCGAGTATCTTCGAGCCCTTGCGCACATCGTTCTGCTTGAACAATGCGGCCGCGGCGGC
This sequence comes from Mesorhizobium sp. M1342, assembly GCF_040317955.1. NCBI lineage: Bacteria > Pseudomonadati > Pseudomonadota > Alphaproteobacteria > Hyphomicrobiales > Phyllobacteriaceae > Mesorhizobium > Mesorhizobium sp. M1342. The sequence goes on along the minus strand of NZ_JAMYLI010000036.1, from coordinate 19,232 downwards.
AACGGCGGCAGGCGCGAAGTCGGGCCTAAGCTTGTTGGCCTCGATCGCCGCCGTCCTGGCGGCGGCGGGATCGCTGTCGGCAAGCGCCTGCGCCTTGGCGGTCAACAGCACTGCGCGGCGGCGGTTGGCGGCATCGCGCTCGATCTGCCGTGTCGATTTCTGCGCGTCGACCAGTTTCAGGGCGCCGTCCCAGTCGCCGCGCGCGGTCAGCTCTTCCAGCGTCGATTCCGCCGCCCAGGCCAGCTGCGGCGCCATCACCGCGGCACGGCCGGCATAATGCCTGGCGGCGTTGCGGTCGCCGAGCCGTTCGGCTTCCAGATAAAGCCCGCGCAAGCCCAGCAGCCGCATCTCGGGATCGTCGAGCATGCTCTCGAACTTCTGTCGCGCGCCTTCATGATCGCCTTCGAGCAGCGACGCCTGTGCTTCCAGCAGGTGGATCAGCGGCTCCTGGTCGGAACGGATCAGCTTGGCGGCTTCCTTGGTCTTCTTGCGGGCCAGCGCGCCATCCCCGGCGCCGGCGGCAATCATTCCGGTCGACAGCGCCTGATAGCCACGGTCGCGGCGGCGGACGCGGAAATAGCGCGAGATGGTGTAGGGGCTGTTCCACAGCGACTTGAGCAGCCACCACAGGATCATCACCGCGGCGACCACGGCAACGACCGCCACCGCCGCCACCATCAGGCTGACCTGGTATTGGTAGCCGTTGAAAGTGACGACCATGTCGCCCGGCCGGTCGGCCAGCCAGGCAAAGCCCAGCCCGAGCGCGAAAACGACGATGAGGAAGGCGAGCAGGCGGATCATTGTGTTGCCCTCATGCCTTCATCGCGCCCGAGATCAGCGCATCGACCTGGGTTTCGACCTCGATGCGTGCCTTCAGCTTGCCGGCAAAGTCCGCGCCAGCGGCCTTGGCGGCCTCGGGCAGCGTTTCATACTCGCTGAGTGCCTTGGCGTAGTCGCCCTGGTTGACCGCCGCCTCCATGCGCGCGACGGTTTCCGGTGCGCCGGCGCCTTCGACGGCACCGATCGGCCTGACCTTGACCAGCGATTCGGCGCTCGACAGAAGGCTCTGAACGAAGCCGGCATTCTCATCGACGGGCGTCGCGGCTGTGACCATAGCATTGGCGGCGGCATCGGCCTGCGATGCGATCTCGGCGCGGGTCGGAACGCCCTTTTCAGCATAGGGGCGCAGTGCCGCAAGCTGCGGCGCATCGGGCGAAATCGCAGCGAGGGTTTCGAGTTCGGCCGAAAACGGCCCGCCACGCTCAAGCGCCGCCTTCAAGGCCGACGCCGCGATGGCAAGCGCGATCTTCGGCTGTCCCGCCGCCGCCTCGACCTTGCCGGACAGCTGCGACACGGACTGCTCCAGCGCCGTCAGCCGGCCCTCCTGCGCCGTCGTAGCCTCGCCGGCCGACTTCACCAGCGCGTCGAGGCCTGCCAGTTTCTCGTTGAGCGGACCGAGATCGACCGGCGCCGAGCTGCCGGCCTTGCCGAGGGCGGCGACCGCCGTCTCGATCTGCGCGACCTTGTCGCCCAGTGCGGCGACCCCGGCTGCGTCGCCTGCTCCACCTTTCTCGACAGCCGATTTCAGCGCCGCCACATCGGCCTTGACCTGTTCAAGGCCCGAGGACAGGCCGACCATCTTGGCCGCTCCATCGCCGTTGCCGCCGGCGTCCTTCAAACCGGCGATTTCGGTCTTCAGCGAGGCGATGTCGCCGTTGACGCTATCGAGCGAGACGCCGGCACCGGAACCCGGCGCGCCGAGCAGGCCGGCAAATTGCAGCCCGCCGGCGCCGACCAGCGCGATGACGCCGCCGATGAAGCCGGCGGCGACGCCGTTGAGGCCGCCGCGCTTTTCCGGGGCTGGCGCCATTTTCTCGCCCCGTGTCTCGGTTTTAGCCTTGCTGCCGTCGGTCTGCGCCGCCGACGCGTCCTCGAAACTGTAGTCGAAGGTTTTGGCACGGTTGGGCGGCGCATCCGAGCCGGGATAAGGGAGCTCAGGCTCGGTGGCTTTGGCTCCGGCATCAGCCGGCGCTTGCGCCTCCGCTGCCCCTGCTGCGGCGTCGGCATGCTCCCAGGGCTCAAGATCGGTCTGGTCGGCATGAACCGGCTCTTCGGGAACCTCGGGCTGCGAAGCGTTCGCTGCTTCCTCGGCCTTCGCCTCGTCTGTCCGGGCCTCCTGCCTGGCGGCGTCCTCGTCGGCGATGCGTGAGACGGCGCCCGGCTCGAGATCGATGGTCACCGGCTCGCGGCGGCTTTTCGAGTGTCGCATCTTCGGCGTCTTGACCATGCCTGGGCTCCGCACAATTCGCTTCGTCTCAACGCCTGGCGGCGCATGATGGTTCAGAAAGGGTCTAGCACATCACCAAGCGGTGAAAAGGGGCGGTGTGATGACGCGGCTCAGCGCGGCGCCTGCAAAAGCGCCAGCAATGCGTCCTCGTCGGGTTGCGCGGCAATGCGGATCTTTTCGCTGGCGGCGTCGTCGAAGGCTGCGGCGATGCGCGTGGAAAGCGCAAAAACCCATGTTTTCTCGAAGAGACCGCGCAGAGCGGGCCGTTTTGCCAAGGTCTGCATCGCCGCCGCCGCCTTGGCTGAATAGAGCAATACCGCGTCGGCAGGTTGCCCTGACAGGCGTTCGAGGATGACGTCGTCCGGATAGCCCACCGTCAGCGTGTCATAGGTCTCGACGGCGTGGACCCGAACGCCCGCTGTCCCGAGCCTCTGTTCGAACGCCGGAAAACGCACGCGCCCGCAGAGATAGACGATCGTCTTTCCAGAAAAATCGGCAGCGAGCCTGTCGGCCAGCGCCTCCGCATCGCCCGGGCCTTCACTGACCGACAAAAACCCCGCTTCACGCGCCGCTTGCGCCGTCCTTTTGCCGACCGCATGGCAAGGCAAGGCGGCGAGCGTCGCGATGATTTCTTCCGGCGCCTGGCGCACGGCATTGGCGCTGGTGACGGCCACCGCGACGGCATTGTCCAGGGTCAGTCCGGCGGCGACAGGCAACGCCTTTGTTTCAGTCAGGGGCAAAAGAACCGGCTGAAAGCCCGTCTCCTCAAGCCGACGCGCAGTGCGCGAAGCACCCGGTTCCGGCCTGGTCACCAGGACGCGAAGCATTTCAGAGCCAGCCGTCGAAGAACTTTTCGCCGGCCTTGGCACGCACGCTCCGGGCTGCTTCACCGCCGATGCTGGCGGCGTCTTGCGCCGGTCCCTGCAGCTCGACCGTGTACGATTGCGTCCCGTCGGGCGAGATGATCAGCCCGGCAAAAGACAGCTTTCCGGCCGCGATCGCCGCATAGCCGGCGATCGGCGTGCGGCAGGAGCCATCCAGCGCCGCCAGGAAGGCACGCTCGCAGGCCAGCGCCTGGCCGGTCGGCACATCATGGACGGCTGCCAGCATCTTTTCGACATCGCGGTCGCCGATACGGGTTTCGATGCCGATCGCGCCTTGCCCCGGCGCCGGCGGGAAGACATCGAGCGGTATCAGATCGGTGACGACATGCTCGAGCCCAAGCCGCTTCAGCCCGGCATAGGCCAGGATCGTGCCCGCGGCGACGCCTTCTTCGAGCTTGCGCAGCCGCGTCTGCACATTGCCGCGGAACATCACCACGTCGAGATCCGGCCGCATCCGGCGGATCAGCGCTTGCCGCCGCAGCGACGACGAGCCGACTTTCGCCCCGCGCGGCAGTTCGGCGATCGTCTTCGCCGCCTTGCCGACAAAGGCGTCGCGTGCATCCTCGCGCGGCAGGAAGGCCGAGAGTTCGAGACCGTCGGGCAGTTGCGTCGGCATGTCCTTCGACGAATGCACGGCGATATCGATCCGGCCCGCCAGCAGCGCCTCCTCGATCTCCTTGGTGAACAGGCCCTTGCCGCCGGCTTCCGACAGCGGCCGGTCCTGGATGCGGTCGCCGCTGGTCGAGATGACGACCACCTCGAACGCCTCCGCCGGCATGCCATGCGCGGCCATCAGCCGCGCCTGTGCTTCATGCGCCTGTGCCAGCGCCAGCGGGCTGCCGCGTGTTCCGATTCTCAAGATTGTTTGCATGGCGCGCAGTCCGTGATAACCCCCCGGCAAGCGAGGCTTTTCCGGGGTTCTCCTAACGGGGAAAGCCCAATGATACAATCTTTAGGGACAGCGACGAATTGATCCGCGTGCTGGGCATAGAGACGAGTTGTGACGAGACCGCCGCCAGCGTGGTGGCCATCGACGGCGACGCCGCGCCAAAAATCCTGTCCAACATCGTGCTCAGCCAGATCGAGGAACATGCCGCGTTCGGCGGTGTCGTGCCGGAAATCGCCGCGCGTGCCCATGTCGAGGCGCTGGACGGCATCATCGAGGCAGCGCTTGCCGATTCGGGCACGGCGCTCGCCGATATCGACGCGATTGCCGCCACCGCCGGTCCCGGCCTGGTCGGCGGGCTGATCGTCGGGCTGATGACCGCCAAGGCAATCGCCGCGGCGGCGAACAAGCCGCTGATCGCCATCAACCACCTCGAAGGCCATGCGCTGACCGCAAGGCTGACCGACGGGCTCGACTTTCCCTATCTCTTGCTGCTGGTCTCCGGCGGCCATACGCAAATCGTCGCCGTGCGCGGCGTCGGCGACTACCAGCGCTGGGCAACGACCATCGACGACGCGCTCGGCGAAGCCTTCGACAAGACGGCCAAGATGCTCGGCCTGGCCTATCCCGGCGGACCGAATGTCGAGAAGGCGGCACAGGCCGGCAATGCCTCGCGCTTTGCCTTTCCGCGCCCGATGAAGGGCTCGGCCCAGCCCGACTTCTCCTTCTCCGGCCTCAAGACCGCCGTGCGCCAGGCGGCGAGCGCCATTGCGCCGCTGAGCGACCAGGACGTCGCCGACATCTGCGCTTCGTTCCAGGCAGCGGTGGCCGATGCGCTGGCCGACCGTGTCTCCCGCGCGCTGACGCGCTTTCGCGAGACATTTCCCGGCACGAAAAACCCGGCCCTCGTCGTTGCCGGTGGTGTCGCCGCCAACCGCACGATCAAGATCATGCTGGAGCGGCTCTGTGCCGAGACCGGCTTCACCTTCATTGCGCCACCGCTGAAGCTTTGCACCGACAATGCGGCGATGATCGCCTGGGCCGGCATCGAGCGGCTGCGCGCCGGCATGGCGCAGGAGAACGGCTTCGATTTCGTGCCGCGCTCGCGCTGGCCGCTGGACAGCATCTCGGCGCCGATGGTCGGCTCCGGCCGGCGCGGAGCCAAGGCATGAACGAGCTGGCAAGCGGCAACGACACCGCGCCAACCGGCTGGCGCGTTGCCGTGCTCGGCGGCGGGGCCTGGGGCACTGCCTTGGCCTTGGCCATGCTGCGCGCCGGCCATTTCGTCCGCCTTTACGCGCGCGACCCGGAGACCGTCGCCGCGATCGACCGCGGCGAAAATCCACGCTATCTGCCGGGCATTGCGCTCCAGCCCGGCATCGTGGCGACGAGCAACATCCAGGCCGCGCTCGACGGTGCCGACTGCGTGCTGGCGGTGACGCCGGCCCAGTCGCTGCGGACTACGCTGGCGGCAGCGAAGGACCAGATGCCGGCCGGTGTCCCGCTGGTTCTGTGTGCCAAGGGCATCGAAAGCGAGACCGGCGCCTTGCTGTCGGCGATCGTCGAAGAAATCCTGCCGCTAAATCCGGTTGCCGCTCTGTCGGGTCCGAGCTTCGCCACCGACGTCGCCCGCGGCCTGCCGACGGCCGTTGTGGTCGCTGCCCGCGACGAGGCATTGGCCGCCGATCTCGCCGCCCGCTTTTCCGCCGAAAACCTACGCTGCTATTCGAACGACGACCTGATCGGCGTCGAGATCGGCGGCGCCTTGAAGAACGTCTTCGCCATTGCCGCAGGTGCTGTCGCTGGCGCGGGTCTCGGCGCCAGCGCCCAGGCCGCAATGGTGACGCGCGGCTTTGTCGAGCTGCGCCGCATCGGCGCTGCCTTCGGCGCCAGGCCCGAAACGCTGATGGGGCTTTCCGGCCTTGGCGACCTGCTGCTGACCTGCTCGTCCACCCAGTCGCGCAATTTCGCCTATGGCCTGGCGCTCGGCCAAGGCAAGCCGCTTGCCGGATTGCCGCTCGCCGAAGGCGTGCCGACGGCGGCGATCGCTGCCCGCATCGCCACCGAGCGCAACATCGACGCGCCGATCATTGCCGCTGTCGCCGCCATACTGGACGGTGCCATCACCGTCCGGCAGGCTGTGACGGCCTTGATGACCCGGCCGCTGAAGACCGAAACCAACGATTGATCCCCAACCTTGAACCCGAGACCAGGAGAGAGAACCATGCTGTTTGCTGTGATTTGCAAGGACAAGCCCGGAAGCCTGCAGGTGCGCCTCGACACGCGGCCCGAGCATATCGCCTTTCTCGAAGGGTTGAACGGCGACAAGAAGCTGGCCTTCGCTGGTCCGTTCCTTGATGCCGAGGGCAAGCCCAATGGCAGCCTCGTGGTCGTCGAAGCGCCCGACCTGGCAGGTGCGCAGGCTCTGTCGGCGGCCGACCCCTACGCCAAGGCCGGGCTGTTCGAAAGCGTCGAAATCCGCCCGTGGAACTGGACGTTCAACAAGCCGGCGGCTAGTTAATCCCGGTCGCCGCGCGACTCCTAGGAGGAGAAAGACATGAACTACTGGCTGTTCAAATCCGAGCCATTCAAGTTCTCCTTCGAGATGCTGAAGGCCAAGGGCAAGGCCGGTACGCAATGGGACGGCGTGCGCAACTACGCCGCGCGCAACAACATGAAGGCCATGCGGATCGGAGATCTCGGCTTCTTCTACCATTCCAACGAAGGGCTGAACGTCGTCGGCATCGCTGAAGTCTGCGCGCTTGCCCATCCCGACACCACCTCGGACGATCCGCGCTGGGAATGCGTCGACATCCGCGCCGTAAGGGATGTGCCGAACCCGCCGACGCTGGAACAGGTCAAGGCCAATCCGAAGCTTGCCGACATGGCGCTGGTGCGGCTCGGCCGGCTTTCCGTGCAGCCGGTGACGCCGGCCGAATGGAAGGAAGTCTGCCGCATGGGCGGCTTGACGCCGGCTCCGTGACGGCGCTGACGCCCAACAGCGCGAGGCAATTCATTCTCGACAACACGGCGCTGATGGCGCCGCCGCACGTGCCGGAGATCCTGCTTCATCTTGCCGACGAAGCGCATGATTTGTGGCAGCGGACCGAGGATGAGCTGGTCGAGATCGGCCTGCCACCGCCTTTCTGGGCCTTTGCCTGGGCCGGCGGCCAGGGCCTTGCCCGCTATGTCCTGGACAATCCCGGCACGGTGCGGGGCAAGCGCGTGCTCGACTTCGCTTCCGGCTCCGGCCTCGTCGCCATCGCTGCCGCCAAGGCAGGTGCCGCCAAGGTGATCGCAACCGACATCGATCCGTTCTGTGCCACCGCGATCCGGCTCAACAGCGAGATCAACGGTGTCGGGACCGAATTCCTCGGCACGGATTGCATCGGCACCGATGCAGGTTGGGACGTGGTCCTGGCCGGTGATGTTTTCTACGACAAATCTTTCGCGGACCGGCTGATGCCATGGTTCGCAACGCTGAAGGCCCGCGGCGCCGAGATCCTCGTCGGCGATCCCGGACGGTCGTATCTGCCGAAGGCAGGGCTGGAGCCGCTTGCGGTCTATGAGGTGGCCGTCACGCGGGCGCTGGAGGATGCGCTGGTCAAGCGCACGACGGTCTGGCGGTTCGCTTGACGCGATCGCCGAACAGGCGTTCCATCACATACAAATCAGAGGGGGAGCTCATGGATTTTTCAGCAGTGAACTGGCTGGCGGTAGTCGCTGCCGCGATCGCCGCGTGGCTGTTCGGCGCCGCTTGGTACATGGGCCTGAGCAAGCCGTGGCTGAAAGCCGCCAAGCTCGATCCGGCGACGATGAAGAAATCGCCGCTGCCCTTCGTCATCAGCTTCATCGCCGAACTGGTCATGGCGTACATATTGGCGCTGGTCGTCGGCGCGATGACCGGCGGCGAGCCGACATGGATTGCCGGCCTGGTCTTCGGCTTCGTGCTCTGGCTGGGTTTCGTCGCCACGACGCTCTCGGTCAACCATCGCTACGAGAATTTCGGCTGGGACCTGACCCTCATCGACGGCGGCCACTGGCTCGGCGTGCTGCTGATCATCGGCGCCGTGATCGGCTGGTTCGGCGCGGCGGCAACCTGATCAAGAAGGGAGTAGGGCAGTAAGGCAGTAGGGGAATAGGGGCAAACGGCACCGACTGCAATCCCTACTGCCCTACTGCCCTACTGCCCTACTGCCCTACTGCCCTACTGCCCTACTGCCCTACTGCCCTTTGTCCGTGGTCCGCGTCTTGGCGACTTCCTCGAGCATCCATTCGCGAAAGGCGACGATGCGCGGATCGTCGCCGGTATTTTCGGGATAGACCAGGAAGTAGGCGAACTCGGGCGCCACCCGCAGGCCGAGTTCGAAAGGCTGCACCAGCCTGCCCAGGGAAAGGTCGTTCGCCACCATGGCGAAATCGGCGAGCGCAACGGCATTGCCGTCGAGCGCTGCCTGGACGGCATCCGTGGAGTTTCCGAAGACGACGGTCCGGCTGTCGTCGAAATCATTGATGCCGGCCGCCGCCATCCACATCCGCCAGTTGGGCCATGTCACGCCTTGCCGCGACCATTCGATATGCGCAAGCGTGTGATTGAAGAGGTCGCGCGGCTCACGCAGCGGCGGACCGGACGTCAAAAGGCTCGGGCTGCACACCGGAATGAGGATGTTGTCGAACAGCCGGTGGGTGCGAAGACCCGGATATTTCCCGGCGCCAAAACGGATGCCGACATCGATGTCATCGAGTTCGAAATCCCGCACTTCATAGGCAATGTCGAATCGCAATTCGATATCTGGGTGATGCTTGCGAAAATCGTCGACGCGTCGCATCAGCCATTTTGACGCGAACTGCGCGTCGAGCGTTACCTTCAAAAGGGCGGTGCCGCGCGCCAGCTTCTGCGCCCGCGAAACGGCCCGGCCAAGCAGGTCGAGCGCGTCGGCCGAGGCGTCGAACAGCACCGTCCCCGCCTCGGTGAGCCGGATGGTGCGGCTGGTGCGTGTGAACAGCACCAGCCCGAGTTGATCCTCGATTTCCTTGATCTGATGGCTGACGGCGGCCGGTGTCAGGCCGAGCTCGTCGGCGGCGCGGGTGAAATTGAGGTGCCGGGCCGCTGCTTCCAGCGTCCTCAAGGCACGAGTCCCGGGCAGAAGACGAGCCATCCTATCCTCAAATAAAACTTGATGATCCAGAGAAAACTACTCGTTTCTCGCAGGGATTTCAATCTGGCATGATCCCATCATCGACACATCATCAAGCCGGATTTGATATCCGGAGACAACGGATCATAACCATGTCCATCATCGTTTTGAATTCATCGACACCCCGCCCGGCCTGGCTGGCCGAAACCCTCGACTGGCTGCGCCACGCCCGGGTCGCGATACGCCTCGCCCGCCGCGACATTGCCTACCAGGACGTCGAGGATCTCTCCGATCGCCAACTGCGCGATATCGGCGGCGAGCGCCGTGACGTCGCTCGCGCAATGGACAGAGAACTTGGCCGGCTGGGCCTGCTCGACATCGGTTGGCAGAAACCTGGTCGTAGGGGAATAGGGGAATAGGGGAATAGGGGAATAGGAAAAATTAAGGCTGCGCCGGGACTGTCCCTACTCCCCTACTCCCCTACTCCCCTACTATCTTACCACCCTCACCACCGTCCGATCCGACAGCAGTGGCAGCAGTCGCGCCATCGTACGAGCCGTGACAGCCACACAGCCTTGCGTCGGCGTGAAGCCGGGGCGCGCCAGATGGAAGAAGATGGCGCTGCCGCGCCCGCGCCGGCGCGGCGACAGGTTCCAGTCGAGCACAAGACAGGCGTCGTAGAGCCGGTCGTCGCGCCGCATGCGTTCGTGGCTGGCGCCATAGGGTATCTTGACGGGCCTGTTGTAGTTGCGGTCGTCAGGCACTTCGCACCAGCCCAGATCGGGCCCGATCGGCGTCATCGCCAGACGGGTCCTGCGGCCGCTGGAGAACTGATCTCCCCGGAAATACCCCGACAGTATCCGCATCGCGGCCAGCGGCGTGGCGCCATCGCCTTCGCGCTTGCCGGCCGAGATGCCACCGCGCCCCAACGCACAGGCAAACACCGTTTTCCCGGCCTGCAGCAGGCCCTGGCTTGAATGCCCAGGCCTGGCCCGCACGGTCAGCACACGCAGCCCTTTTCGCAAAATTGCGCCGGCTGCATTGCGATCGTGTTTTTTCTTGTATGATCGTGCCACGGAACAAATCACTGTGAACGGCTGTTGCGCCGGTCAGCTTCCGCATAAACAGGCAGCGGTCAACTGAATTTTCTTTTCAAAACAACGGATTGATCCATGACTTCACGCACCATACTGATCGTCGACGATGATGATGACCTGCGCGGCACACTGGTCGAGCAATTGTCCCTTTATGAGGAATTCGACGTGCTGCAGGAATCGACTGCGGCAAAAGGTGTCGCCGCAGCGCGCGGCGGCCTCATTGATCTGCTCATCATGGACGTCGGGCTGCCCGACATGGATGGCCGCGAAGCGGTGAAGATCCTGCGCAAGGGCGGTTACAAGGCGCCCATCATCATGCTGACCGGTCACGACACCGATTCGGATACGATTCTTGGTCTCGAGGCCGGCGCCAACGACTATGTGACGAAGCCGTTCCGCTTTGCCGTGCTGCTGGCGCGCATTCGGGCGCAGCTGCGCCAGCATGAGCAGAGCGAGGACGCCACCTTCTCGGTCGGGCCCTATACTTTCAAGCCCAGCCAGAAACTGCTGCTTGACCCGCGCGGCGGCAAGGTGCGGCTGACGGAGAAGGAAGCCTCGATTATCAAATATCTTTATCGCGCCGACCAGAAGGTGGTGACGCGCGACGTGCTGCTCGAGGAGGTGTGGGGCTACAATTCCGGTGTCACCACGCACACGCTGGAAACCCATGTCTACCGGCTGCGCCAGAAGATCGAGCGCGATCCTTCCAATGCGGAAATTCTTGTGACAGAAAGCGGCGGCTACAAGCTGGTTCCTTAAACATTTCATTATCCAATGAGCGGTCGGGCGGGGCCGCTTTCGGGTACGATCCAGTTGGAGGGTGGTTTGGATCGAACTCGCAGAGGAGGAGTCGGACTGTCGGTTCGGGGACATAGCTAGATGGCGCTGGATGACGACATCCGCGTCCTGTCCGCCGTGAGGCTCTTCGAGGGCTTCACGCAGGAACAATTGCGCCTGCTCGCCTTTGGCGCCGAGAACACCAGGCTGATTGCCAACCACAAGCTTTATCGCGAGGACGATGAGGCCGATTCCGCCTATATCGTCGTCAGTGGGCGCATCGTGCTCTACCGGGAGCAGGGTGGTGAACGCATCCCAATTGGCACGGCAGGCCCCGGCACAATCCTGAGCGAACTGGCGTTGATCGCCGACACCAACCGGTTGACCAGCGCCTCGGCCGAGATCGATTCCGAAGTGATGCGGCTCAGCCGCAAGATGTTCCGCCGCATCCTGGAGGAATATCCCGAGATCGCGGTCAAGCTCCACCAGCGCATCTCGGAGGAATTTCAGGCGATGATCCGCCGCATCGAGGAACTGGCGCCGCGCTTCTCTGGCTGAAGGCTGCCCGCCTGCGAAGCTGTTGTGTCGCGGCCAAAGGCGGAAGCGCGGCAGCGCTTTTCAACGACATTGGCCGCGATGACCTGATCGTGGCGCACTGCGGCCGGAGCGGGAATCGCCAAGGTTCGTTCATCCGGACGCCCGGATCCAGGGGCAAGGGTCCGTTGACAGGCATGAGGTGAAATCCTAAAGCACCTCGAAGGCGGCCGGCACAGCAGGCGCCATCACCACCAGGCTCCTGGGGGGAGCGAGCCATGCCATCAGGGCGGTACGAGACGATTATCTTGTATTCCCGCAATGACGCGTTCGGCGACGGATTAATCCGGATTCCGGCTTTGCGCGCCGCCAGAACGGCATTCCCCGATAGTTTCATCGTCTACGGAACCACCCGGTCGTCGTCCCTTGAACATAGCCTCAATCGCCATGCCGGCCATTTGGTCGATGCGATCAATGTGCGGACGCCCCTGGCGCGCCTGATCGCCGGTCACCGCAACGGCAAGGGGCGATTGGCCGTGGTCGATTTCCGCATCTCGGCGCGTTGGCTGCTTCAAGCCTCGGCATCACTGCTCGGCCGCGGCATCGCCTATGAGGCAAACTTTCCGGCTTTCGCCCTTTCCTGGCGCCTGGGCCAAAGGCCTGAAGCACGACCCGGGCACAATGCCTGGCGCTACCACCGCCTCATCGAACGCCTTGCCGGCAAGCGGCTGCCTTTCGATCATCGGCTGGAGCCTGGCCCGGCCGCGCGAGCGGCGGCCAGGGGCCTTGCGGACGGCAAGCATGCTCCGTTGATCATTATCGCGGCGCACGGCAGCGCCAGCAAGCGCATGTCGGCGGATCAGGTTGCCGCGATCGCCGACAGCCTGATCGCCGACGGGGCGGACCTTCTCTATGTGAAAACTCCCGGCGATGGTCCCGATATGGCTGAACTGGCTCAGCGCGTACCGAAGCTGCGGCTTGTCGATTCCGCCGCGATCGAGGGTGTCGATATCGGTGACATCTTGCTGGCGCTCGGCGAGTTTGCCGATCTTTACATCGGCGCCGAAGGCGGTACCGCACATCTCATGGCAACCGTGATGACGCCGATGGTTATCCTCAGTGGCGGCGCCAACATGGCCCGTTGGAGGCCGCTTTCGAACTGCGTGGACGTGATCGAATCCCGTCTTGCAAGCCGGACCGGCCTGGTCGCCGATGTGCCTGCGTCGACAATCGTCGAAGCGGCGCAACGGATGCTGGCGACGCGCCGCCGCGACCATCCCCATCTGCCGGATCTCGCAGGCCTGTCAGTCCAGCAATTTCGCGATAACGACATGCATGAAGACTTGAAGCGCGCGGTTTGAACTTGAATTCATTTGGCGCGCTTCGAAGCGCGTTGAGATTCAGGTCGGCCATTTGCAGGCCAGCCTCACCTGAACATCGACGCCATGGTATAATGGGTTCGGTGGGGCGAAGCGCTGCAATCATGGTGACCACCGGCACAATGCAGGCGAAGTTCTCGGCGGCAAATCTGGCGGCTGTCGTACTTTGGTTCCAGTGGAGTTCCTCTCAGTCCTCAATGAGAATAGCAATGCCAGAGAACAACGCGCTGAACACAAAGCATGGCGGCGAATGGATAATAGCCTGGCGCTTGGTCGTACTGGCGGCGACGGCGATTAATGTTGCGATGCTCTTAGCCGCGCTGTTCATCGCGCAAATTCGTGGCCTGGACGCTTGGATCTTTTATCGAGATCCATCTGCAGCCGCCGAAGTCGGCTTCTATACGGGGTGGATTTCGTCCCTGGGTGCTTCGCTATGGATCGGCACCGGCGCTGCCACCCTGTTTGCTGGCCTGCTCACGCATCGATGGGATTGCACGTTTCTCGGCGGTCTTACCCTGTTCTTGGGCCTCGATGACCTGTTGTTGATCCATGAGGACGTGCTGCCCATTGTAGGGATACCGGAGATCGTTCCGATGATTGTCTACGCCGCCGCCGGGTTGTTCTGGTTCTTTCGGCTGCGACGAAAGACATTCGACGGCACGATCGTCTTTGTGGCCGCAGGCTTCCTGCTCGCGATGTCAGCATCGATTGACCAGCTCGGAGAGCTGTTTCCTACCCCTGGTTCTGCGGCCGCCATCGCCGAAGACGTCGTCAAAGAGCTTGGCATCTTCCTTTGGGCGGCAGGTGCCGTTGGGTACGCGGCGATGGTGACACGATTGGGCCGTCCGTGGGTGGATCCAGCCGACTCCACCTCTACCGACTGACTGCCGCAGGCCCCGCATCTTCAAGCAGGCTAGTCCAGATCGAACCGCGCGATCACAGGCACATGGTCCGACGGGCGCTCCCAGCCGCGCGCCGGACGCAGGATTTCGTAGCCGGAAAAGCTGGGCACCAGGTTCGGCGACGACCAGACGTGGTCGAGACGGCGGCCGCGGTTGGACAGCTCCCAATCCTGCGCGCGATAGCTCCACCAGGTGTAGAGCTTCTGCTCATGCGGCACGTTGAGCCGCATCAGGTCGACCCAGTCGCCGGCGCGCCGCATCGCCTCGAAATTTTCTGTCTCGACCGGCGTGTGGCTGACCACGTTGAGCAATTGCTTGTGCGACCAGACGTCATGCTCGAGCGGGGCGATGTTGAGGTCGCCGACCAGCACCGAGCCGGACACCTCGTCATGTTCTGCCCGGATGGCATTCATCTCGGCAACGAAGTCGAGCTTGTGCTTGAACTTCCTGTTGATGACGGGATCCGGTTCGTCGCCGCCCGCCGGAACGTAGAAATTGTGGAGCAGGATCGCCTTGCCGCCGGCCCGCACCGTGACCGAGAGGTGCCGGCTGTCCTCGATTTCGCAAAAGCGTCGCTTTTCGACCACCTCGATCGGCCGCCGCGCCACCGTCGCGACGCCGTGGTAGCCCTTCTGGCCATGGAAGGCGATGTGCTCGTAGCCGAGCTTGCGGAAAGCCTTTTCGGGAAACAGTTCGTCGGGAACCTTGGTTTCCTGCAGGCACAGCACGTCGGGCGCATGCTCGACGAGCAGGCGCTCGACGATCGGCATGCGCAGGCGAACGGAGTTGATGTTCCAGGTGGCGATGGAGAAGGGCATTGGCAATCCAGGACAGCGTGCAGCCGGCCAGAACCGATGGGGTCCCGGCGGGGAAGACGCCTTTTGACGGAGTCAGCCCGGGAAATTGCCAGCCGCGGGCCGCAAAGACAAGCCGGGCCACGCCCGACGAGGCGCGGCCCGGTGCTTTCCACAGCTATTGAGCGTTTGAAGCCAGAGCAATTCCAGGAACAAGGAGTTGGAGCGGGTCGTCGTTCCCGTGAAACGGTGAACTGCTCTAGCGCGCCTTGTTGGTGTTGAGCTCGCGGTTCGCCGTGTAGTCGATGGCGAAAGTATCCGGCGCGAAGCTGACACCTTCCTTGGTGTTGAAGATCATCACCGTCGTATCCTTGCCCTGCGCGTCGGTGATCGTCCACTGCCGCAAATCGAAGGTTTTCGGATCGAACATCATGGTGATCCTCGAATTGCCGAACACCGATTTGTCGGCGAGCTGGATGGTGGTGAGGTCATCCTCCTGCTTGACGCTTTTGACGCGATCGCCGGAGAGGTCGATCCTGGTGTCGAGCAGCAGCTTCAGGGGCGTCTTCGACAGCGGATAGAGATCGGACGTGTTGAGCCTCTTGTTCAGGATGACCACCGATTTGCCGTCTGAAATCACCCGGAAATTCGAAGAGCCGTCATAGTTGAAGCGGATCTTGCCCGGCCGTTCAAGGAAGAACTTGCCGCCGGTCTGCTCGCCCTTGGGGCCGAACTGCACGAATTCGCCGCTCATCGATTTGACCGAGGAAAAGTGGTCGGCGATCTTCTGTGCCGCGGCCGGCACGGCCGCCTGCGCCGAGGCCAGCACCTGGAAGCCGGGTACCGCGTTGAAGGCTGCCGCCCCCGCAAACGCCAGGCCGAGGCCCAGCAACTGACGCCGGGAGGGAGCAAATGTGCTGAGCGCTGAAAGATCGTTTTTCATGTCGGTCACTCTCATCTGATTCCTGAGTTGTTCTGTGCTTGGACCCCCAGTTAGGCTGAAATTTGGCGGGTCAGGCGTCCCTTGGTCGCTTCAACGCCTTGAAAGGTTCAAGGTTGCCGGACCGGGATGTCACAAGGGTCAGGCTTTCTGGTCAGAACTTGTCCTCTTCGGTCGGCACCAGGATCTCGCGCTTGCCGGCATGGTTGGCCGGGCCGACGATACCTTCCTTCTCCATCTTCTCGATGATCGAGGCGGCGCGGTTGTAGCCGATGCCCAGCCGGCGCTGGATATAGCTGGTCGAGGCCTTGCCATCGCGCAGCACCACGGAGACCGCCTGATCGTAGGGATCGTCGGAATCCTCGAAATTGCTGTTGCCGCCACCGGACCCACCCTTGCCCGACGGCTCGTCGTCGTCCTCGCCGTCATCCTCGGTGATGGCGTCGAGGTATTCCGGCACGCCCTGCAGCTTCAGGTGCGCGACGATCTTCTCGACCTCTTCATCGGCGACGAACGGGCCGTGCACGCGCTGGATACGACCGCCGCCGGCCATGTAGAGCATGTCGCCCATGCCGAGCAGCTGCTCGGCGCCCTGCTCGCCCAGAATGGTGCGGCTGTCGATCTTGGACGTCACCTGGAAGGAGATGCGGGTCGGGAAATTGGCCTTGATGGTGCCTGTGATGACGTCCACCGACGGCCGCTGCGTCGCCATGATGACATGGATGCCGGCGGCGCGCGCCATCTGCGCCAAGCGCTGCACGGCGCCTTCGATGTCCTTGCCGGCGACCATCATCAGGTCGGCCATCTCGTCGATGATGACGACGATATAGGGCATCGGCTCGAGATCGAGGTTCTCGGTCTCGTAGATCGCCTCGCCGGTCTGGCGGTCGAAGCCGGTCTGCACGGTGCGTGAGATCTTCTCGCCCTTCTTGTCCGCCTGGCTGACGCGGGCGTTGAAGCCGTCGATGTTGCGCACGCCGACCTTGGACATCTTGCGGTAGCGGTCCTCCATCTCTCGCACGGTCCATTTCAGCGCCACCACCGCCTTCTTCGGATCGGTGACGACGGGCGTGAGCAGATGCGGGATGCCGTCATAGACAGAGAGTTCCAGCATTTTCGGATCGATCATGATCAGCCGGCAATCCTGCGGCGTCAGCCGGTAGAGCAGCGACAGGATCATGGTGTTGATGGCGACCGACTTGCCCGAGCCGGTGGTGCCGGCGACAAGCACGTGCGGCATCTTGGCGATGTCGACGATGACCGCCTCGCCATTGATGGTCTTGCCCAGCGCCAGCGCCAGCTTGGCCTTCGTCGTCTCGAAATCGCGGCTGGCCAGAATCTCTCTGAGATAGACGGTTTCGCGCTTGGCGTTCGGCAGTTCGATGCCGATGGCGTTGCGGCCTGGCACCACGGCGACGCGGCAGGCAATGGCGCTCATCGAGCGGGCGATGTCGTCGGACAGGCCGATGACGCGTGACGATTTGATGCCGGGCGCCGGTTCGAGCTCATAGAGGGTGACCACCGGGCCCGGACGGACGGCGATGATCTCGCCCTTGACGCCGAAATCCTCCAGCACGCCTTCGAGCAGGCGGGCGTTCTGTTCCAGCGCGTCCTTGGACAGGCTGGCGTCGCGCACCACGTTCTTCGGTTCGGAGAGGAAGTGCAGCGACGGCATTTCGAACTTTTCCGAGCCGATCAGCGATGTCTGCGCCTCGCGCTGCACACGGGCGCCGGGCACGGGGCGCGCCGCCGGCGCCTCGACGCGGGTGGCTGCGTCGGAGCGGAACGGCTGTACCTTGGCGGTCGACGCGCCGCGGCGTTGCACGACAGGTTCATCGTCGAAATCGGCATCCTCGCCCGCATTGTCGAAGCGGTCCTCGAAGATATCGGCATCGTCGGGATCGAGCGAGACGCTGCGGTCATTGACCATGGCGGCGAAGAATTCGGGCTCGACGCGGGCGCGGCCATCCTGGCTCATCCGCTGCTCGGCAAACTCGGCCGATTCGACCCGTTCTGCGGCGCGCCGCCAAGCGGTGGAGCGCTGCTCCATCTCCGGCTCGTACTCGTCCCGCTCCTGCCTGCGGCGCACGGCGCGGCGGTGCATCCACGCGCGCAGCGACAGCCACCAATGAGTAATTGCCCCGAGTGCCAGGATGCCCTCGTCGCCCTCGTCCTCGTCATTGTCGAACAGAAGGTCGTCCTCGCGCGGATCGGCGGCGGGCTCGTCCTCCATCACGGCGAAGCCGTTCTTGCGTCCGATCAGCGCCGAGCCATGGGCGAAGAGCCACAGTGCGGGCGCGGCCAGCAGGATGGCGATGATGCTGGCGATCAGCCCGGTCGGATAGCCGCCGATGACGACGCCGGGGATCTTCAGCACCATGTCGCCGAACACACCGCCGAGGCCGGTGGGCAGCGGCCAGGTCTTGGGCGGCACAACGCAGCCGACCATCGCCGCGGCCAGCAGCGCGAAGCCGAACCAGGTCAGCCCGCGCTTGGGCAGCCTGTCGACACCGCGCGCGGAAAACAGCAGGAAGCCCCAGATGACCGTCGGAACCAGGGCCGCGACGGCGGCGAGGCCGAAGAACTGCATGGCCAGGTCGGAGAACACGGCACCCGCATAGCCCATGGCGTTGGTGACGGTGTTGTTCGTCGCGTGGGAAAAACTCGGATCGGCGACATTCCAGGTGGCAAGGCTGGCAACGCCAAAGGCGGCTAGCGCGAACAGGCCGACGCCGACCAGCCGCCCGACCTGACGCCGCGCGAACGCCTGGATGCCGTGCCCTGTACCGGCCAGCGCGAGCGGTGCTGAAGCCCCTGAACGCATGCTCTTCCCCGTCTGTCGTGGACTCGCCGGGTGCGTGGGCGCATTCCGGCAGATTCGGGTCTCAGACTATCGGTGGGAAGGTTAAGGGCGCATTAACTATAAGAGGTTGAGATGATCAAACCTCGTTACCGCCGGTTGAGCCGCTCGAGGCAATGATGGACGACGGGCCGATGGAGCTTCCATCGAACGACCAATGGCGGGCTGGCAGCCCGCCATTGGTCGTCTGGAACAAAGATCGGGTCTCGGCCCGATCGCGGCAAATCAGTTGGCGCCGCCGAGCGCCTGCACATTGGCGCAGAATTCCGCATGCGGCTTGCTCATCGCCGCATCCTGGCATTCCTTCTTCATCGCTTCCTGCTTTTCCATCGGCATGGCCATGAAGGCTGTCTTGAAATCCGCCATCGGCTTCATAGTTTTCATGCCGGAGTCCGTGAAGAACGGCGCCATGTTGTCGGGCTCATCCAGAGCACCGGCAAAAGCCACGCCGCCGATCATGGAAAGAGCAAGCGCTCCGAGGCAGATGTTCTTGAGGTTCATGAGATGGTTTCCTTCCCTGTTGTTGGCACGAGCGTCAGAACGACGATCGCCTCCACTGTTCGGAACCAGAGCGGTCGTTGTTTCCTCAAAAAACCTGATCACCCGAACGTGATTGCGTGAAGCCGGGCATTGCCGGAACGGCTTGCCAAAAAAAGAGGCCCGGACATGTGAACTGACCCCCGAAAGTTGGACACAACCTTCGGGGGTTTTGCATGTCCAAATACAGCGAGAGTTTCAAGCGCTCGGTTGTCGA
>NZ_JAMYLI010000035.1:0-63144 GCF_040317955.1 Mesorhizobium sp. M1342 | reverse complement strand
GAACTGACCGCTCGGCTTCGTCGTCATCGCAAGATCCCTGGTTCAAAAACAGGGAATCACATCCACACAATTTTGCAACAGGCCCACGAGGGGGGAGATTGGCCAATCTCCTACCTCTGCGCCAGCCGGCTGCTCTCCACGGCAATACCCAGCAGCGCCTGCCGCGCCAACGCCACCGATAGATCCGGCCGCCGCCTGGTCTGCAGCACCGCCGTCTGCAGCCGCATCAGCGCGCGGCTGAGCGCGTCGACGTTCCAACGTTCCAGCGCCTTCTCGACCAGCTTGCGTCTGGAGAAAAACACCGGCGGGCGGGCGGCGGCGACGACCGAGGCGGCGTTGCGGTTGCCGGACTCCATCTGGCCGCGCATGGTCTGGATCTGCTGCAACTGCCGCATTGCCGAGGACAGCACCAGGAAGGGCTGGCCGCCAGACTGGCAATGGCGGGTGAAGGCGGTGTCGAAGTCGCCGATCTTGCCTTCGAGGAGCGCGTCGACCGCGTCGTCGAAAGAGGCGCCGGAGACGTCGCCCGACATCGCCTTGACCTCCTCCAGCCCGATCTCGTTCTGGCCATGGGCGTAGAGCACGAGCTTCTCGATCTCGCCGCGCGAGGCCAGCCGGTCGCCGCCGAGATTGCGGCGCAGCGCCTGCCTCGCCTCCATGGTCATCGACATGCCGGCCTTGCCCAGTTCGGCATCAATGACGCCGTCGATGTCGCGCGCCTCATCGGCGTAGCACGGCAGCGCCATGGCGTTGTCCGCCGCCTCGACGATGGCGCGCAGCCCGGCGCCCTTCTTGAGATCGCCGGCCTCGATGAGAATGATGGCATCGCGCGCGGGCTCCGCCGTCAGCGCCTTGACGTCGTCGGCCAATGCCTTCTGGCCGCTAGCATTGCGCACCCACAGCAGCCGCCGGTCGGAAAACATCGGCACGGTGCGGGCTTCGTCGAGCAGCCGGCCCTCGTCGCGGTCGACCTCCGAACCTTCGAGCCTGACCACCGAGAAGGGATCGTCGAGAGCCAGGCCGGTCTTGCCGGCAAAGGCCTTCGCCCGCTCGGAGACGAGGCCGCGATCGGGGCCGTAAAGCAGGACGATGGAAATGCGCGCATCAGGCCGCGCCAACCACCCATCGACCTCATATGCTTTCTTCTGTGCCATGGCGGGTTGGTTAGCATGATGCGGGGGCGGGGTGAATGGAGGTTGGTGATTGGGGCAAAGGATGATGCGCGTGATTTTCTCGCAGCGTGGAAGATTGGCAAAAGCGGCGGAGCGAGTAATCTCCCCCCTTGAGGGGAGATGTCGCCGAAGGCGACAGAGGGGGTCGTTGCGCGTGGAGCGCTAACCTTCGTCTGCCGCAAGGAGGTCGCATCCAGTCGAACCGACCCCCTCTGGCCTGCCGGCCATCTCCCCCTCAAGGAGGGAGATTACGCTTCGCCGCCTTCGCCAATCACCTTATCTTCCGGCAAACCCAGCCCAACCTTCTCCCTAATTGCGCGCCATCCCCCAACATCGACAAGAAATTTCGTCGACATATCTTCATCTTGGTGCTGGGGAGGCTGGATCGGCCGGCGCGGCCGGGACCGACGTCCGCATGCTACCCCGACGAATTCGCACTGGCCTGGCGGCGCAGATATGCAAATATCGGCACCAGGCAACATTGGAGGACAAAGGTCATGGCCGATGCTGGGATGTTGCGTTTCCACGTTCCGGAACCGGAAGTGCGGCCGGGCGGGACGCCTGACTTTTCCAATGTGCCGATCCCCAAGGCCGGCTCGGTGCCGCGCCCCGAGATCGATGTCGATCCGCGAACCATCCGCGATCATGCCTTCTCGATCATCCGTGTGCTGAACCGCAATGGCGAGGCCGTCGGTCCCTGGGCCGGCCTGCTTTCCAGCGACGAGCTGCTGGCCGGGCTGCGCCACATGATGACGCTGCGGGCCTTCGACGCGCGCATGCAGATGGCGCAGCGGCAGGGCAAGACCTCGTTCTACATGCAGCATCTGGGCGAAGAGGCGGTGGCTTGCGCCTTCCGCAAGGCGCTGGCGCCGGGCGATATGAATTTTCCGACCTATCGCCAGGCAGGGCTGCTCATCGCCGACGGCTATCCGATGGTCACGATGATGAACCAGATCTATTCCAACGAGGCCGACCCGCTGAAAGGCCGGCAATTGCCGGTCATGTATTCGTCGAAGGAGCACGGCTTCTTCTCGATCTCCGGCAATCTGGCGACGCAGTACATCCAGGCGGTCGGCTGGGCGATGGCCTCGGCGATATCGAACGATTCGCGCATCGCAGCCGCGTGGATCGGCGACGGCTCGACGGCCGAATCCGATTTCCACTCGGCGCTGGTGTTCGCCTCCACCTACAAGGCGCCCGTCGTGCTCAACGTCGTCAACAACCAGTGGGCGATCTCGACCTTTCAAGGCATCGCACGCGGCGGCTCGGGCACCTTCGCGGCGAGAGGCCTTGGCTTCGGCATCCCGTCGCTGCGCGTCGACGGTAATGATTATCTCGCGGTGCATGCCGTTGCCAAATGGGCGGCGGAGCGGGCGCGCAGCAATCTCGGGCCGACGCTGGTCGAATATGTCACCTACCGTGCCGGCGCGCATTCGAGCTCGGACGATCCCTCGGCCTATCGGCCAAAGACCGAATCCGACGCCTGGCCGCTCGGCGACCCTATCGTGCGGCTGAAGAACCATCTCATCGCGCTCGGCGTCTGGTCGGACGAGCGGCACGCGCAGGCCGAGGCGGAAATCCTCGACACGGTCATCGCGGCGCAGAAGGAAGCGGAAAGCCACGGCACGCTGCATGCCGGCGGCAAGCCGTCGACACGCGACATGTTCGAAGGGCTCTATGCCGAGATGCCGCCGCATCTCAGACGCCAGCGCCAGCAGGCGGGGGTTTGAGCCATGCCGAGACGGACCATGATCGAGGCCATTCGCGATGCCATGGACGTGTCGATGGGGCGCGACGACAAAGTCGTCGTGTTCGGCGAAGATGTCGGCTTCTTCGGCGGCGTATTCCGCTGCACGCAAGGCCTGCAGGCCAAATACGGCAAGAGCCGCTGCTTCGATGCGCCGATCAACGAATCCGGCATTGTCGGCTCGGCCATCGGCATGGCCGCCTATGGCCTGAAGCCGTGCGTGGAGATTCAGTTTGCCGACTACATGTATCCGGCTTACGACCAGCTGACGCAGGAAGCGGCACGGCTGCGTTACCGCTCCAACGGCGATTTCACCTGTCCGATCGTGGTGCGCATGCCGACCGGCGGCGGCATTTTTGGCGGCCAGACGCACAGCCAGAGCCCGGAAGCGCTGTTCACCCATGTGTCGGGACTGAAGACCGTGGTGCCGTCCAACCCACATGACGCCAAAGGGCTACTCATCGCGGCGATCGAAGACCCCGATCCGGTGATTTTTTTGGAGCCGAAGCGGCTCTACAACGGCCCTTTCGACGGCCATCACGACCGGCCGGTGACGCCGTGGTCGAAACATGAGCTCGGAGAGGTCGCCGACGGCCACTACACCGTGCCGCTCGGCAAGGCGGCGATCCGCCGGGCAGGCTCGGCCCTCACCGTGCTCGCCTACGGCACCATGGTCTATGTCGCGCAGGCCGCGGTCGAGGAAACCGGCATCGATGCCGAGATCATCGATCTCAGGACCCTTTTGCCGCTCGATCTCGACACGATCGTCGCCTCGGTCAAGAAGACTGGGCGCTGCGTCATCGTGCACGAGGCGACGCTGACATCGGGCTTCGGCGCCGAACTGTCGGCCCTGGTGCAGGAAAACTGCTTCTATCACCTCGAAGCGCCGGTCGCTCGCGTTGCCGGCTGGGACACGCCCTATCCGCATGCGCAGGAATGGGACTATTTCCCCGGTCCCGCCCGGGTAGGCCGTGCTTTGCTTGAAACCATGGGGGCCTGAGATGGGCGAACACATCATCAAGCTGCCCGATGTCGGCGAGGGTGTCGCCGAAGCCGAGCTCGTCGAATGGCACGTCAAGATCGGCGACATCGTGCGCGAGGACACCGTGCTTGCCGCCGTCATGACCGACAAGGCGACGGTCGAAATCCCGTCGCCTGTCGACGGCGAAATCCTGTGGCTGGGCGCCGAGATCGGCGACACGGTGGCGATCGGCTCGCCCATCGTGCGGCTGAAGGTGGCGGGCGAGGTCAATGTTGCGGGTGGTGCGACGCCGGCAAAAGTCACGGCTGAGAGTACCCCCACCCCTAGCCCCTCACAAGGGGGAGGGGGACGCGCCACGGCCTCCAAGGGCGGAGCAAAATCTACTTCGCCATCATCAGAGTCCTCCGCAAAAAGCGTGCGAGCAGCGCAGACAGAATCCCCCTCCCCCTTGTGGGGAGGGGCTAGGGGCGGGGGTACTGCGCCGACGTCCGGAGTTGTCGCGCCCGCCGGCGCACCCCGTCCCGAGGGCGAAAGACCGTTGGCCTCTCCGGCCGTCCGTCTGCGGGCAAAAGAGGCGGGCATCGATCTCCGGCAGGTTGCGGGGAGCGGCCCTGCCGGGCGCATCGGCCATGAGGATATCGAGGCGTTCCTGGCGCGCGGCCCGCAGGTCGCCAGGACATCCGGTCTCGCCCGCAACGATACGATACAGGACATCAAGGTGGTCGGGCTGCGGCGCAAGATCGCCGAGAAGATGACGCTGTCCAAATCGCGCATCCCGCACATCACCTATGTCGAGGAGATCGACGTCACCGCGCTGGAGGAATTGCGCGCCGCACTCAACAAGGAGAAGCGCCCAGGTAAGGGTGGCGTGGAGCGGCCGAAGCTGACGCTGCTGCCGTTCCTGATGCGGGCGATGGTCAAGGCGATAGCGGACCAGCCCAACCTCAATTCGCTGTTCGACGACGAGGCCGGCATCATCCACCAGCATGGCGGCATCCATATCGGCATTGCCGCGCAGACGCCGTCGGGGCTGGTGGTGCCGGTGGTCAGGCATGCCGAGGCGCGCGACATCTGGGAATGCGGCACTGAGGTCATCAGGTTGGCCGAGGCTGCCAAGTCCGGCACCGCGACACGCGACGAGCTGTCCGGCTCGACCATCACCATCACCTCGCTCGGCGCCATGGGCGGCGTGGCGACGACGCCGGTGATCAACCATCCGGAAGTGGCGATCATCGGCGTCAACAAGATGATGGTGCGGCCGGTGTGGGACGGCACCCAGTTCATGCCGCGCAAGATGATGAACCTGTCGTCGAGCTTCGACCATCGCGTCATCGACGGCTGGGACGCGGCGGTGTTCATCCAGCGGATAAAGACGCTGCTGGAAACACCGGCGCTGATTTTCGTGGATTGAGGGTGATGAGGCCGATGTCGAAGTCCCCCTCACCCGGATTGCCAGCCGATTTTAACAGGCATTTCGGGGCAATCCTATCTCTCCCCGAGGGGAGAGTCGGGCGTCAGCGCAGGCGCCAGGCTCTTCTCCCCAGCGGGGAGAAGGTGGCCGCGAAGCGGCCGGATGAGGGGGCCTTCGTCACCATAGAGAGCGTGCCGTCATGAAAGAAATCTCCTGCAAGCTGCTCGTCATCGGCGCCGGTCCTGGCGGTTACATCTGCGCCATCCGCGCGGGACAGCTCGGCGTCGATACGGTAATCGTCGAGGCCGGCAAACCGGGCGGCACCTGCCTCAATGTCGGCTGCATCCCATCCAAGGCGCTGATCCATGCGGCGGAAGAGTTCGAGAGGGTCTCGCACATGGAAGGCGGCAAGAGCCCGCTTGGCATTTCGCTCACCGCACCGACGCTCGACCTGGCTAAGACGATCACTTGGAAGGACGGCATCGTGAGCCGGCTCAACAGCGGCGTCGCCGGCCTGCTCAAGAAGGCAGGAGTCAAGACCGTGCATGGCTGGGCGAGCTTTCGCGACGGCAAGACTGTGGAGGTCGAGACCGAGACGGGAAGCCAAGTGATCCGCGCCGAGGCGATCGTCATCGCCACCGGCTCGACGCCGGTCGAACTGCCGTTCCTGCCCTTTGGCGGTCCGGTGATTTCCTCAACCGAGGCGCTGGCACTCGGTGAGGTGCCAAAAAAACTTGCCGTCGTTGGTGGCGGCTATATCGGACTGGAACTCGGCATGGCCTTCGCCAAAATGGGCGCCAAAGTGACCGTGGTCGAGGCGTTGCCGCGCGTGCTGGCGCAATATGATGCGGAACTCACCCGGCCGGTGGTCAAGCGGCTCAACGCACTCGGCATCGAGGTGATGCTGGGTGCAAAGGCCAAGGGGCTGTCGACCAAAGGCGACGCGCTGCTGATCGAGACATCCGACGGCAAGAGCGCCAAGGTCGCCGCCGAAAAAATCCTGGTGACGGTCGGCCGCAAGCCGGTGACCGAAGGCTGGGGGCTCGACCAGATCGACCTTGATATGGCTGGAAAATTCATCCGCATCGACGAGCAGTGCCGCACCTCGATGCGCGGCATCTTTGCCATCGGTGACGTCACCGGTGAGCCGATGCTGGCGCACCGGGCGATGGCCCAGGGCGAGATGGTCGCCGAGATCATCGCCGGTCACAAGCGCAACTGGGACAAGCGCGCCATTCCCGCCGTTTGCTTCACCGATCCGGAACTCGTCACCGCTGGTCTTTCACCGGAAGAGGCCAGAGCTCTGGGCGGCGAGATCAAGATCGGCATGTTCCCGTTCGCCGCCAATGGCCGGGCGATGACGAAGCTGGGCGAAGACGGCTTCGTCCGCGTGGTGGCGCGGGCCGACAACCATCTGGTGCTTGGCATCCAGGCGGTCGGGAAAGGTGTGTCGGAACTGGCGGCGTCATTCGGGCTGGCGCTGGAGATGGGCGCGCGGCTGGAGGACATTGCCGGCACGATCCATGCGCATCCGACGCAGGGCGAAGGGTTCCAGGAAGCGGCGCTCAAGGCGCTGGGGCACGCGCTGCATATTTGAGGATGCTTACCCTCCCCCTTGTGGGGAGGGTCGATCCGCGAAGCGGAGCGGGGTGGGGGTCCTCGCCGACCGTCAGCGCTCACCCCACCCCGTCTCGCAGTCTACGCTTCGCTACGCATGCGAGCCGACCCTCCCCACAAGGGGGAGGGTGAAGAACTTCAGCTCGCCAGCCGGCTCACCATCTCGTGCTGGGCATAGGCGCGGCCGAAGCGGTTGGCTAGGAATGCGTCGAGCGCGATGTCTTCCTGCTTGACGAAGCCGGTCGCCGGCAGGCTGCCGTCGGCCAGCATGTCGAGCACGGCGCAGATGCCGGATGCGGTGGTGATCTGGATGGCGCTGCGCACCGTGTCGCCGACACGCTTCGAGTAGATCTTGTTGGCGTAGGTCTCCTGCAGCAGGCGGCCGTTCTTGCGGCCCGAGACGGTGACGAAGACGATGACCACATCCTGCAGCGTCGCCGGCAGGGCGCTCTCGAAAATGTCCTTCAGCACGTCGCGGCGGTGGCGCAGGCCAAGGTCGTTGAGCAGCGCCTTCATGATCGCGGCGTGGCCGGGGTAGCGGATGGTGCGGTAGTTCAGCGTGCGCACCTTGCCCTTCAGCGTCTCGGCCAGCGTGCCGAGCCCACCGGAGGTGTTGAAGGCTTCGTAAGTGACGCCGTCGAGTGAGAATTCCTCGCGCTCCTCCAGCGGCGGCACCTCGACCAGTTCGCCCTCGACGATCGCCTCGCAGGGCTCGCAATATTCGTTGATGACGCCGTCGGTGCTCCAGGTCAGATTGTAGTTCAACGCATTGGACGGGTATTGCGGCAAAGCGCCGACGCGCATGCGCACGCTTTCGAGCGTGTCGAATCGGCTGGCGAGATCGTTGGCGACGATCGAGATGAAGCCCGGCGCCAGGCCGCATTGCGGAATGAAGGCGTTTCTGCCGGAGCGCGCCAATTCTTTGACGCGGCGGGTCGAGACGACATCCTCGGTCAGGTCGAGATAGTGCACGCCGGCACTGGCCGCTGCCTCGGCGATGCGGGTGGTCAGATGGAAGGGAGCGGCGCTGAGCACCGCGAATTTGCCGGCGAGGGCGGCTTCCAGCGTGCCGGATGCCTCGATGTCGAGCTCCAGCGTCGCGACCGTGGCCGGCAGTTCGGCGGAAGCGAGCTGTGCTGCCGAGCGGTCGACGAGCGTGACCTGATAATCCCCCGTGGCGGCGAGCATCTCGGCAATGGTCGAGCCGATCTTTCCGGCGCCGACAACGACAATTTTCTTCATGACCGATCCCTCACTGATTGTAAGCCCAGATTCGCAGCTTGCCCGTCGAATGGAAGCGTGGTTTTGTTCGAAACGAAACCATCTATTGGCTAGTCTGCCGAGAAGAATCGTCGAAATGCTCAGTGACGCCGAACAAGCCCTGCTTTCCCTGCTGCGCGAGAATGCGCGCGCCTCGACCGCCGAGCTGGCGCGGCGGCTTGGCGTCTCGCGGACCACGGTACAGAGCCGGATCGAACGGCTGGAGCAGCGCGGCATCATATCAGGCTATGGCGTGCGGCTGGCGCCGGATTACGAGCAGGGGCTGGTGCGGGCACATGTGCTGCTCACCGTGACGCCCAAGCTCGCCGACAAGGTGGTGCGCGCCCTGCGCGGCCTGGCGACGGTCAGGACGCTGCATTCGGTCAGCGGCAATTTCGATATGATCGTCATCGTCGACGCGCCGTCGATCCGCGACCTCGACATGCTGCTCGACCAGATCGGCGCCATGGACGGAGTCGAGCGGACTTTGTCGTCGATCATCCTGTCGACGCGGATAGATAGGTGAAGCTGCTGATCTCCCCCCTTGCGGGGGAGATGGCCGGCAGGCCAGAGGGGGGTGCTCAGGCGCTAGCCTCGGCCATCTGCGCCGTGTGACAGATCGACAGGTCGGCGGGACAGCACCCCCCTCTGCCTTGCCAGGCATCTCCCCCGCAAGGGGGGAGATTGGCCGTCACTTCGGCTTTCGCCAATTTCCTTACCTCAGGCATTGGACGAATGGTTCATTTCGCCTACCAATCCAGCGCCGGCGGAAAGCTCACCGCCACCTCAAGGCCAGGCCGACAATCCTCAAGCGTAATCGACGCGCCATGCAGGTCGGCGATGGCCCTGACAAGGCTGAGACCCAGCCCGCTGCCGGATGTCGACCGGCTATGGTCCAGCCGATAAAGCCGCTGAAACACTTTTTCATGTTCGTCGGTGGGAATGCCGGGACCGTTGTCGGCGACACCGGCAACGACGCGTTCGCCCTGGCGCGTCGCCGACAGCTTTATCGTCGTGCCCGATGGACAATGGCGCAGCGCGTTCTCGACCAGATTGGCGAACATCTGCGTCAACAGCTCGCGATCGCCATGGATCCGGTCCGTCGTTTCCTGTGGTTGCGCCAACGACAGCGACTTTCCGTCGTCCTCGGCAACATCGGCATAGATCTCGGCGATGGTTTGCAGCACCTCGCCCAGATCGACATCGGTGAACCGCGCCCGGCGCGCGCCGGCTTCGATCTGCGCGATGCGCAGCAGCGCATCGAAGGTCTCGTTGATCTGCAGGCTCTCGGCATGCGCCTCGGCCAGCTCAGCCGCGATCTTCTGGCCCGACAGATTCTTTTCCGATGCGGTGTCGAGGATCATCTGCAACCGGTTGAGGGGCGTCTTCAGATCGTGGGCGATGTTGGCGCTGACCTGTTTCATGCCTTCGACCAGTGCCGACAGGCGATCGAGCGCGGCATTGACCTGGCTGGAGACGATGTCGATGTCGTCGCCCTTGCCGGTCAGCGGAATGCGGGTGTCCAGCCGTCCATGCGAGACATCCACCATGGTGGCGGCGATGCCGTCGAGACGGCGCTGGACTCGCGAAGCCAGCAGGGCGCCGCCGGCGACCGCCAGCCCGGTGATGATCAGGGTTCCCCAGCCAAAGCTCATCAGCACGATCCTCTCCAGCTCCTCCGTCTCGGAAAGGCTGAAGGCGACGGTCAAGGTGTTGCCGCCGACCGGGCCGGAATAGGCGCGGTACTCGGCGCCGGGCGGCACGCCGGGCATTTCGGTGTCGAACATCGAGAAGCCGTCGGGAAGCCCTGCCGCGGTGAAGTTGCCGGCCAGGCGATTGCCCGTCGTGTCGGTCAGCGAAAACAGCTGCTCCTTCTTGAGGCTGCGCAGGGAGTGGCTGCCGACGGTCTCAACCAGCTCCTTGAGATCGTTCTCGGCATAGGTCGCGGCGACGACCGCGTAGGTCTCCTTGATGGTGTCGTCGAGCCGCTCGGCAAGATCGGCGCTCATCATCTGGTAGACGATGGCGCCAGACAGGACGAAGGCCAGCACGAACAGGAAGGCGAAGGTCAGGGCCAGCCGGAACGGCGTGCTGCGCAGCAGGCGGGACCATGTTCCGGTCATGACGGCGCGTGCAGGCTGTAGCCGGTGTTGCGGACGGTGTGGATGAGCTGGGTTTCGAAGGGCTTGTCGACCTTGGCCCGCAGCCGGCTGATATGGGTCTCGACGACGCTGGTCCTGGGATCGAAATGAAAATCCCAGACGCGCTCCAGAAGCATGGTGCGGGTGATGACGCGGCCTTCGCCGCGCATCAGCACTTCCAGCAGGCTGAATTCCCGCGGCTGCAGGTCGATCGGCTGGCGCTGCCTCGTGACCCGCCGCATGATCAGGTCCATTTCGAGGTCGGCGACCCGCAGGACGGTTTTCTGCTCCTGCGCCGCTGGCCGCCGGCCAAGCGCGTTGATGCGGGCGAGAAGTTCGGAAAAAGCGAAGGGCTTGACCAGATAGTCGTCGCCGCCGGCCTCGAGCCCCTCGACGCGGTCGTCGATGCCGCCGACCGAGGTGAGAAAGATCGCCGGCGTCCGTACGCCCGCGGCGCGCACCGCCTTGATCATCGACAGGCCGTCGAGGCCGGGGATCATCCGATCGGCGATGATCACGTCGTAATTGCCCCGGGTCGCCGCGAACAGCGCGTCATGTCCGTTGCGCAGCAGGTTGCAGACATGGCCGGCCTCGGTCAGTCCCCTGACGATATAGTCGGCCGTCCTGTGGTCGTCCTCGACGAGAAGCAGTCGCATGAAAGGTCCGGTCCGTTGCCGAGATGGAGAGGCTATCACCGGCACGGGCTTGTTCCTAGGATGTCACGACGCGCAGGTATGGTGGCGCTTTCGTCATACATTCGCGATTGGCGGAAGCTTTCCTGGCTTCGTCCTTGGGATGCCGTGACATCTCCGAGCCGCGTAGCGATGCGGAACCCGACGTCCGCGGGACAGCACCCCCCTCTGCCCTTCCGGGCATCTCCCCCGCAAGCAAGGGGGGAGATCGGCAGCTTCGATCCCCCACCCCTCTTGCAACTCTTGCAACATTCGAGATTGGCGAAAGCGGAGGTACAGTCAATCTCCCCCCTTGCGGGGGAGATGGCCGGCAGGCCAGAGGGGGGTGTGAAGGATCGCTACTGAAGAAAACTTCCATTCTGCTCTGCACTTGGTCAGCGCACGCACACGCTGAGATCAATCCGATTCCAGGAGGATCTCATCGGCCTCGTCGCCCTTCAGGGTCATGTGCAGGACGAGCGCAATGATGCAGCCGAGGAAGAGCAGGCTGGTGAAGATGGTGCCGAGACCCAGGCCGCCATGCCTGGCCGACCGCGACAGCAGGTCGCCGAAGGAAGCGCCGAGCGGCCGCGTCAGGATATAGGCGAGCCAGAAGGCCAGGATGCCGTCGAGACTGAGCAGCCAGTAGGCGAGCGCTATCAGCGCGATGACGCCGCCGAACAGCAGCCCTGATGTGAGATAGCCCATGTCGAAGCTTTCGGCGACGAGATCGCCGGCGGCGGTGCCGAGCGCGAAGGTCAGCAGGATCGCCAGCCAGTAGAAGATCTCGCGCCTGGTGGTGAAGATGGTGTGGATCGACAGCGTCCGTTCGCTGGCGTACCAGACCGCGAATGTCGCAGCGAGCGCGACCGAGAAGGCGATGGTTGCCGTCTGCAGGCGCACGCCGAAACCGTCGACGAGGCTGTCCGTCACCAGCGTGCCGACGATGCTGATCAGCACCACCGCCGGCCAATAAGCCCACGGCACATAGCGTTTCCGCGTAAACTGCAGGACAAGGGCCGTGGTCAGGACGCCGGTCATGATCAGCGAGGTGGCGGTCAGCCCAAGCCCGAGTGTGTCGGCAAGATAATCCGCCGCGGTCTCGCCCGTGGTGACCGCCATCAGCTTGACCAGCCAGAAGTCGAGGGTGACGTCGGGAACCCTGCTGTGGCTCGGTGCGGCGGGTTGTTGCCTGTTGGGCGCGAGCATGGCTGAAGTCCAGAGGTCGACGGTTGCGGCGGGGCGGTGGCGATCCACCCCGCGCATCGTAAGCAAACGAGTTCACACCGGCCTGTCCGGCGGCATACAAATTCGTAAGAATGGCGCGCAAAAGGCATTGGGAATGCCTGGCTGCGTTTGATGGAATGCGGCGCCTTGCATCCGCCATTGCTGCTCAACGGCGCGCTGATGGCGGGCGCGATGCCGGGCCGCACGTTCGGCCCGACCCACCCTGCGCTCTAGTGATCGGTGGTTCTAGCTGCCGAGCGGATGCGGCATGTAGCCGACGAAGCCGGCGATCTTCCAGCTGCCGCCGACCTTGCTGCAGAAATACAGCGTCTGCCATTTCAAGCGATCGACGCTGCCGTCCGCCTTGGCAACCAAGCCGTCGAATTTCTTGTGCAGCACGGCGCGGTCGCCGTCGACATCGATGTCGCGCATGTTGGTGACGCGAAACAGCGCCTCGCGCAGCGGCTCGGCGAATTTGGTCGCCGCCGTCTCCCTGGCCTGGCGCAGCCATTCGTCGCGGTAGATGTCCAGCCTTGGAAACTGCAGCCGCCAGGCGTCGGCGTTATGCAGGAAATGAGCATGCATGCCGAAGAAGCTCTCGCCGACGAAATCATCCTCGACCATGGCCCAGTCCTGGCCGATGAAGGCGTCGATGTCGCGCCGCACCAGCATTTCCCAGAGCGCGTGGCGATCGGTATCGCCTGATGGAAACGGGTTCTTGTCGTAAGTCATTGCTGGGTGTCTCCGCTCTGGCAAATGCGTCTGTGCGTTACGGCTCCCAAGTCGCCCGCCAGCGCGTACGATGCAAGCGCTCTTGTAATAAAGCAACGCGGATTTCGAAGAATGTTGCTTTCCAACAAGCCCCCTATGAGGATCGCCCCGATCGGCGTAAGTGTCGATCGAAGCGGGCGCTGCCATGGCACCCCGTCCTGTCATCAGAGGAGGCTTGTCCCTTGCCGAAACAGTGTTTTGGAACATCGCATGTGCCGTTGTCGCCAGCCGTGCGGGCCGGTGATCTCGTCTATGTCTCGGGGCAAGTGCCTGTCGGCAGCGATGGCATCGTGGTCAAGGGCGGCATAACGGAGCAGACCGAGCAGGTGCTCGCCAACATCAAGGCCGCACTGGCGCTGGCCGGCTGCACAATGGACGATGTGGTGAAGACCACGGTCTGGCTGGAGGATGCGCGCGATTTCGGCGCCTTCAACGCGGTCTATGCCCGGCACTTCCCCAAAGACCCGCCGGCCCGCACCACGGTCGAATCGCGGCTGATGATCGACATCAAGATCGAGGTCGAGGCCGTCGCCTACCGGCCTCTCTGAGCAAAAAGCAACGAAGCGGAGGTTACCCCAATGCAATTCGACCTCCTGCTGAAGGGCGGACGGCTGATCGATCCGGCCGCTGGCCTCGACGCGCTACGTGATGTCGCCATCGCCAATGGCCGCGTTGCCGCGGTCGACGCCGATATCCCGGCGGACAGCGCCGCGCAGATCGTCGATGCCGGCGGCTGCATCGTCACGCCGGGCCTGGTCGACCTGCACAGCCACGTCTATTGGGGCGGCACGTCGCTCGGCGTCGATGCCGATCGGCTGGCCGCCAAGAGCGGCACCACCACCTTCATCGATGCGGGCAGTGCGGGAGCCGGCAATTTCCTCGGCTTCCGCCGCCATGTCATGGAGCGGTCGAAGGTCCGCATCCTGGCCTATGTCAACATTTCCTTTGCCGGCATTTTCGGCTTCTCGCAGACGGTGTCGGTCGGCGAGTGCAGCGACCTCAGGCTGTGCGAGCCGCGCGAGGTGGTCGCGGCGGTGCGTGAACACCGCGATGTCGTGGTCGGCGTAAAAGTCCGCTCCGGCAAGCATGCCGGCGGCACCAGCGGCATCGCCCCGGTGGATCTGGCGCTGGAGGCCGCCGACCAGGCTGGCCTGCCGCTGATGGCGCATATCGATGAGCCGCCGCCCGGCCGCTCGGAAGTGCTGCCGCGCCTGCGCAAGGGTGACATCCTCACCCACTGCTTCCGGCCGTTTCCCAATGCGCCGGTGTTCGCCTCCGGCGCGGTGCGGCCCGACATGCGGCTGGCGCGCGAGCGCGGCGTCATCTTCGACATCGGCCACGGCATGGGCTCGTTCGATTTCGCCGTCGCCCGCGCCATGCTTGAGGAAGGGCTGGCCCCGGACGTGATCTCGAGCGACGTGCATCTCTACTGCGTCGATGGGCCGGCCTTCGACATCCTGGTCTGCATGTCGAAGCTGCTGGCGCTCGGCATGCCGCTGGTCGAGGTCCTGCGCGCCGCCACGCAAGCGCCGGCGAGGGCGATCGCGCGGCCTGATCTCGGCACGCTGGCGGTGGGCACCGTCGGCGATGTCGCCGTGCTCCGGCAGCGCCCGGGCCGCTTCACCTTTGTCGATGCGGTCGGCGCGTCATTGGTCGCCGACCAGAGGCTGGTGTCGGAAGGCATCGTTATTGGCGGCACCTGGTGGCCGAACGAGGCGGCTGATCACAACGAGACCGAGCGTTTCGTGGCGCAGGCGTCACACACGCATGTCGAGGTGGCGGCGAGGCACTTTGGGCACCGGCATGAGTGAAAGTTCTGCGCGACTTCGTCATCCACAGGCGGAGCGGAAGCGAAGCGGACGCGCAGACCCGAGGATCCATGCCGTGACCATTGCCGAAGAATGCGACGGATCAGGATGGTTGTTCGATAGGCCCTTCATCGCCGTTGGTGCATTGAAAGCCGATTCTGGTCCGCTTTCGCGTGCACGAATGGCGCGGCATGGATCCTAGGGTCTGCGCCGCGTCGCTTCGCTCCTTGCTTCGCCCTAGGATGACGAATCCATAGGACGCTCGTTGCTTGAATTGCTAACCGCCCCAAAAACCGGCGTCTCAATGCCTTCCATCCGCGCCTTGATCTGCAGCGCCACATATTTCGAATAGAAGCGCGACAGCGCCAGATTGCCGCCGTGGAACCACAGCGCTTCCTGCGCGGTCGGCTTCCACATGTTGCGCAGCTCGCCCTGCCAAGGGCCGGGGTCGCCCTTGACGCCAGAGCCCAATCCCCAGCAGGGGCCGACCTTGTCGGCGACTTCACGTGAGACGATCGCCGCCACCGTCTCGTTCATCGACTGATAGCCTGTGCAGGCGATGATGGCGTCGGCGGCGAGTTCGCTGCCGTCCTCGAACAGGATGCCGCTCGGGGTCAGCGATTTGATGGCGACGCCGCTGCGGATGCCGATCTTGCCGTCGATGATCAGGTCGGAAGCGCCGACATCGATATAGTAGCCGGAGCCGGTGCGGTAGGCCTTCATCAGAAGGCCGGTCTCGTCGTCGCCGAAATCGAGGGCGAAGCCGGCGGCGCGCAGGCGGTCGTAGAACGCGGCATCGCGCGCCTTGATCACCTCGTAGAGCGCCCGCTGGCCCTTGGGCACCAGCGCGAACGGTGTCGAGGCGACGATCATGTCGGCTTTCTCGGTGGTGATGCCGCGCGCCAGTGCGTCTTCCGAGAAGATCTCGAAGCCGACTTCCATCAGCGTGCTCGATTTGACCACTGTGGTCGGCGAACGCTGGATCATGGTGACCTCGGCGCCGCTTTCCCAGAGGTCGACGCAGACATCGTGGCCGGAGCTTGCAGCGCCGATGACGGCGACGCGTCTGCCGCGGAATTTGTCGCCGCTGGCATACTGGCTGGAGTGCAGCAATTCGCCCTTGAACCGGTCGGCGCCCGGAAGATCGATCCGCCGTGGCGGGCCGTAGGCGCCGGTGGCGAAGACGATATGCTTCGGCTTCAGTGTGATCTGGCGGCCGACGCGGTCGACCACCACGGTCCAGACTTTTTCGGCCTCATCATAGGACGCGCTGAGGCATTTGGTGGCGACCCAGTAATTGAGCTCCATGACGCGCGTGTACATTTCCAGCCAGTCGCCCATCTTGTCCTTGGGCGTGAACACCGGCCAGTTTTCGGGGAAGGGGATATAGGGCAGATGGTCGTACCAGACCGGATCGTGCAGCACGAGCGTGCGGTAGCGGTTGCGCCAGGAATCGCCCGGCCGCGCATTTTTCTCGATGACGATGGTGGGCACGCCGAGCTGGCGCAGCCGCGCCCCCAGCATGATGCCGCCCTGGCCGCCGCCGATGACCAGGCAATAGGGCTGTTCATCAGTGCCGAGCTCGCGCGTCTCGCGCGCCCGCGCCTCCGACCAGGTCTCGCGCTGGGGATCGGCCTTGTGGCGCACGCCGAGTGGCCGGTCTGCGCCCTTGCGCTCCTCGAACCCTTTCAGGTCTGTCATTGCCGTGAACAGCGTGCGGCAGCGTCCGTCGCGAAGCCGCATGATGCCCTCTCCCCTGGCCACCACGGTTTCGAAGCTGAACCAGGCCTCGATGATGCCCTCGTCCGAGATCGCCTCGCCGGTAAGTTGCCACGCGCTCGGCTTGGCCGTCGCCAGCGTCGTCGCCAGCATGTCGGCGATCGCCGAGCGGCCTTCCATTGTGGTGATGTTCCAGGTGAAGGTCAGGAGATCGCGCCAGTAGCAGTCATCGACAAACAGGTTCGTCGCGGCCGCCGCGTCTCCCGCTTCGAGTACCTTGGCAAAGGACCCGAGCCATGCGGCTGCCTGTTTCGATGGGGCTATCTCGAGCATGTCTTTCCCTCTTCCTGCAACACGCCGCACACGGCGTAAAAATCTCAATTGTCGAACGCGGCGCCGCCCCTCATCCGCCTGCCGGCACCTTCTCCCCGTGAACGGGGAGAAGGGAGCTAGTCTCCGAGCGGCTCCATCTCCTTGCCGGTGCGGTGGATCTGGGCGTTGTATTTGATGCGGCGCACCGTCTCGCGGGCCGAACCGTCGAGCTTGTAGGCCGAGGCCACCGCCAGAAGGTCGATCGCCGCCAGGAAGGCGAAGCGCGAGGCCGTCGGCTTCAGCGTGTCGGGGTATTCGGGCACCGCCACCGTCAGCCTGACGTCGCAGGCGCGGGCGAGTTCGGTGTCGGGCGCGGTCACGGCGATCGCGTTGGCGCGGTAATGCTTGGCGAGCTCGACGGCCTCGATCACCTCGCGGGTGCGTCCCGTCGCCGAAATGGCGATCACCAGATCGCCCGGCTTGAGCGTCGAGGCGGTCATGCGCATCAGATAGGGGTCGCACTGGGAGCTGACTGTGATGCCGTAGCGGAACAGCCGGTATTGGGTTTCCTGCGCCAGCGCCGAGGAGCTGCCGCCGAGGCCGAAGACCGTAACCTGGCGCGCCTTGGCGATCAGCTCGGCGGCTTTCTGCAGCTGCGCCGGGTCGAGCTGCCGCTCGGCCTCCTGCAGCGCCCGGCGCGCCTCGCCGAACACGGCGTTCCAGAACGGCATGCCATTGTCATTGCTGACGGAGGGCGACTTGGCCAGATAAAGCGCGCCGACGACGAGGCTCTGCGCCAGCTTCAGCTTGAAGTCACGCACACCCTCGCAGCCGATGGCGCGGCAGAACCGGGTCACCGTCGGTTCGCTGACCCCGGCGCGCTGGGCAAGGGCGGCGTTGGACGCGTCGACGGCATATTTGACGTCGTCGAGCACGACGTCGGCGACACGCCGTTCGGCAGGGCGCAATTCGCTGTAGGAATCCTTGACCAGCGAAATGATGTCGGGAATGCGCCGGACAGGATCGCGCCCCTCGGTATCGGGGTCTGGAACAGGCTCGTCCTGGCTGCCAGCTTCGGTCATGGGGTCCTGGTCTTTCCCTGGGTTGCGAGGCTGCCGTCTTAGCATGTTTGCACGCCTTGGCTCCACGTGCCCGACCGCATCGCAACCGCAGCGTGTCGTTGGGGAAAGCTCACCTTCCTCCTCTCCTCTCCAGTCCGTGTCGGTCCAGAAGTATGTAGGAAAGCAACATGCATTTCAAGGGCGTGAAAATACCATTAAAACAACCAGATAGGTATATCACCCGATTTTCGTGATACAGTTATCATCGCCGGTGCTTGACAGGAAAGTAGGATAGTTACAGACTGATTTTCGCAGGGATGAGTCAATGGATCATCGCGCAATCTTCCCGGGGGGCAGATGAACACGGGCGATGCAAAAAAGCCGAAACTTGGCGTGCAGGCAGCGACCAAGATCTATCACACGGCCTCCGGCGACCTGCTGGCGCTGGACCGTTGCAGCCTCGATGTCAGCGCCAATGAAATCGTCTCGATCGTCGGTCCTTCCGGTTGCGGCAAGACCACGCTCTTGTGGTCGATGTCGGGCCTGCACAGCCTGACCAGCGGCGAGATCCGGCTCGACGGCAAGGCCATCACCGGTCCGCATCCCGATATCGGCATCGTTTTCCAGGAAGCGAACCTTCTGCCGTGGCGCAATCTCGATGCCAACATCCGCTTTCCCTTCGAGATCAAGGGCGAGAAGCCGGACCGGGCGTGGATCGCGCATCTGCTCAACCGGGTCGGGCTCGACGGCTTCGGCGGCAAATTTCCGCGCGAGTTGTCGGGCGGCATGCAGCAGCGTGCGGCGATCGTGCGGGCGCTGGCGCTGAAGCCCTCGGTGCTTTTGATGGACGAGCCGTTCGGCGCGCTCGACAGCTTCACCCGCGAGGAGATGAACCGGCTGGTCGAGGAGATCTGGCTCGACACCAAGACAACCATCGTCTTCATCACCCACTCCATCGAGGAAGCGATCTTCCTCTCCGACCGCGTCGTGGTGCTGAGCGCCCGGCCGGGGCGCGTCGCCAAGGAATATCGCGTGCCGTTTCCCCGGCCACGCTCGCTGGAGATCATGGCGACGAAAGAGGTCTTCGACCTCACCAACCGTATCAAGATGGACATTGTCGGCGAACGCACGCGGCCAAAAGCGCCGGAGCGCCCGAGCGCCGAGATCGTGAGGATCAGGCCGTGAGCGGAGGCGACGCCATTCCGGAATTTTCGAAGTCCAAGTCGGGTGCCAAGTCGGGCGACGGCCAAGAGGTCAGCCTGACCAATCTGTCGGCCTTCGCCAGCGGCCCCGGCATCAAGTCGGGCAAGGAGGTGGCGGCCATTCTTGCCGTGGCGGTGATCATCATCGGCGGCATCGAACTGGCGCTGCGGCTGTTCCACGTGCCGCTTTACATCATGCCGCCGCCGAGCTCGATCGCCTATGCGCTGTTCGACGAGTTCCCGCTGATCGCGCCGCATCTCGGCTACACGCTGGTCGAGCTGGTGTCCGGCTTTGCGATCGGCGCCGTTATCGGCCTCGTTCTGGCCGCCGTCATCACCCAGTTTCCGTTCGCTGAAAAAATCGTCGCGCCCTACATCCTGCTGCTCGTCACCACGCCGATGCTGGCGCTGGTGCCGCTTTTGATCCTGCGCTTCGGTTTCGGCTACACGCCGCGCATCATCGCGGTGGCGCTGGCTGCCGGGCCGATGGTGATGATCAATGCGGCGACAGGCTTTCGCCGCGTCGACAGCGCCAAGATCGCGCTGGCGCGCTCCTACGGCGCCAGCACCTTGCAGATATTCTGGAAGATCCGCGCGCCGATGGCGCTGCCGATGATCCTGGTCGGGCTGATGATCGGCGCCATTTTCGGCCTGCTCACCGCGGTCGGCGCCGAGATGGTCGGCGGCGGCTTCGGCCTCGGCAACCGGCTGACCACCTATTCGTCGATGATCCAGATGCCGCAGTTCTTCGCCGTGGTGCTGATCCTGTCGACGCTCGGCATCCTGATCTACGTGCTGTTCTTCCTGATCGGCAAGAAATGGGCGAGCTGGGAGGCTTGAACACAGGGATAAGACGGCGCCCGGGAGGCGGGCGGCAAGAGACTGACATCAAACAAAAAAGGGGAATGCCATGACCAAAGAGAACTCGATCCACCCGGCGGGGATCAGCCGCCGCTACTTCCTGCAGGTGACCGGTGCCGGGCTGGTGACGGCCACGGCGCTCGGCGCCACGGGCCTGAAGGCGAGAGCCGAGCCTTACGGCAAATTCACCTGGATCTCGCCGCGCGGCACGCTCGAAGTGCTCGACGACTATCCCTACTGGGCGGCCAAGAAGGCCGGCTATTTCGATGGGCTGGACACCGATATGCAGCCGGGGCCGTCGGACGGCACCGCGACGGTGAAGTTCGTTGATGTCGGCCAGGCCGATATGGGCTTCCCGTCGCCCGGCGTGTTCTCCTTCGCCATCCAGAACGGCATGAAGCTGAAGTCGGTGTTCCACATGGGCGCCCGCGACACGTTCAGCATCGCCTTCCGCAAGGGCGAGGGGTCGAACGACCTGAAGAAGCTGGAAGGCAAGACCATCCTGCTCGGCTCCGCCGCATGGCAGTCGATCACCGACCCGCTGCTGGCCGCGCAAGGCGTCGACATCAAGAAGGTCAAGTATGTCGAGGCCGGCTGGCCGACATGGGGCACCGCCCTTGCCGGTGGCCAGGGCGACGCCGCTTTGGCATGGGAAGGGCTGCGTGCCGAATGGATCGCCAAGGGGCTCGACTTCGAATACTGGCTCGGCGTGCAGAATTCCAAGCTGCCGGCCAACACCTTCGTCGTGCGCGCCGCCGACCTCGAGGATGCCGACAAGAAGGCGTTGCTGGAAAAGTATCTGCGCGGCTGGGCGATGGGCCTCGAATTCGGCTACCAGAATCCCCGCGCGGCGGTCGAAGCGGTGTTCGAGCAGTTCCCGACGCTGGCCAAGAATCTCGGGCCCGAGCTCGGCACCACCTCGATCCTGCAGCAGATCAATGTCTTCCGTGGCGACATGGACAAGCGCGGCGGCTGGGGCTCGCACGACATGGCGAGCTGGCAGGGCTTTTTCGACGAGATCCACAAGATCGGCCAGATCACCGCCCCGGTGAAGGCCGAGGATGTCTGCACCAACGACCTGATCGGTCCGGCCAATGATTTCGACAAGGCCAAGGTCAAGGCCGATGCCGACGGCGCAAAACTGTCGGAAGGCTTCGCCGCGCTCGACGTCGAGAAGATCAAGGCGCATCTGTTCGATTCGGCGATCAAGTAGGATCGGCGACGACAAGACCGGGCGGCGACACGATTGCCGCCCGCAATCCATTGAATGAAAGCGTGGGAGGTAGCGGTGTCCGACAAGGTTAAAGTGCTGGTGGTGGGGCTCGGCAATATGGGTGCGTCGCATGCCAGCGCGTATCACCGGCTCGACGGTTTTCAGATCGTAGGCATCATGAGCCGCTCGATCAAGAGCAACACGAAGATATCAGGAGAATTAGCCGGCTACCCACTCTACGAGGATTTCGACCAGGCGCTGAAGGAGACCAGGCCGGACGCCGTCTCGATCAATAGCTGGCCGAACACCCATGCCGAATATGCGCTGAAGGCAATCGCCGCCAACTGCCATGTGTTCATGGAAAAGCCGCTCGCCACCAACAATGAGGATGCCGAGAAAGTGGTCGCGGCGGCACGCGCCAAGAACCGCAAGCTGGTGCTCGGCTATATCCTGCGCGTCCACCCGTCATGGATCAAGTTCATCGAGGTCGGCAAGACGCTCGGCAAGCCGCTGGTGATGCGGCTCAACCTCAACCAGCAGAGCAGCGGCAGCGCCTGGCACTGGCACAAGAACCTGATCGATTCGCTGATCCCGATCGTCGATTGCGGCGTCCACTATGTCGACGTCATGTGCCAGCTGACCGGCGCCAAGCCGGTGCGCGTGCACGGCATCGGCGCCAAGCTCTGGGCGGAGGCCGACAAGCAGAATTACGGCCATCTGCACGTCACCTTCGATGACGGTTCGGTCGGCTGGTACGAAGCCGGCTGGGGTCCGATGATGAGCGAGACGGCCTATTTCGTGAAGGACGTGGTCGGCCCCAAGGGCGCGGTGTCGATCGTCGCCGGACAGCAGGCGAGCAGCGCCGCCGACACCGCCGAGTTGTCGAACTCCGCCGACATCGACCGCCACACCAAGACCGACGCGCTGAAGATCCACTATGCCGCTGTCGATGGCGACAAGAATTTCTCCAAGCCCGACGAGATCGTCAGCATGGAGGACGAGCCCGGCCACCAGGAACTCTGCGACCGCGAGCAGGCCTTCTTCCTGCGCGCCATCCGCGAGGATCTCGACCTCACCGAGCAGGTGGATGCGGCGGTCAACAGCCTGCGTATCGTGCTGGCCGCCGAGCAGAGCATCGCGCTGGGGCGGACCATCGACCTGGCCTGACGCAATTCCCGTCTCCCCGTCCCCATTCGAGGCTGTCGCATATGGATTCTGGCGAAGAAGGACCCCCACCCTAACCCTCCCCACAAGGGGGAGGGAAGCTGCCGCGCTCTTCATCCTCGGTGTTAAACGCCTGTGATTTGCCGAGTTCAGCGCCTACAGAATCCCCCTCCACCTTGTGGGGAGGGGTTAGGGGTGGGGGTATTCGTAGGGCGAAAAGCTAGGTTTCTTGAGTGCCTTGGTCCCTCTCGACAGAGGGTGCCGGGAGGCGGCGCCAAACGTTGGCAAGATCAACGAACGACGTTGAAAAATTGGGAGAGAGACATGATCACCGAAAGTCTGCTGAAAACCTATGCCGAGTCCGACGCGCTCGACTTGGCTGGACTGGTGCACAGCGGCCAGGTTTCACCGGCGGAACTGGTGGAGGCAGCGATCACGCTGGTCGAGCGGCTCAACCCGGCGCTCAACGCGGTCATCCATCGCCTCTACGACATGGCGCGCGCCCAGGCCGAAACGGTCGACACATCAACGCCCTTCGCCGGTGTGCCGTTCCTGCTCAAGGAGCTGGCCTCGTCCTGGACCGGGGCGCCGAACACCAATTCTTCTTTCTACCTCAGGGATGTCGTTGCCGATTTCGACACTGAAGTGGTGCGCCGCATGAAGGCGGCCGGGCTGGTGCTGGTCGGCAAATCGAACGCGCCGGAAAATGGCTGGTCGATCACCACCGAGCCGAAACTCTACGGTGTGACCAAGAACCCGTGGAAGGAAGGCATCACGCCCGGCGGCTCGAGCGGCGGCGCTGCCGCGGCCATCGCGTCGCGCATGGTGCCGATCGCCGAGGCCAGCGATGGCGCCGGCTCGATCCGCATCCCGGCCTCCTGCTGCGGCATTGTGGGCTTAAAACCGTCGCGCGGACGTGTCAGCCTCGCGCCGTTCGGCGACTATTGGTATGGCGGCGCCTATTTTCTCTGCTGCTCGCGCACCGTGCGCGACACCGCGGCCTATCTCGATGCGGTTGCCGGCGCGCTGCCCGGCGATCCCTACACGCCGCCGGTTCCAGATGGCAGCTGGCTCAGCCTCTCGGCACGGGCGCCGAAGAAGCTGCGCATCGGCTTTTCCGTCACGCCGCCCAACGGCACGGCGATCGATCCGGAGGTGAAGGCGGCGGTGCTGGCGACCGTGGCGGCACTCGAGCGCCTCGGCCACCATGTCGAGGAGCATAACATGCCGCTCGACGCCAATGCTGTGTGGAAGACCTACACCAACATGACCTGCGTGCAGACGGCGGCGACGTTCGACTACCTTGAGACGGTGGTGGGGCGGCCGGTAACGCCAGGCGATGTCGAGGCGGTGACTTGGGCAATCATCGAGCGCGGCCGCTCGACCAGCGGCATCAGGCACATCTCCGATGTCGAGCAACTCAGGCAGGTCGGCCGCGACATCGTCGGCGACCTCGGCGCCTACGATCTCTTCATCACCCCGACCCTGACGCAGCTGCCGCGCCCGCTCGGCTATTACGACATGTCGGAAACCGACATCGACCGCTACAACGCCAAATGGGCGGACTCGGTGTTTGCCTTCCCCTTCAACATCTCCGGCCAGCCGGCGATCTCGCTGCCGCTCGGCTGGTCGAAAGGCGGCGTGCCGATCGGCGTGCAGCTCGTCGGCCGCTACGGCGACGAGGCAACGGTGCTGGCCGCGTCGGCGCAGTTGGAGCAGGAGATGCCGTGGAAGGGGCGGCGGCCGCCGGTGAGTGGGTAGGTGCTGGGCACCGCGTGCGGCTTCGAGATTGGCCAAATCCGCCCATCGCTTCGTCATCCACGGGCGGAGCAAGGAGCGCAGCGACGCAGCGCAGACCCGAGGATCCATGCCGCGACTTCAAAGCGTCGCTACGATGAAGAGTTCTGCTCCGCTGCATTCCTCGGCCAAGGTCACGGCATGGATCCTCGGGTCTCCGCGACGGAGCTTCGCTCCTGCTCCGCCCGTGGATGACGAAGGTGGGGAGGCTTCGGCCAATCTCCAGCGTGCAGACTCAAAGCCGGCTATCCAATCCTCTCCAACCGTCTCGGCAGACGATTCATGGCAACAGGCCCGTCCGGTGTGATCAGGAACTGGTCCTCGAGATTAAAGCTGGCGAGGCGGTCTATGTAGAGTGGGATTTCGAAGGCCAGCACCATGCCGGCTTCGATCACGACATCGCTGTCGGCCGCAATGAACGGCCATTGCTCTGAGAAGACCGACTGGCCGACGCCATGGCCGAAATGGCCGCGGCGGTAGGTACGCAGCCCTTGCCGCGCCAGGCTGTCGGTGGCCACGCGATGCACTTGGGCGAGCGTGGTTCCCGGAACAAGGGATGCCAGCCCGTCGTCAAAGGTCCGCTCGGCGATCGCGTGCAGTTCGGCCTGCTCGGCGGATGGCGGCCCGAAGGTGAAGTTGCGCGACATGTCGGAGGCGTAGCCGCCGACCGTGCAGACCATGTCGCACTTCAGCGGATCGCCCGGCATGGCTTTCGCATCGGTGCTTTTGAGCCGGGCGCCGAGCGTCACATATTCGGCTGTGGCGACCGGATGGGACAGGCCGGCCGCGGCCGTGGCGACGCCTTGCCGATAGAGGGCAATGAGATCGGCCTGACGCATGCCGGCCATGGCATCGACCTGCAGCCGCTCCAGCCCGGCCTCCGACAGGATGATGCCTTGCTGCAGCAGATCGATCTCGCGCGGCGACTTGACGGCCCGCAGCCTGTCCAGCACGGTCGAGCCGTCGACCATCGTGCAGCCCGGCAGCAGCGCCTGCATGGCGGAGAAATCAGCGGCGGGAACAAAATCGAGATCGACGCCGATCGTTGCGCGCTCGAGCCCGAAGCCGGTCAGGATCTGCTTCAGCTCATGGACGGAATTGGCCAACTCGAATGTAGCGGGCCGGGTAATGGCAGGCGTCCAGCCGGACGAGCCAAAGCCGGCCACTATGCGCCGCGCCAGCCCTTGCGCTGGCCTCGAGGCGTCAAACGTGGCGAATTCGATCCAGATCGGGTGGCTGCGGATGACGGCGTCGGGCAGAGCCAGTTGCAACTGTCCCGCATTGAAATCCGCCACCACCACGCCGATCGGCAGGCCTTGGCGGGCCGGGATGACGACGAAGCCGGCGCCGGCGCGCCGGAACAGTCCCGCC
The DNA here is from genome assembly GCF_040317955.1 of Mesorhizobium sp. M1342. Classification (NCBI taxonomy): domain Bacteria; kingdom Pseudomonadati; phylum Pseudomonadota; class Alphaproteobacteria; order Hyphomicrobiales; family Phyllobacteriaceae; genus Mesorhizobium; species Mesorhizobium sp. M1342. The sequence goes on along the minus strand of NZ_JAMYLI010000035.1, from coordinate 37,637 downwards.
GGGCCGATCGAGGCGCCGGTCGCATAGTGGAAGGCCTCGGGTGCGCACAGCACCAGCGCCGCGATGCCCGCGCGCTTCATCAGTTGCGCCGCGCGCCTGCGATCGACAAAGCCTGTCATGATTTCCCCACTGTTCGAAGCGGCAACGAAGCACTCCGCGCATCGACAATCAAGCCGCTGACAGCAGCTACTTGATCGATTCCAGCTTGGCGACGGCGGCCGTGAAGCCAGCCAGCGACACCGGGATGGTGACCGGCTTGCGGGTGACCGATTCCATGCCGATGTTCAGATTGGTGCCGGACTTCATTGCCTTGATGAGATCCGCCGACAGCGGCGTGGCGGCATAAGCGCCGTTCTGGTCGCTGGTCTGGATGGCAATCGTCGTCTTCTGGCCCTGGTCGATCTGGAAGGAGGCGCCGGACGGCAGGAACAGGCCGTGTGGCAGGGCAAGCAGCATGGCGAGGCTGCCATTGCCGTTGTCGCGGCGCACGGTCACGGTCAGCACGCGCTGCCCGGTCTTGGCCTCGGTCAGGTTCTGCGAAACCTGGCACTGAAGCTCGCTGGTCGCCGAACCGCTGGAGCAGTTCACTGCCCATGGATTGGCATCGGCCGGTTTTGCATTGCTTTCAGCCGGCTTTGGCTGGGCCGGCTTGGCATCTTCGGCAAGGGCTGGGCCGGCGGCCAGACCAACCCACAGGGCGGTCAGCCCCGCGGCCACGCCAAGTAAATTAGACTTCGCTAAAGTAGCTGTCATGTTATTTTGCCGGACGTCTTGCATGTTTCCTCACCGCGCCCGGTATTCTCCCGAGCACGGCTTGATACAACACCCGCGGCTGTTTCGAAAGCTCGACCGGAGGGAAGCAAGCCGGCGAAATTACTGTGACCTTTCGGATACAGCGAACAATTTTACAGGGAGCTTTCAGAAATCGGAGCGCCCGAGACTCGCTATACAATAGAATTCGATTAAGGATTTACACGGGGCGCGTGTAGTCCCCGAAGGATTCGCCAGGGATGGGAACTACCGAGACTTCTCGGCAAGTTGGTGAGATGACGGCGCGTGGGGAGGATTTCCACGCTCGCGCCGGCTATCGCCGTTCGCGAATCGCCAGGCATCTCTGGAAGACGACTTCGCTGACGACGCTGGCGCTCGGCCTTTCCGGTCTGGCGGCCCATGCCGATCCGAACGGCCTGTGGCAGCCGCAGATCCGCGCCATCATCGGCGCCGACAACAATGGCGGCAACGCCGCGCTCGAAGGTTTCATCCCGCTCAAGCAGACGGCCGAATCCGTGCTGTTCCTGGATGTCCGGGCCAAGCACGATTTCAAGGATGGTTCCGGCCAGGATGTCGGCCTCGGCATTCGCCGCATCGTCAACCCGGACCTGATGATCGGCGGCTACGCCTACCTCAACATCGAGAACTACAACTCCACCCAGTTCACCGCCGCCACGCTGGGCGCCGAGGCGATCACGCCTCATTTCGATGCGCATGTGAACGTCTATCTGCCGATCAAGGGCGATTCGACGGATCACTCGGCCAGCTCGACCCTGTCGATGGTCAGCAACCAGCTGATCGAGCAGATCTCGGTCATCGACCACCGCGACTACGCGGCGTGGGGCATCGAGGGCGAGATCGGTGCGCAGGTGCCGGTCGCCCTGCCCGACAAGCATTCGCTGCGGCTCGACATCGGCGGCTATCATTTCGAGGATCCGCATGGCGACGACGGCAGCGTCACCGGCGCCAAGGCCGGGTTCGAGTATACGATCGGCGATGTCTTCGGCAGCAACACGGAACTGGTCTTCGCCGGCGAGGTCCGCAACGACAATCGCGACGACACCCAGTTCGCCGGCAGTGTGCGGCTGAACATCCCGTTCAATCCTGGCAGCGGCTCGGACAATGCCGCCAATGGGGCCGACAACGGGGCGGAGCCGGTCTATCCGGTCAGCGAAGGCCTTCGCAAGCGCGTCAACGAACGGGTGCGTGGCGACATCGGCGTCCGCGTCCAGTCGCAGACGCTGACCGGCGGCACGACCACGCGCATCGCCATCAACGCCGCCACCAATGCCGCCTTCGGCAAGTTCTATTTCGCCGATGGCGGCCTCGCCGGCGCCGGCACGCTGGCCGACCCGACGACGCTGGACGACGCCGTGACCAAGTCGGGTGCGAACGGCTTTGTCGTCGCGCTTGGCGGCAACGGCAATCTGACGACCGGCGGCGTGACGCTCGCCAATGGCCAGACCGTCATCGGCGGCGGCGAAAGCGTCACCGCCAGGCTGTTCGGCGGCGGCACCAGCACCTTCAACCTGGGCGGCAGCGACGGCACGATCCAGGGCACCAACGTCGCCAACCCCGTCATCACGCTGGGCAACGGCAACACGCTCAACGGCATCACCATCACGGGCGGCGCCGACGGCATTTTGGGCAACAACATCACCGGCGCGACGCTGACCAATGTGACGGTCACCGGTGCGGGCGGCAACGGCGCCGACTTTACGGGCAGCTCGACCGGCATCACCGGCTCCAACTTCACCGCCACCGGCAACGGCCTCGATGGCCTGCGCATCGACGGCGACGGCACCTACAATTTCACCGGCACGACGCTGCTGCAGGGCAATCTCGACGACGGTCTCGATATCACCGGCAAGGGCACCTACACCTTCGCCACCGTCAATGCGCAGGACAATACCGACCGCGGCATCACCGTGCAGGGCACCTCGACCGGCGGGACGTTCACCACCACCGGCGGCACAATATCGGGCAATGGCGGCACCGCCGTCTTCATCGATCCGATCACCGCTCATGTGGTGCTGGCCTCGATCAGCCAGAGCGGCGGCACGTCGGGTGTCGTGCTCGAGAATGTCGCGGGCAGCTTCACCGTCAACGGTGCGACGACGATCTCCGACACGACCGGACCGGCGATCGCCATTTCGGATTCGCCGGCGACGATCCGCTTCGGCGACATCAGCATCACCAACCCCAGCGCCGACGGCATCTCGTTTGCCGGCGTCAATGCGGCGGTGGTCGCCGGCAACATCGTCATCTCCGGACTGGGTGTCGGCACCGGCCTCGACTTCTCCGGAGCCAAGACCAATTTCACCGCGCAGTCGCTCAACATCACCGGCACCGGTGCGGCCGGCTCGATCGGCATCGACCTGACCTCACCAAGCGTCGGCGGCTCGGTCATCACCATCACCGATGGCGGCGTCATCACCAATGTCGCTACCGGCGTGCGGCTGGGCATTGCCGGCACGCCGGGGGCCACGGCCAACGCCGAATTTACCTTCGGCGGCGATTCCAGCTCCATATCCGGCATCACCGCCTCGCTCGATGCGCGCGGGCTCAATGAGGGCAGCGGCCACTACGCCTTCGGCACGACCGCGTTTTCGGGCCCGCAACTTTACGATCTGCGCAACTACATCTTCGTCGCGGCCGGGGCTTCGGGCGGCGGCACGTCGATCACCGACCTCGCCTCGATCGATTATGCCGACAGCATTACCGCCAGCGACGCCATCATTGTCCTGGTCAACCGCGGGACAATCGACGACGCCACCGGCTTCTCGCTGAGCGACGGACAGGAACTGGCCTCGTTCGGCAACGGCCGCGAGTTCTCGCTCGGCGGGGTGCCGTTGAATGTCACCGGCACCAACGTCCATCACGACGAATCCATCTCGGATTCCGCGGGCGCGGCAACGCTGACCAGTTCCGGCGGCGGCGATGTCGTGACGCTGGGGAACGGCAACACGTTGCTCGATTTCAATATTTCCGGTGGCGCCGCCGCCGGCATACACGGCCTGGGCATCAATGGCCTGACCGTCCAAGGCGTGACGGTCAGCAATGTCGCTACCGGCCTCTTCCTCGATGGAGTGACCGGTACGGTCTCGGTCGACGACCTGACCGTCCAGACCGCATCTCAAACCGGCATCGCGCTTGTCGGTTCGAGCGCGACCGTCAATTTCACCGGCAACACCAAGATCACCAACGCCACCAGTGCCGCGCTGTCCACCAACAATTTCGACAGCATCGCCACCTTCGACGATCTCGACATCACCGGCGGCGGCGTAGGCATAGGCATCGTCGGCGGTTCCAGCGGAACCTTGACCTTCGGGGTCGGGAGTTCCATCGCCAACACGAGCAGCAACGCCTTCTCCATCAGCAACTCGACGCCCAACGTCACCTACAACGGCACCATCAACCAGACCGCTGCTACCAGCGCGGTGACGATCTCTGGCATGAGCGGCGGCAGCGCCACGTTCGGCGGAGCGATCACCGCCAGCACCGCCACCGCCTTCGCGATCAACCTGAGTGGCAACACCGGCGGCACAATCAAATTCACCGGCGGGCTGGATCTGACCACGACGATCGGCACCGGCTTCAGCGCCACCGGGGGCGGCACGATCACAGTCGCGGCCGCAGGCACGGAGCAGATCACCACCGGCACCGGCCACGCGATCTATCTCGACGGCGTCACCATCGGCACCGGCGGCATGGCGTTCGACAGCATCACGACAGGCGTCGTGGCAGCCACAGCGCTCAATTTCAATGCCGTCTCGGGCGGCCAGTTCCTGGGTGGCAATGTCACTATCGGTGGCACCGGTGCCGGCATCAACGGCGTTGCAATCAACGCTTCGTCATCGACCTTCACCATCACCAATTTGGTGACGACCAATGTCGCGGGCACCGATGTCAGCCTGACCAACAACACGGGCTCGATCACGATCCTCGGTGGCACCATCACCAATTCGGGCGTTGGCGACGGTGTCGTCATTTCCGGTGGCAGCGCGACAATCGGTGTAGCAGCCAACATATTCAGCTCGGCAACCGCGCCAGGCACGGCGGTCAAGGTCGACGGCACCACCGGCGGCTCGGTGACCTTCAGCGGCAGCATCACCTCGACCGGCACCGGCAATCTTTTCGCGATCGGCTCGTCGCTGCCCCCGGTCGGCGGCGCGATCAGCTTCATCGGCTCGACGCTGTCTGCGACGGGCGGCGGTGGCGCCGTCGTCACCGGCCTTGCCGGCACCGCGACGCTGAACGTCACAACTCCGCTGTCGATCACCGGCGCGACGGCTACTGGCCTGGCCGTCGCCAATGTCGCCAGCACCGCATCGGCGACCTTCGGGGCGGTGACCGTGTCGGGCGCCACGGGCAATGGCATCGACATCACCAACAATGCCGGCGCCGTCACCTTCGGCACCACCAGCGTGACGATGGGTTCGACCGTCGGTCCAGCCGGCATCAACTTCGCCCTGACCAATGCCGATGTCACATTTGGAACAACAAATGTGACGATGGGCTCCGGCGCCAACCAGACCGGCATCGACTTCAGCGGTTCGTCAACGACAGCCGATTTCGGCGTGACGACGATCACCGGCACCGACGACCTGACCTCGCGCGGCATCGACCTGTCGTCGACCATCGGCAACAAGACCATCACCTTCCTGCAGGGCTCCAGCATCTCGAAGGTCGGCGTCGGCGTCGAACTGTCGTCCGGCGGCACAACGGCGACGTCGGCCAACGCCAATTTCACCTTTGGTGATGGCAATGCGGGTGACGGGCTGGAATCCTTCATCAGCGCGACCACCGGCGGCTACACAGTCAACACGATCGGGCTCGATCCGACGCTCGGCAATTATGATTTCGACGATGTCACCTTCTCCGGTCCCGCCCATCTGGCCAGCGCGGTCGGCGCGGTCGTCATGATTTCCCAGGACGGTGGCATCGTCCACGCCAACACGGACGGGCTCAGCGCCGACGTGACCACGGTCACGGCCGCCCAGGCCGATGCCATGACCGGCACGCAGACCTTCGCCTTCGTCGGCACCGTCGATCTCAGCGGCACGCCGTTCACGCTCGATTCGGGCCAGTCGATCACCGGCTTCGGCAACGGCAGTTCGATCCTCACCTCCGGCACCATCCAGCCGATCAATGTCCAGGGCAATCTCGGCGCCACCGGCGGCAACGTCACCGGCAATGAGGGCGTGGTCAAGAGCACGGGCGGCGATACCTTGCAGCTGCTCGGCAGCAACCAGGTGCGCGACACCGCGTTCGACTTCAGCGGCGGCAGCGGTTCGGTCTTCACCATCGACCAGAATGCTACCGGCTTCAGCAATGTCGGCGGCATCGTCATCCAGGGCGTCACGGTCAGCAATGTCGCCACCGGCCAGACGGCGTTCAAGGTTGCCGGCCTCGACAGCAATTTGTCGATCACAGACAACAACATCAACGTTGCCGGCACGCTGCTCGACGTCGATGGCGGCATCGGCAACATCACGGTCACGCGCGGCACCTTGCCCAACAGCGGACCGGCGGGCACGCTGACCGGCGGCGGCATCTCGATCGCCAACCGCAGCGGCGGCACGGTCGATTTCACCGACAAGGTGACGGTCGGCGGCAATGGCGTCTCGCTGACAGGCAATGCCGGCTCGACGATCACCTTCGCCGATGTCGACATCACCACGAACGGCCAGACAGCGTTCAGCGCCACCGGCGGCGGCACGGTCAATGTCGTGACCGGCACGATCAACGCCACCAACGCGCAGGCGGCGGCGCTCGACGGCATCACGGCCGGTATCAACTTCGCCTCGACAAGTGCCACATTCGCTTCCGGCAGCGGCGTCGACCTGCAGAACCTCAGCGGCACGGCAAGCCTCGGCACCGGTACGCTGACCAACACCGGTTCGGGCACGTCGTTCAATGTCGGCTCGGGGACCGCAGGCAGCGGCGGCAACGCGACGATTTCCTATGGCGGCACGATCGCCAGCAACGGCACGGGCGCCGCGGTGTCGATCCAGAGCATGACCGGCGGCTCGGTGACGCTGTCGGGCAATCTCACCGATACCAATGCGGCAGCCGGCGGCAACATCGTCGTTGCCGGCAACGACGCGGCCGCGATCGCCTTCTCGGGCACCAGCAAGGTGATCAGCTCGGGCGCGACGGACGGCGTGAGCTTGGGTATCATTGGCAATTACGCTTCAGCCGTCCCGGCACTCAATACCAACAGCACGATCGACTTCACCAATGGTGGCCTTGCTATAACGACAATGACCGGGGCGGGCTTCGTCGCAATTGGCGATTTAGGCCCGGCTGACGCAACCTCCACCATCATTACCGTCACCGGCGCCGGCAACGAGATCAATGCCGGCAGCGACGGGCTTGTGGTGTATGGTGCCAATGTCGGCAGCGCCGGCATTACCTTCGACAGCATCTCGGCGGACTCCACGATCCCTGCCCTTCCCGGCGACCCCGGCGGTGCCGGCGTGACGCTGTTGGGCGCCAATCTCGTCGGGGATGTCAACATCGGCGGCCTGAGGGATACTGGATACACCGGCGCCTGGCTGTACGCCCTGAGTGGCACCGGGGAGGTCAACTTCACCGGCACGATCGATCTCGACGTCCAATATGCTGGGTTCGATATCGGCGGTCCCGAGGTTGGCACCGTCAACATCGCCAATGTCGCCGGATCCACCCTGACCATCGATGGCGGCCAGTTCGGCATCATACAGAGCTCGCAGGGCGGGACCGTCAACGTCGGCATCAACGGCAGCGCCAGCATCACGAACACCACCCTCTCGGCTATCAGCCTCGGCGGCGGCAATGACCTGGCCTTCACCACGCTGACCTACAAAGGTTCGATCACGGTCGGTGCGGGATCGGTGATAAGCGCCAGCGGCGATGCGACCCGTCTGAACATGAGCGGTTCCGTCGTTTCCACCACGTCATCGACGGCCTTCGACTTCTTTGGCCATGCCGAAGGCATATACGATATTTCGAGCACCATCGATCACAGCGGTGGCGAGGGTGTCGCCATCGGCGGCTCGGCCAACGGCACGGTCACCTTCTCCGGTACGTCGAAGATATTCAACACCGGCGCCAACGATGCCATCGTCAAGGCACCGTCATACGTGATGGACCCGCAGACCAAGGGCACGCTCAACTTCACCAATGGCGGCCTCGTCATCACCACCAGTAGCGGCGCCGGCTTCACCGCCAGCACCTTTGGCCCCGGCACGATCAGCGTCACCGGCGACGGCAACACCATCACCACCAGCACGGGCACCGCGCTGAAGCTTGGCGATGCGACGGCGGTCGTCGCCGGGGCGAAAGGCGCGACGGTCGGCGCCGGTGGTATCAAGTTCGATACGATTTCGGTCAATGGCGCGGCGACCGGCATATCGCTCAACAATGTCAGCGGCGGCACCCTCAATCTCGGCGCGGTCGACCTGCAGGGCGTCACCACGACCGGCGTCCAGGTCTCTGGCACGCTCGGCTCGACGCTGAATTTCGCCAGCCTGACCATCGGGCTCAATGCCGCCAATGCGGTCGGCCTCGACCTCAACGGCGCGGCGCTCGGCGCGAGCAACATCACCGCGGACGATTTCGATGTAGCCGGCGGCGGCTTCGCTGGCACGATCGGAATCGACATGGCCGGCACCACCGGCACGGGCACCATCCAGCTCGGCGACACCGTCAACAACAATCCGGCCGGCCAGAAATCGACTATCGCCAATGTCGGCTATGGCGTGCAGTTCTCCAGCACCACCAACGCCAGGCTGGTGTTCGGCGACGGCGCCGGCCCGGCCGAGTCGTCGATCGCAACCACCGGCGGCCAGGTCATCCACACCACCGATAGTTTGCCGACCAATGGCGACTACAATTTCAACGACGTCAATTTCACCGGCGACGTTTCCAACCTGTCATCGATCAGCGTCTACTACGTCACCGAAGGCGGCACCGGCGACGGCAGCCTCGCCAATCCGGGCAGTTACGCGGGCGCACAGGCTTCCACGGCCAACGTCGTGGTGCTGATCGACAAGAACGTCAACGGCGCCCAGGAAACCATCGACCTGAGTGGCACCACGTTCAACCTCGATGACGGGCAGGTGCTGCTCGCCTTCAAGAGCGGCGACGCGGCGGTCGATGTTTCGCAGCTCGGTGTCGACACCAGCAGCGGCGCCTCCGCCGCGTTCCACTTCACCACGGTGCAGAACTCGCCGATCATTTCGGCGCCGGGGGGCATCGACACGCTGCGGCCGGTCCTGCAGAGCAACAACGCCACGCAGGTCATTAACCTGGCGACATCAGGCAGCGGCATCTTCACGGGCGGCATCCAGAACCTGATCGTCAGCAATCTCGGTTCCGGTGCGGGCGTTGCCGCCAACGCCACCGGCGCCTCCAGTTTCTTCGTCAGGAACAACACCATCGCCGCCGGCGGCAACGCGCTCGATTTCTCTATCACGGGAGCTCCGGCCAATACGCTTCTGCTGTCGATTGACGGCAACACGCTGCAATCGACCGGCTCCGGCCTCGCAGCGTCCTTCGCCGGCCAGAACATCAATGCGACCGACAATTCAATTGCGATCAGGTCGTTTGCCGGCAACAAGGTGACCGGCGGCGCCGGCAGCGGTGGCATCGCCTTCAACAATGTCCGCTTCGATTCCGACGGCGCCGGCGGCACGGTCAGCGCCGGCACGCTCGGTATCGGTAACCCAGGCGCTCGCGTCCAGGGCAATGGCCTCAGCTTCACCAACACCAGCGGTACCCTTGATCTGGGCACGCTCAGCCTTGCCAACAATGGCGGCACCGGTGTCATCGCCAACACCAAGACCACCAATTTCACGCTGAACAACAGCGGTGGCGTGGTCACCACCAACAACGGCGCGGCATTCGATCTCGATCCGCTGACCGTCAACATGACGTTTGCCACCGTCAGCGCCCTAGGCGGCGCCAGCGGCATCATCTTCGACGGCGTCGCCGGGACCTTCACCGTCACCGGCGGGACAAGCATCACCAACACGACGGGCTTCGGCATCGATGCCATCAACACCAACACTGGCACCTTCAACTTCAACACGGTGACGGTGAACAATGTCACCGTCCCCAACACAGGCGGCGGCATCCGAGTCCAGACCGGCACGCTCAACGTCACCGGTCTCGCCAACATCGACACGACCAGCGGCGTTGGTCTCTGGCAGGCCGGCGGCACAACCAGCTTCACCAATGGCGTCACCATCGACACCACCGCCGGCACCGGCATTCTCGCCACCGGCGGCACGATGGGCATCACCGCTACGGCTGCCGCCCAGACGGTGAACGCAACCGGCGGCACAGCGATCAATCTCTCCGGTGTCGCCGCCACCATCGCGCTCGATTCGACCTCGTCGGCCGGCGGCGTCAACAATGTCAGCCTGACCAATGTCAGCGGAGCGCTCAATCTCGGCACCGGCGCGCTCAGCGGGGCGACGGGCGCGTCCTTCAATGTCGTCGGCGGCACGGCTGCCGTGAGCTATTCGGGCACGGTCAACAATTCGGGCGCATTCAGTCCGGCGCTGAATGTCCAGAGCCGGCTTGCCGGCGCCGGCCTCGTCGCCCTGAGCGGCAATCTGACGGCCAGCGGGCTGGGCGTATCGCTGAACAACAATGCAGGCGGCACGGTGACGGTGTCCGGCGCCTCGAACAGCTTTACCGGTGGGGGCACCGGCATATCGATCACCGCCAACACCGGCGGCACCTACAACATCAGCGGCGCCAGCTACGCCATCGGCATGAGCGGCGGCGGGCTTGGCGTCGATATTGCCGGCAACAGCGCCCCGGTGACGGTCAATTTCAACGGCGGCGGGCTGGCGATCGTGACCTCGGCAGGCGCCGGCTTCAATGCCACGGGCTCCGGCACGGTCAGCGTCACCGGCGTGGGCAACTCCATCGCCACGGGCACCGGTGTGGCGATGAACCTGAGCGGCGTCACCGTCGCGGCCACCGGCATGAATTTTTCCTCGACCAGCAACGGCGCCGGCGGCAACAGCGCCGTCGTCCTCACCAACGTCATCGGGTCGGGGACGATCAATCTCGGCGCCGGCTCGCTGGTCGGCGGCAGCGCGGCAACCATCGCCGTCAGCGGCGGCACCGCCAACCTCAACTATACCGGCAATGTCAGTCAGTCGAACAATGCCACCCTGGTCAGCGTCGCGGGCGGCCACAGCGGCACGCTCAACTTCGCCACCGGCGCGCTGTCGGCGACGAACGGCACCGGCCTGCAGTTCGACAATGCGGACGGCATCTACAGTTTCGTCGGCACGACGACGCTGAATGGCGGCAATGCCAGCGTCGACATCCTCAACGGCTCGGGCGGCACGTTCAATTTCGGCACCGGCACCTCGATCATCAGCCCAAGCGGCACCGCGTTCAATGTCAATGGCGGCACCGCCACCGTCACCTATGCCGGCACGATCACGCAAGCCACCACCGGCCAGCGCATGATCGTCGTCGCCGACACCGCCGGCGGTTCGGTGAATTTCACCACTGCCGTGGCGAACGGGCTCAACGACACCGGCGGCACCGGCATTGTGATCGACGGGGCGGCGGGCAGCGTCACCGTCAACAATGCCAGCCTGACGGGCACGGCCGGCATTACCATTCTCGGCGATTCGCTGAACAACGCGACCGGCACCTACACCTTCAACAATGTCGCCATCCAGACCGACGCGGGGGCTGCGAACCATGCCTTTGTCGTCGACGGCGACCAGGGCACGCCAGGCAATGACGACGTCAGCGCGGTCGTCAACCTGAACAATGTCGACATCACCAACCCCGGCGGCAATGTCGCAAATATCCGCGGCATGGCCGGCGGTTTAATCAATTTCGACAGCGCCAGCTCGATCATCCGCAGCGATGGCGGGCTGGGCATTGCCGTGCTCAGCAACGCCGGCGGCACGATCAACTTCGGCGGCGCGGTCAAGACGCTCTCGACCGGTGTTAATGCCGCCGTCATCCTGACCAGCAACCCCGGCGCGACCATCAACTTCACCAATGGCGGGCTGATTATCAACACAACGAGCGGCGGCGGCTTCAGCGCCACGGGCGGAGGGACGGTGACGGTGCAGGGCACCGGCAACACGATCACCTCCGGCACAGGCACGGCGCTCAACGTCGTCAACACGACGATCGGCGCCAGCGGGCTGAATTTCCAGAGCATTTCGGCGAATGGCGGCACCAACGGCATCGTGCTCAACACAACGGGCTCGGGTGGATTGACCGTGACAGGTGTCGGCACCACCGCCGGCTCGGGCGGCACCATTCAGAACACAACCGGGCGCGGCGCCAGTTTCATCAGCGCGAGCAACATCACGCTGAAGAACATGAATTTCACCAATGCCGGAACCACCGATCTCGACGCCGACAATTCAGGGCTTTCGACCGGTGACAACCTCGCGACCAACGCGGCCATCCACCTTCAAAACGTCTCTACGGCGACGCTGGACCGGATCGCCATTTCGGGCGGCGCCGAGCAAGGCATCAACGGCAATACTGTTTCGAACTTCACGCTCAGCAACAGCAGCATATCGAATGCGGGCAATGGCGCGGACGAAGACGGCATCCATTTCTACAACATGTCCGGCACCAGCGCGGTCACCAGCACCACGATCACAGGCAGCGGCGACGACAACTTCCAGCTGCAGACCCAGTCCGGCACGCTCGCACTGACGATTTCAGGCGGCAGCTCGACCGGCGCCGTGCTTGGCAGCGGGTATCTGTTCGGCATCCGTGGAACGTCGAACGCCACGATCAACTTCTCGGGTGCCAATTCGAGCAACAACTTCAGCGGTGGAATCGTCGCCGATGCGTTCGACAGCTCCACGATGAACCTGAACGTCATCAACAGCACGTCGAGCAGCAACAACGATCAGCTGTCCGTCAGCGCCGGGGACAACAGCGATGTGAGCCTCGTCGCCACCGGCAACACGCTGAGCAGTACGGCCACGGGCGACTTCGTCGTGGTGAGCCTACTCGGCTCGGCGTTCGACAACGGCTTCACTTTTGACGCTCGAATTGAAAACAACACCATCACGGTCGCAAACGGGCTGACAGCGGACGGCATAGCGGTATTCAATGCCGGCGGCGGTGCCATGCGGGTCGGAATCAAGAACAACACCATCGACTATGCCGGTACGCAACGCGCCATCCTTGTCCAGACCGGACAGGACGGCGCGGGCAGCATCCTGGCCCAGATAACCGGCAACGCGATTGACATCAAACTGGATGGCGTTGGAAATGCAGCCGCTGGCATTCTCGTTCAGTCGGGCATCACGTCGCCGACGGGAGATGGTTCATCCATCGATTTGAACATAGGCGGCGCCGGCGCTCTGGCCAACACCTTCACGCATTCGCTTGGCGGCACCATGGCGGCCGGCGACATCCGGGTACGTCAACGCAACAACGGGACGATCAACCTTAGTGGCTATGCCGGGGCCCCCACGGATCTGGCCGCCGCCATCGCCTATCTGAACAGCCGCAATACAGTTGTTTCTGCATCAACTGCGACGGCCGACTCGACCGGATTTACCGGGCTCGCCACGCCGCCGTTCCCGTGATGACGACGCTGATGAGGTAGAAAGGCCACCACTCGGCCGGTTCAGTGCCGTGATCTTGGTGCGATGATCTACAGCCTTGGATGTGTACTGTCTTCCTGCGCCTCTCGTTATTTAAATACTGTCTATTATTTTATAAAGTATACCTATTTTGTTAGAGAGCCAAGTAGACTTTTGTGTCGTTCCGTGTATTCTACTGATATCTTATGAGGGCGCGAGACATGGCCGAGCCATTTCTATCGGAAATCAGGATTATGTCATTTGTCTTCCCGCCCAAGGGTTGGGCACTCTGTAACGGGCAGCTTTTGCCAATCAACCAGAACCAGGCGTTATTCTCACTGCTCGGAACCACTTTCGGCGGTGACGGCCAGGTCAATTTCGCACTGCCCGATTATCGGGGACGTATCCCAATCCACGTCGGAAGCAGTCACACACTTGGCGAGCGCGGTGGCGAGCAAAACCACACGCTGTCGATTTCCGAAATGCCGACACACGTTCATTTTGCGCAGGCCAGCACAAACACCGGTAGTAGCCAAGATGGTGTTGGGAACGTTTTGGGGGTGGTTCCGGGGCGGCTGTATAGCGACTTCGCGAACGTGACGACGCTGAGCCCGAGCACAATTGCCAGTATTGGCGGCAGTCAGGCGCATCTCAACATGCAGCCGTTCCTGACGCTGAGCTTCTGCATCGCCCTGCAGGGCATTTTTCCTTCGCCAAATTAAGGAGGCGCGACCATGGCACAGCCTTACGTTGGCGAGATACGCATGTTTGCCGGCAACTTCGCGCCGGCCGGCTGGATGTTCTGCGAGGGACAATTGCTGCCGATCTCGGAGAACGAGACACTTTTCCAGCTGATTGGCACAACCTATGGCGGCGATGGCGAGAGCACCTTTGCGCTGCCCGACCTGCAAGGCCGTGTTCCGCTCCATCAGGGCAACGGCTTTATCCTCGCGGAGACGGGAGGCGTGGAGGAAGTCAATATGACAATTTCCCAGATTCCTTCACACAGCCATCCAATGGTCGCGTCCCTGAATATTGGTCAAGATACCAGTCCCAGCGGGAAGGTCGTTGCACAGATTGGCGGTGGCGCCTTGCCCTACATCCAGGACACGACCGATACCAACATGGCCCAGCAGGCTGTAACAGCCGTTGGCGGCAGCCAGCCGCACAACAATTTCCAGCCGTATCTTTGCATCAGCTTTATCATTTCACTTTTCGGCATCTTTCCGTCGCCCACCTGAGAGGACATCATGGCTGACCCGTTCGTCGCCGAAATCCGGATCTTTCCGTTCAATTTCGCGCCCAGGGGCTGGGCGTGGTGCGACGGGCAGTTGCTGCCGCTGTCGCAGAACACGGCGCTGTTTTCGCTGCTAGGCACCACTTATGGCGGCGACGGCAAGTCCAATTTCGCTTTGCCCGATCTGCAAGGCCGTGCGCCGATGTTCTGGGGTCAGGGGCCGGGCTTGTCCCTGCACGATCTTGGCGAGCCTGGCGGTACGGAAACGGTAACCCTGCTCGAATCGGAAATTCCTAACCACACTCACGCAATGCGCGACCATGACATTGATCTGGGCGAGCTCAATGCGCCGTCATCGACGCGAAGCCTGGCCAAATCCACCAACGCAACAATCTATACCCCGGCGGCCAACCTGACGCAGATGAGTCCTCAATCGCTCCCCCCCGCCGGCGGCGACCTGCCACACAACAATCTGCAGCCCTATCTGACGCTCTATTTCTGCATCGCACTGCAAGGCGTCTTCCCACCAAGAACCTGAATTCCGAGCCAACAGGGCAGGGACCAATACGATGGCCAAGAAAGCAGCATCAGAGTCGAAAGCCCCCGCCGCGAAGACGCCAGCGCCAAGGGCGGCTTCCAAGGCCAGGGATGGCGGGCGTCCGGTGCGCTCCGGTCCCGCGCCCGTCTACCAGCACAAGCCGGCCGGCACGTCGTTTTTCGAACTGTCGCGGCTGATGGTGGTGGGGATCGATTCCGCCAAGGGGCAGTTGATCCAGAAGGCGCAGCTTTCGCCGAACGGGCCATGGCCTTCGGCCTGGTCGTTCATCGCGCCCGGCGCCTGGGTGATCATGACGGCGGGCCTCACCAAGGACGGCCGTGTCGCCGTGGTCGCGCAGCCATCGGGAACCACCAATCTGTCCTTCATCACCGAAGACGCCAACCAGATCGGCCCGGTCGAGAAATGGACCGCGCCGATGGGCATCGGCACGCCGCCCGGCGCCACCTCCTATCAGAAGCTTTCGATGGCGCGCGATGCCGACGGCCGCATCGAGGTCTTCGTCACTGACAATCAGGGCCGCATCTGGTGGATCTACCAGAATCCGGACCAGATCGTGCAGGTGCAGAAAACCATCACGCCGCCGGGCACGACGACACCGATCGTCGTCACCGTCGACGTGCTGACGCCGCCGGCCAAACCGTGGAGCGACTGGATCCAGATCCCCGGCGGGCTGGTGACGGTTTCGGCGATACGCCAGGGCGACGGCCGCATCGCCCTGTTCGGCATCAATTCGAACCTGCATCTCTATCGCTGCCAGCAGGCGAAGGCGCAGGCCCTGAAGGCCGCCGACTGGACGGGTTGGGTGCAGATCGACACGACCCAGACAGGTGGCTTCATCGAGATAGCGCCGGTCGTCGGCCCGCTGGGCGCCACCAATCTGTTCGCCCTGACCCAGAACGGCCAGGTGCTGCACACGCGCCAGATGCCCGCCGGATCGGATACGTGGACGCAGTGGGCGACACCCGGCTACTCCAGGGCGCCCAACCTGGCGCTTGCCGCCGGCATCCAGGGCGACGGCGATATCGTGCTGGTCGCCGCCGACCAGCAGCACTTCCTCCAATTCAACGCGCAATGGGATGCCTACACCCAGAACTGGTCGGGGTGGCGCGATTTCGGCGCATCCCTTCGCTCGACGCGCCTGACGCTCAACTACAATGCCGACGGCCGGCTCGCTTTGTTCAGCCTGGCGCTCATGCCGGACGGCACCAACGGCCTGTGGACGATCAACCAGATGGGCATCGACAGTTCCGAATGGGAGTATAACTGGACGTCGCTGACCGACAACAATCTCAAGCAGATCGTCGTCGTGCGCGACCTGACGCCGCCGGTCTGACGGTTGATTTACGCCAGCGTGGCGCAAGCGAAGCAGGCCCGTCCGGTCTGGCCCCGGTCTGACACGGCCGGGCTCGGCTTCCGCGCTGCGACGGAAGTGGATTTGCCGTTCCTGTCGCGGCTCTATGCCTCGACCCGCTTCGAAGAACTCGCGGTGACGTCGTGGAGCGAGGCGCAGAAGGCCGAATTCCTCGGTATGCAGTTCCAGGCCCAGCACGCGCATTACCGAAAACACTATCCCGAGGCCGACTGGCTGGTGGTGGAACGCGATAGCGAAGACATCGGCCGCCTCTACATCGAGCGCTGGCCGAGCCAGCACCGCATCATCGACATCGCTTTCCTGCCGGAGCATCGCCGCAAGGGCTACGGCACCGCACTGCTGCGCGACCTCATCGACGAGGCATGGTTAGCCGGCAAATCAGCCTCGATCCATGTCGAGAAGAACAATCCGGCGAGACGGCTTTACCTGGCGCTGGGCTTCGCGGTCGTCGAGGACAAGGGCGTTTATGACCTGATGGCCTGTGCGCCGTCAGGGGGCGACGATCTATGATCGTCGGAACCGATTTGTTGGCAGATGCGATCATTGTCTATGGTCATCGTTTGCGCTGCCCCTCACCTGCCTGCCGGCATCCTCTCCCCGTATAGTGACGGGGAGAGGGACGCTTTCGCCGCGGATTTCACCACTCTCCAGCGTTGCAAGAAAGGCGCCCGCGTCGCAGCCAGCCACTCTCGCCCCGTTTACGGGGAGAGATGTCCGGCAGGACAGTGAGGGGCGGCGCCGGCGGCAAGGATTGTCGCATTAGGCCCTGTCACGATGCGATAGGCCTGCATGCAGCCCAAAACTGGGTCCTAATTGAACACCGCCTCGTACAGCCGCCCCGTCGCATCGGCGGCGACCGGCACGATGAAGATCTCGTGGCTGCCGCTTTCCCCCGTGAAAAAATAGGTCGCCTGCGGCAATGCGATTTCGCGCGGGCCTTTGAACAGCAGCGAGAAACCGCCACCCGGGCGCGGGCTGGCGGCGATGGGCTTGACCGCGCTCAGTTCGAGCGGGATCTGCCGGCCCCCGGCT
This sequence comes from Mesorhizobium sp. M1342, assembly GCF_040317955.1. NCBI lineage: Bacteria > Pseudomonadati > Pseudomonadota > Alphaproteobacteria > Hyphomicrobiales > Phyllobacteriaceae > Mesorhizobium > Mesorhizobium sp. M1342. The sequence continues at coordinate 20,079 of NZ_JAMYLI010000035.1, read as the reverse complement.
TCTATGGTGAAGGTTTGTCCCTGCTCGAAATCCGACACCGACGCCATTCCGTTTCCTTAATCTGTCCGCTGGAGCGGTTCAGCGTTCGGATCGCTGATCCGGCTTTTGTTTCTTCGCAATTGCAAGGGAAACCACTACACACTTTTCCGGGAATTGCTCCAGCGGAGGCACTGTCGCCGCTTCGCCGCAAGCTGTCCAGAGGCGGGCAGGCCGGCGGTCGTGTTCCCCAAGACAATCGACCGCCGCATCCCAAAATACAGCACCGCCTGTCCTTTTATGCGCGCAAGAGACGCTGTAGTACTTTGTTCCTGCGCGGGATTCCTTTCGGCCCAAGATCAGCGCAAACAAGCATAGATCCCGGCTTCGGGACCATGGCAGCCTGATGGGCGTGCGGGAGACGGATGATGGCGGATGCAAAGACGAACGGGACGGGCGATGCGTTGCCGCTGTTCTATTCGAGGCCCGAGGCGCTCAATCCGGCGCGGCACGGCTCGCTAGGCCTGACCGCGCGCAGCGACTTCGGCTTCGCCCGCTCCGCGCACGCCATTCCGGTGGTCGCGTCGGAAATGCCGGCGGCGATGCGATCCTACCCGATCGTCTTTATCGGCCCGGCCAAGTCGCCGGTGATCATCACCGGCGTGCGCCAGAACGAGAACCTGTTCGTCGATGCCGACGGCAAATGGACCGGGCCGCACTACATCCCCGCCTATGTCCGGCGCTATCCCTTCATCCTGGCCGAAGACCCGACATCGGCCGGCCGGCTGACGCTGTGCGTCGAACGGGCCAGCGACCGGGTCGTCGACCAGTTGCTGGCGCCGTCCCGCGATGACAAGATCCTGCCGTTTTTCACCGGCAACGAGCCGAACGAAGCGACCAAACAGGCGCTCGCCTTCTGCAACCAGTTCCAGATCGACTTCAGAGCCACCCGCGAGATGGTCGAAAAGATCGATGCGCACGGCCTGTTTTCACCGCGCCAGAGCAAGGTGACGCTGGAAGGCGGCGAGGTGCTCAACCTCACCGATTTCCAGGTGATCGACGAGCCGGCCTTCAACAGATTGAGCGACGAGGCGTTTCTCGACCTGCGCAAATCCGGCGCGCTCGGCCTGCTCTATTGCCACCTCGCCTCGACCAACAGCTGGACCTCGCTGGTGCATCAGGCGTCGCTGCGGAAGGCGGCTGGGGCGAAGAGCGCCTGAGGAAAACGTTGCGGTTTTCCCGGCGTAACCTTCCAATCGATGCGTCCGGGCGGACAAGCCGGCTAGGCAGCAACCCTTCTGTCGTGCCGCCCTTCGCTGATCTCCTCGGCGAGCTTGTCGCAGAACGCCTCGAGATCGCCGGGGTTGCGGCTGGTGACAAGTCCCTGGTCGGTAACGACCTTGCTGTCCTCCCACAGACCGCCGGCGTTGATCACATCGGTCTTGATCGATTTGTAAGACGTGACCCGGCGACCCCTTACGATGCCTGTCTCGACGAGAAGCCAGGGCGCATGACAGATCGCGCCGACGACCTTCTTGGCCGACCAGAACGATTCGATGAAGCCCAGGGCCTTTCGCTCGACACGCAGCAGATCGGGATTGATGACCCCGCCGGGCAGGACGATCGCGTCATAGGCGTCCGCTCGCGCCTCATCCAAAGTCTTGTCGACGGGAACTTCTCGGCCCCAGTCCTTGAGATCCCAGCCTCTGATCTTGCCGCTTGCGAGCGACACGACATCGACCTTGGCGCCCGCCTCGCGCAGCTTCTTCAGCGGCACCTCAAGTTCGGATTGCTCGAACCCGTTCGTCGCCAGGATAGCGACGTGCTTGCCGGAAATGTCCTGCATGGCTTTCTCCATCGTTGCGTTGATGGAGCGCTAACGAGGCGAGGCGGGAACCGTTCCTCGCTGTAATTTTATGTGACTCCTGGGGAATTCCGCCGAAACTCTTAGCCAGGCAAGCCCAAAAACGAAAAAGCCGCGGAGTTCCGCGGCTTTTCGATGCTTAGTCCCCTGGAGGAAACTGGAGCGGGTGAAGCGATTCGAACGCTCGACCCCAACCTTGGCAAGGTTGTGCTCTACCCCTGAGCTACACCCGCTCGCACGGCGTCTTGGCCGCAAGCCGGGCCTATATGGCTGAAGAGCGCGGCGATTGCAACAGGGAAATCACAGGCTTTTTGTGACACGCCGCGCGGGGCCGGCAAGCCGCCGGCGGGCGCGTGAGTGGCGGGCGGCGGGGCGCCAGCGCGAAGGGCGGTGCCGCTCACCATGATGTCGCATGACGGTCTTGTGTCGGCTGCCCCATTGGCCGTAAACGGCTGGCTTGAGAAACGGAACGAAACCGATGCCGAAGACCGAAGCCGATTTGATGGCCTTTCTCGCCGAACTCGGCATTGCCGCGTCGACGAAGCGCCATCCGCCGCTCTACACGGTCGCGGATTCGCAGGCGTTGCGCGGCGAAATCGCCGGCGGGCACACGAAGAACCTGTTCCTGAAGGACAAGAAGGATAATTTCTTCCTGGTCACCGTCGGCGAGGACGCGGTCGTCGACCTGAAGCAGATCCACCAGGTGATCGGCGCCGCCAGCCGGGTCTCCTTCGGCAAGCCGGAGATGCTGATGGAGCTGCTCGGCGTCACACCGGGCGCCGTGACGGTCTTTGGCGTCATCAACGACACGGCAAACAGGGTCAAGCTCGTGCTCGACAAGGATTTGATGGAGCATGCGGTGATCAATGGGCATCCGCTGACCAATGAGGCGACGACATCGATCGCGGCGCGGGACCTGATCAGATTCGTCGAGGCAACCGGGCACGATGCTGCTATCTTGAAAGTCTCCGTGTGATCGCCACATGGATGGCTTGAGTCAGATGGTCTGAAGCATAGGGCGCCTGGCCGCCGGCCGGCGGCGCCACGGAAGGGCAAAGAGATGAGCGACAACAATCCGTTCGGCGGCTCCTTTGGCGGTAATGGCGGCCAGTACACCACCTCGGTGCAGTATGGTGGAGCGGCGCCGGCGCCGGCGAAAGTCGCGCTTGGCGATGCGCCCGCCGCTCCCGCCGATGTGATCAAGGACACGACGACGGCTGCCTTTGCCGCCGATGTCATCCAGGAATCGCGCCGCCAGCCGGTGCTGGTCGATTTCTGGGCGCCCTGGTGCGGGCCTTGCAAGCAGCTGACGCCGCAGTTGGAGAAGGCGGTCAAGGCCGCCGGCGGCAGGGTCAAGCTGGTCAAGATGAACATCGACGACCATCCCTCGATCGCCGGCCAGCTCGGCATCCAGTCTATCCCGGCGGTCATCGCCTTCAAGGACGGCCAGCCGGTCGATGGCTTCATGGGCGCCATCCCGGAGAGCCAGATCAACGAATTCATCACCAAGGTCGGCGGCAAGGGCAACGGCGCGCCGCCGGTGGCGGAAGCCTTGGCAGCGGCGACCGAAGCGCGCGAGGCCGGCGACATGCAGACCGCGGCCGACATTTATGACGCCATCCTGGCGCAGGCGCCGGAGACGATCGAGGCGATCGCCGGACTGGGCGAACTGTTGTTCGACGCCGGCGACACGGAAGGCGCCGAGGCGCTTTTGGCAACAGCCCCGGAGGCCAAGAAGGATGCGCCGCCACTGGCAGCCCTACGGGCCAGGATGGCGGTTGCGGCGCAGGCGGCAGCTCTCGGCAATCCAGCCGAGTTCGAGCGCCGGCTGGCGGAAAATCCTGGGGATCACCAGGCGCGCTTCGATCTGGCCATGATCCAGAACGCCAACGGCGACCGCACCGCGGCCGCAGACAATCTGCTGGCCATCATCAAGGCCGACCGAAGCTGGAACGAGGATGGCGCCAGGACGCAATTGCTGCAGCTGTTCGAGGCATGGGGCATGACCGACGAGGCAACGCTTGCCGCGCGCCGCAAATTGTCGGCATTGCTGTTTTCCTGAGCCGTTTGCCGGTTGTTTTGCCGCACGGGCTTGGCGTCGGCCATGACTGCGCCAGATTAGAACTGCCATGACGCGCTTCTGGTGAAGCGATCGGAGGAATATGGTGCAAGCGGGAAACGCGCATTACCGGCTCGCCAAGGATTTGCCGTCGACGATCCCGATCTTTCCGCTCGAGGGTGCGCTTTTGCTGCCGGGAGGGCGCATGCCGCTCAACATCTTCGAGCCGCGCTATCTGCAGATGGTGGACGAGGCGATTGCCGGTTCGCGGCTCATCGGCGTCATCCAGCCCAGTCTCGACGGCGCCTTGCGCGGCGATGGCGAGCCGGAACTCTGCAATGTCGGTTGCGCCGGGCGCATCATCGCCTTTTCCGAGAGTGGCGACGGCCGCTACCTGATTTCGCTGCAGGGCGTGTGCCGGTTCCGCATCGCCCACGAATTGACCGTCAAGACGCCGTTTCGCCAGTGCAAGCCCGCGCCTTTCCTTGCCGATCTCGACGAGGATCAGGCGGACAACGAGATCGACCGGCCATCGCTGCTCAAGGCGTTTCGCGCCTATCTGCAGGCCAACGATTTGGAGGCCGACTGGGAAAGCGTCAGCCGCGCCGAAAATGCCATGCTGGTCAATGCGCTGTCGATGATGGCGCCCTACGGGCCGGCCGAGAAACAGGCGCTGCTCGAAGCAGCCGACCTGAAGACCCGGGCGGAGACGCTGATCGCCATCACCGAAATGGCGCTGGCGCGCGAGAATGAGGATTTTGGCTCGAGTTTGCAGTAAGAGGGCGCGATGGCGGACGGACGTGACGAGAGGAAGGTCGACCCCAAGCTGCTGGAGCTGCTGGCCTGCCCGCTGACCAAGGGGCCGCTGGCCTGGGATCCAGAGCGCGGCGAACTGATTTCCAGGGTCGCCAAGATTGCCTATCCGGTGCGTGACGGCATCCCGATCATGCTGCCCTCCGAGGCGCGGACGCTTTCGGTGGAGGACGTGCTCGCCCCGCCGCCGCCACGCTTGGGTGGGCCGGGCTGAGTTCTTGCACCACAGGCTGGCGAGGTGGGCGGGACAGCACCCCCCTCTGGCCTACCGGCCATCTCCCCCGCAAGGAGGGAGATTGGCAGCTTTGGCGCTTTCGCACATTCCAGCAACCGTGGAGATTAGCGAAAGCCGAGACTACATCCAATCTCCCCCCTTGCGGGGGAGATGGCCGGTAGGCCAGAGGGGGGTGCTGTCCCGCTGCCATCGAAGTTTTTGACACTACTGAAAATTCCGCCCCTTGGGCATGACCCTTTCCGCTTCTTCCGACAGCGTTGCGAGATCCTGCCGGATCGGTGCGCTTTGTTCGGCGGGGCTGGAGTGATCCGAACGCTCCTTGGCGAGGTCTCCCGGAGGAGCCGCTGGTGCGGCTTCGCTGACCTTCTCCAGAAGCACGGTCAGCCAGGGCGTCAGATCCTCGATCCTCTCGGCGACGATGTGGACCACGCCCGATTCCGACTGCAATTTTCCGGTGACCTTGACGAACCGGGCGCCCATGACGATGGGTCGGTAACGGTCGAAGGTTCTTTGCCAGAAGATGACGTTGGCCACCGCCTTGTCGTCCTCCAGTGTCAGGAAGATCGCATTGCCCTTGCCGGGGCGCTGCCGCACCAGCACGAGGCCGGCGACGGAGACGCGCCTGCCGTCACGCACGGAAGGCAGGTTCGCATTGGGGATGACGCCGGCGCGGTCGAGCCGCTCGCGCAGGAAGGCGACCGGATGCGCCTTCAGCGACAGGCCGAGCGCGCGGTAATCATGGATGACATGCTCGCCGAGCGGCATTTTCGGCAGCTTCGTCTCGGGCTCCAGCTCGCGCAGGCGAAGCGCCGGCTGGTCGAACAGCGGCAGCCTTTCGGCGGCGCTCTTGCCGTCGAGCGCGCGCACCGCCCACAACGCTTCGCGACGATCAAAGCCGAGCGAGCGGAAGGCATCGGCCTGCGCCAGCCGCTCGATCTCGCCGACATCGAGGCCGGAGCGCAGCCAGACATCCCGGACGGATCCGTAGCCTGAGCCGCGCCGTTCGACGAAGGCCGCCATGCGCTCCTTCGACAGGCCCTTGATCTGGCGGAAGCCGAGCCGGACGGCATGCTTCGTCTCGATGACGCCGCGCATCTCGGCATGGCGCGGGAGGATACGGGTCGGATCGAAAGGCGCTTTCTCCAGCGTGCAGTCCCAGACCGAGAAATTGACGTCGATGTCGCGGATGTCGACGCCATGGTCGCTTGCGTCGCGCACGAGCTGGGCCGGCTGGTAAAACCCCATCGGCTGTGAATTCAGGATCGCGGCGCAGAACACGTCGGGATAGAAGGTCTTGAACCAGCAGGAGGCATAGACGAGCAGGGCGAAGGAAGCGGCATGGCTTTCGGGAAAGCCATATTCGCCAAAGCCCTCGATCTGCTTGAAACAGCGCTCGGCGAAGTCTCGTTGATAGCCTTTCTTGACCATCCCTTCGACCATCAGCGTTTCATAGTTTTTGATCATGCCACTGCGCTTAAAGGTGGCCATAGCGCGTCTTAGCTTATCCGCCTCACCAGGCGAGAAGCCCCCGGCATCGATCGCGATCTTCATTGCCTGCTCTTGAAACAACGGCACACCGAGAGTTCGCTCCAGAATGGCTTGAAGTTCCTTGCTCGGATACTCGACCTTCTCCTTTCCCTGCCGTCGACGAAGGTAGGGGTGCACCATATCGCCCTGGATAGGACCGGGTCGCACGATCGCCACTTCGATGACCAGATCATAGAATGTGCGGGGCCTGAGACGCGGCAGCATCGACATCTGGGCACGCGATTCAATCTGAAAGACGCCCAATGTGTCGGCACGGCAGATCATGTCGTAAACGCGGCTATCCTTTTGCGGAATTGTCGCAAGGGTCAGCCGCCGGTCATACTTGTCCCTTACTCCGTAGTGGGTTTCCAGCAGATCGAAAGCACGCCTCAGGCAAGACAGCATGCCAAGCGCCAGCACATCGACTTTGAGGATGCCGACATTATCCAGGTCATCCTTATCCCATTCGACCATCTTGCGTTCGTCCATCGCCGTCTTGACGATGGGCACGATCTCATCGAGCCGGTCTTTGGTGATGACGAAGCCGCCGACATGTTGCGACAGATGACGGGGAAAGCCCATGATATCGTTGGAGCGTTCGATCACCAGTTTTGCCAGCGGGTCGGTGCGGTTGATGCCGCCAGCGTGAGCCTCCTTCTCGCCAAGTTCGGAGGTCGACCAACCCCAGATCGTGCTCGCCAAAGCGCTTCTGACATCTTCCGACAGGCCCATTGCCTTAGCCACTTCGCGTAGCGCCGAACGGCCGCGATAGCTGATGACGGCTGCGGCCAAGGCTGTGCGTTTGGCGCTGTATTTATTGTAGATATAGGCGATGACCTCATCACGCCTCTCATGTTCGAAGTCGACATCGATGTCTGGAGGTTCGTCGCGCTCCGTCGAAACAAAGCGCTCGAAAAGAACGTCCAGAAGGCCAGGATCTACCTCCGTAATCTCCAGACAATAGCAGATGACGGAGTTTGCGGCGGAGCCGCGACCCTGACACAGAATGCCGACCTCTTCCGAACGCGCGAACCGAACGATGTCGCGAACGGTGAGAAAATAACGGGCGTATTTCTTCTGACCGACAATTTCGAGTTCGTGCCGGATGAGTCCTTCCACTTTGTCAGGGATGCCCTCGGGGTAACGTTTCCTGGCGCCCTCCCAAGTCAATCTCTCCAGTTCCGTCTGAGGGTCGACGCCTGCCTCAGTCGTCTCCTCTGGATAGTTGTGCTTCAGCTCCTCAAGGGAAAAACCCAGGCTTTCCGCAAACCGCAAGGTCTCGGCCAATGCTTGCGGATGCCTGCGGAACAGGCGCGCCATCTCCATCGGTGGCTTCAGATGGCGCTCAGCATTGGCGGTGAGTTGCAGCCCGACCTCGGCGACGGGGGTGTTGAGGCGGATCGCGGTCAGCACGTCCTGCAGCGGGCGCCGTTCGGCGGTGTGATAGAGAACGTCGTTGGTCGCCATCAGCGGAATACCGACGCTCTCGGCAAGAGCCGCGGCCTGCTCGATGCGGAAACGGTCATTGCCGGCGTAGTCGGGCGAAACGGCCAGACGGAGATTTCTGCCGAAACGATCCTTGAGCAGCCGAAGCAAGGCGAGACCGTCCTGCGCCCCCGCCGACAGATCGGGCAGGACTGCCAGCGACATCAGATCCCCCCATTCGAGCAGGTCGCTGCGCTGGAGAAGGGTGGCGCCCTTTTCGTTCTCGTCGCGCAGATTGGCCTGGGTGAGCATGCGGCACAGATGCCCCCAGCCCTTGCGGTCCTGGGGATAGGCGAGGATGTCCGGCGTGCCGTCGCCAAAAACCAGCCGGCAGCCGGGATGATAGGAGAGTGTCTCGACCTTGGCCTGCTGCCAGGCGCGCACCACGCCGGCCACCGTGTTGCGGTCGGCAAGCCCGATCGCCGAGAAGCCCAGGAGCTTGGCCGCGACCACCAGCTCCTCCGGCTTGGAGGCGCCGCGCAGGAAGGAGAAATTCGACTGGATGCCGAACTCGGCAAAGGGAATGACGGTCAGCGCGTTCATGCGAAGACACCATGCATGAACCAGCGCGGCGGCACCTGCGTGTTGCCGTAAAGACCTTGCCGGTAAAGCCAATAGCGGCGACCATCGGCGTCCTCGATACGGAAATAGTCACGGGTTGACGTGATCGGATCGCTCGCTGCCTCGCGCCACCATTCGGCGGCGATGCGTTCCGGCCCTTCGGCGCGCGTGACCCGGTAGAGCGCGCGCCGCCAGCGGAAGTTCAGCGGTGGTCCTTCCGGCATTTCAGTGGCCGGCACATCGATGGGTTCGGGCGAGCGGAACAGCCGGATCGGCCGTTCCGGCGGAAAAATGGTTTTTGGTGCCTGCAGCCTGTCCGGCTTCTTCGGCGGCGTGGTCCGGCGCGGCGCTTCGGTGAAGGGGATCGTGGCGACGGCACGCTCCGGCAGATGGCTTTCGACCGCGACCGGCCGGAGAACCGCCCCCTCGCCGAGCCGGGCGCGGATGCGGTCGGCGAACAGCGCGATATCGGCACCGTCGTCGGTCGTTTCGCCAGTCAGATCGGCCTGCTGCATGCCGAAGGTGGCTGCCGCCAACACCGAGAGCCGCACCAGATCGAAACCATAGCCGGCATCGATATCCTGTTCGAGCGCGGCCAACCTTTCATGGAACAGTTTCTGGATCAGCATGGGTTCGCGCATCGGCCGCGAGGTGCCGAGGGCGATGCGGCTGACGGCGCCGTCGACGCGAAAGAGCAGCAGCGCCAGTGTCCTGGCACCCTCGCCGCGGCGCTCGAGATCGGTTTTCAAGGTCGCCGCCAGCATGCCCACCAGCCGTTCGATGTCCTCGGTCAGGGTGATGGGTTCGGCGAGGTGGCGTTCGACCGAAAGCGGCGCGACGGGAAGGCGCGGCGAGACTGCCTCGTCGAGGCGGCCAAGCGCCTGATCGAGGCGCAGGAGCAGCAAGGTGCCAAAGCGGCGGGCGAGCGGCGCGCGCGGTGCCGCCATGACGGCGCCCGCCGTGCGCAGGCCGACGCTTTCCAGGCTGGTGCGGGTCGCCGGTTCGATGCGCAGCGCGGCCAGCGGCAGGGGTGCCAGCAGCGCTTCCTCCTCGCCTGGCACAACGATGCGGTCGCCGCAAAACCGTGCCGCCGCCCAGGCCGCGCCCGGCGTCGCGGCAAGCCCGGCACGGACATCGAAACCCTGATGGAAGAAGCGCGACAGGATGTCGTCCAGCATGGCACGTTCGCCGCCGAACAGATGGGTGCAGCCGGTGACGTCGAGAAACAGGCCGTCCGCGCCATCCAGCGCCACCAGCGGGGTGTAGCGGTCGCACCAGTCGGCAAGGCCTTCGAGCAGGCGGCGGTCGGCTTCCGGATCGGCCTCGACGATGTCGATCGACGGATGCATGGCGCGCGCATCGGCGATGCCCATGTCGCGCTTCAGGTGCAGGGCCTCAGCCCGCTCGTCGAGGGCCGAGATGCGCTGCGCGTTGCGGTCTCGATGGCTGATCACGAGCGGCGGGTGAGATGGGTGATCCGACGGCCGGGAACGCCAGGACCGCCCCAGACGCTGGCGCAGGACCCTTTCCGCCGCCAGATAGGGAAACCACAGGGACAGGATTCTTTGGCCGGTTTCTTCCCCCACCTGCTCCTTCGTCGCCCGCTCTTTCGTCGCCCGCTCTTTCGTCGAATGCGCATTCATCGGGATTCCACTCCAGTGTGAATTGTCCAGGCAGGGCCGTGCGGCTCTTGCCGATGGTGAGGGTGAAGGCCGGGCGGCCGATCGAGCCGGCCAGCGGCCCGGCGATGGTGTCGCGCGGCACCGCCGGTGCCGACGTGACGATGAGGCGGACGGGTGCCGCCGTCGGTTCGGGCTCGGCCGCCTGCCGCAGCAGGAACACCGGGCGGCCGGCCGCTTGCGCCCTTGCATGCAGCCGGCGTGTCGCGGTCAGGTCAAGCCGCTGCGGATTGCCGCGAATTTCGAGGATGACCGCGGCGAGCGCCGTCATCCGGGCCGCCTCCTCGGCGACCCACAGCGCATCGACAAGTCTCGGTGCCTCGGAAAACAGCAATTGCTCCGGCTCGATGCCGAACGAGGCGTGAAGCCCCCTGGCATAGGGAAAGCCGGCCTCGCGAAAGATCTCCGATGTGCCGATCCACAGCACCGGCAGCCCCGGCGTTTGCTTGAGGATCAGGCTTGTGAGCGACAAAGCGAAGCCGGCGACGGCCCCGGCATCGCGGGTTTGCGTGCCATGGATTTCGCTCAGGGCGGCCTTCGGCAGGCCGCCGCTCAGGGCGGCGTCGAGGCGCTCGACGCCAATAGGCAGGAACGCATCCGGCAACGCCGCGGCAATGCCACGCCGGACGATTGTGAGATCGGTGTTGACGTCGGCATCAAAGGGCGCGGCGGCCGGCGCAGCCAAGCGCTCGGGCAGCGTTCCCTCGATTTTCGCGATCTGGCGGCGCAGGGCAAAAACAGTCTCCCGCGCCACGGCGGTCATCGCCATGACGGTCAGCTTCCACTCACATTGTTCCTGTTATGTTCCCTATAGATTCCAGAGCGCATCCCAAGAGTCAAGCAGACACATAGGGAATTTATTCCTCTCCGCGCGGATGGCGCAGGCGCATCGGCCCGTGTCATTTGCCGATTCCGGTGCGAAAGCCTATATGCCGGGATCAAAGGACAAAGCATGGCCCGCATCTACAAGACCCGCACCTGGCACGACGAACTCTCGCCCTCGATGGACGAAATGGAGTTCCTGGCGCTGGAGGCGTACGCGCATCTGCCGGAAGATTTCCGCAAGCTGACCGGCGAGATCGTCATCCAGATCGCCGAATTCCCGACCGACGAGATCATGGACGATCTGTCGCTGGAAACGCCGTTCGACCTGCTCGGCCTGTTCGAGGGGCGAGGCATCGCCGAGCGCTGGAACCCGCAGACCGGCGAAGGCCCGAACCGCATCACGCTCTACCGCCGCGCCATCCTCGATTACTGGTCCGAAAACGAAGAGACGCTGGGCGACATCGTCACCCACGTGCTGATCCACGAGATCGGCCACCATTTCGGGCTGTCGGACGATGATATGGAGAAGATCGAAGAGGCGGCGGAGTAACTGCTTCCTGCGTCACGTGAATTGTCCATTCCTATCCAGTCGGTCCAGAACTCAGCGGCGGCAAGGGTTCTTGGGATCTCGCTTCGGATAGGTTGGTCATCCCGCTGATGAAAAGATGCAGCGCCTTGCGCACGGCGAGCGATGGCGGCTCGGACGGATGCCACTCCGGAAAATGACCATCAACCACCATTCGTGCCAACCCATAGACAAAGGCACGAGCGGCAAGAACCAGATGATCGAAGTCCGTGTTCGCAGCCAGCCGACCCTGGTGTTGCGCCTGGGTCAGCAGGTCGATCATCTTCCGGCGAATGGCCTCATTCTGACCGCGAAGACTGTCCGACGCGTCGAAATCAATCAGCGTTCGGGAACTGATGATCTGGAAATGCGTGGGATTGGCGATCGCCCATTCCAGATAGCCTTGTCCGATTGCTTCGAAGGCCACGATGGGATCCGCGCTGTCGACTTCTGAAAGTGCATTGGCAACAGCCTCTGTCAGCCGGTTCATGGCCTGTTCGGCGACCGCGGTCAGCAGCGCTGCTTTCGACTGAAAATGCCGGAAGGGAGCGCCGGGGGAAACGCCGGCCCGCTTTGCGGCTTCGCGCACGCTCACATTGTCGGGGCCGCCTTCCTCGACAAGTTGAATTGCAGCATCGATCAACGTGTCCCGCAAATTGCCATGGTGGTAGCCGGTGCGGTGAGGTGTCTTGGCTTTTGCCATCTCTTTTCTTTCGTTCCGTAGAGCTGCTTCAGGCGTCCGTAGCACGATCCGCGATTTATGTAATCACTGTTTACAATGCAGGTAACAGAATGTAATCAGTGATTACAGATGGGACCGGAACAGGCCTGCGGTCTTCGCGGGCTCCCCGTTTTCTCTGAATGAGGAGACGAACATGTCTGCCAGAACCGCCGAACCCCGCCGTCCGCAATCGTTGATTTCGCTGAGGAGTCCAGCCGAAGAACCTCAGCACAAGGAGAATCTCACGACTGTCCAGTCGAGCGCGGCTGTGCCCAGCGTCACGCTTTATCGGCTTGCCGCCGTCGCCGGGGTGGGAAGCGCGCTTATTCTTGTGGTTAACGCGGCCAAACGCAGCGCGCTCATCGCGACCACCGATCTGACACAACTTCTCGCGCCAGTCGCCGAGATATTGGCGCTTGGTCTTGTCGTCGGCCTGTTTCTTGCGTTTGGCCGGCGCGCGGGCCTGTTCGGCACCATCGCGTTTGTCATCAACTTCGTTGCACTGGCAAGTTTGGTCGGTGTGGAAGTGGTGATCAATCTCGTATTTTCGAAACTTCCGCTGACAACCATCATCGAGCTGCGCGCCGGCCCTCTCGGACTGGCTTTGGTCGTCAGTTCGTTCCTTTTTCTGCTTGGGACACTTGCGTTTGTAATCTCTCTTGTCGTTGCAAGAGGCGTTCCGCGCATTCCACTCGCCCTCTATTTCATTGGCGCGGTGCCTATCGCGCTCCGTGCGTTCGTGCCGGAGTGGGCTCTTGACCTGGGCCTGGTGACGCTTGCGGCAGCCATCGCCTGGCTGGCCGGCTGGCTGTGGATGCGAGCGGAGCCTACCAGTCGCTGAGCTTCGTATCGGGTCCGTATTCCTGGCCGTCTATATCCTTGACCACGGCCTGGCCGCAACGCATCGCTTTGGCCTTCTTGTCGTAGGCATAGGTCGGCGAGCCGAACAGGTGCCAGCCCTTGTTCAGCGCCGCCGTCACCTTGTGGCAGAAGCTGGCATCGTCCGGAGCGGACAGAAAGCGGTAGAGTTTCATTGTTCAATTCCTGTCGTGAGTAGCTATAGCTCGCCCGCATCCATCGAGCATTTATGACCCGATGGCGGCTGCCTTCGCCAGCAGTTTTTCGGCCTGCGCCAAGTGCAGCCGCTCGACCATCCTGCCGTTCAGCGCGATCACGCCCTTGCCGGCATTTTCCGGCAGCGCGAAGGCTTCCTTCACCGAGCGCGCCTCGGCCACCGCTTCCATGGACGGCGCAAAGGCTCGGTTCGCGGCTTCGATCTGGGCCGGGTGGATAAGGCTCTTGCCGTCGAACCCCATGGCTGCGGCTTCCGCGCATTCATGTGTGAAAGCGTCGAGGTCACGAAAATCGTTGGAGACGCCGTCGAGCATGTCGATGCCGCCGGCGCGCGCGGCCAGCACCATCTGCATCAGCCATGGCACGAGGTAGCGTCGATCAGGCGTTGCCAGAATGCCGGTCTCCTTGACCAGATCATTCGTTCCGGCAACGAAACAATTTAGCCGCGAGGCCGGATCACGGCCAAGCTCGGCGATGGCGCCGATGTTGAGCAGCGCCTTGGGCGTCTCGATCATCGCCCATAGTTTCACGCTATCGGGGACAAAATTGTCGTCAAGCACATCGCCGGCCTCGAGCAGGTCGCGCGGCGTGTCGACCTTGGGCAGAAGGATGCCGTCGGGCTCACAGCTTGCGGCAGCCAGCAGGTCGTCGGCGCCCCATTCGCTTGATATCGCATTGATGCGCACGATCATCTCGCAGCGTCTGCCAATATGGCTGGCAACGGGATGGCCGGCGAAAATGCTGGCCAGTTTTTCGCGGGCAGTGATCTTGTCGGCCGGAGCGACGGCGTCTTCCAGGTCGATGATGATTGCGTCGCAGGCAAGCTGCGCGATCTTGGCCAAGGCCTTGTCGTTGGAGGCCGGGATGTAGAGCACGGAGCGGCGCGGGCGATAGGTTTCCATGGGTGATCTATGCCGCCTGCGGTTGTTGGAGGCAAGCGCGCAGGGCTGTGCGCCGACCCTCCCCCTTGTGGGGAGGGTCGCTGCGAAGCAGCGGGGTGGGGGTGCGGCGCCGGGCCCCCCCCCCCCCCCGCCGGGCCCCCCCCCCCCCAACGGGCGGGGGGGGGGGGGGGGCCGGCGGGGGGGGGGGGGCGCGGCGCCGGACCCCCACCCGGACCTGCGGTCCGACCTCCCCACAAGGGGGAGGTAGACGCTCGGCGTCCCGACCCTGCACGAAAACTGCACATGCCTGCGGAAAACCTCCTCGCATCCGCCCCACCCTTTCCCCGTCGGCCTGACAAACAGGCGGCATGCAAAAGCGAGCAAAACCCTATTGGTTCCTGCCTCACCGGCTGCGCAGCGAAGGCTGGTGGCTGGCCGATCGCCGCGCGCGAACGCCACGGCGATCCTCATTCCCTTTGTCCGCAGAACCCCGCCGGCAATCCGGCCGGACGCCATCAGGAAGGCCAGGTCATGATATCCTTCTTCACCGCCGCGCCAGGCTATTGCACCCGCTTCGGGGTCGCCATCCTGCTGGCAGCACTTGCGGATTCTCTCTTTTATGGCCAACCCGCCGGCATCACGGTTTTCCTGTTTGCCACCCTGATTGCCGCCGCGGTGGTCGCCGTGCATCCCGCAGCCTTCAGCGACGGCAGGGTCTGGCTCAAGCCCGCCGCCCTGCTTGTCGCGCTGCTGCCGCTCGCCGAGAACATCAGTGCCTTGTCGGTCTCGATCGCGCTGGCGGCGCTGACCGTCTTTGCGCTTTCGCTGAGCGGGCGGCTGCGGCACAGCATCGCGCGTATTGCCGGCCAGATCGCGCTGTTCGGGCTGGCGGCGCCGTTCCGCTTCGCCAACGATTTCATCCGCTGGCGCAAGACGGCGCGCCGGTTCGGCCGACGGCGCATCCGGCTGGCGGCGATCGCCGTCTGGGTGATGCCGCTGACGCTGGGTGCGGTCTTCCTGGCGCTGTTCGGCGCCGCCAATCCGGTGATCGACTACTGGCTGTCGCTGATCGACCTCGTGAGGCTGCTCGATCTTATCCAACTGGCGCGGATTGCCTTCTGGCTGTTCGTGCTAGCTGCTGTCTGGGCTTTTCTGCGGCCGCGCCTGCCGCGCCTGGTTCGTCGCATCCCGCACGCGGCGCCGGCCGTCAGCGCTCAAGCCGACAAAACCGTCACCACCATCGAAGACATCCTGTTCGGCAAGGCCGCCATCCTGCGCGCCCTGATCGTCTTCAACGTCCTGTTTGCGCTGCAGACGGCGCTCGACGCCACCTATCTGTGGGGCGGGGCGGCCCTTCCCGACGGGCTGAGCTACGCGGCCTACGCGCATCGTGGCGCCTATCCCTTGATGGTCACTGCGCTGCTTGCCGCCGGCTTCGTGCTGGCAGCGCTGCGGCCAGGCAGCGAGACATCGGCCGATCCGCTCATCCGCCGGCTGGTCTATGCCTGGGTGGCGCAGAACATCATGCTGGTCATTTCGTCGATCCTGCGGCTCGACCTCTATGTCGGCATCTATGCATTGACCTACTGGCGCGTCGCCGCCTTCGTCTGGATGGGGCTGGTCGCATCGGGGCTTGCCCTGATCATCGCCCGCATCGCACTGGGAAAATCCAACGAATGGCTGCTGTCCGCCAATCTTCTGACGTTATCTCTGGCGCTTTATGCCGGCTGTTTCATCAATTTTGCAGCGACGATCGCCAACTACAATGTCGACCATTCCCTCGAAATGACCGGCCAGGGCATTCCCCTAGACGCCTGGTATCTTCACTCGCTCGGTCCGGGCGCGTTTCCCGCACTCGATCGGTTCCTCGAGCAGCAGGGCAAGACGGCGGCCGCCGGCACTGTCCGCGAACTGGCTGGCGTGCGCGGCAGCGATGAAATCTGGTATCGAACTATCCAGCAGAACTGGCGGGCCTGGAGCTTTCGCGACTGGCGGCTGCTTCGATATCTCGACACCAAGGGGCCGTTCGTGATTCCCTCCGCAATCGAACTTTCCATGCCGGGCCGCTGATCCATGCCGCATCACATCCTCGTCGCCGACGATGACCCGCACATCCGCGAGGTGATCTGCTTTGCGCTGGAAAAGGCCGGCATGAAAACGACAGGGGTGGCCGACGGTGCCGCCGCCCTGCAAGCGATCGGCCGCCGGGCGCCGGATCTTGTCGTGCTCGACATCGGCATGCCGGAGATGGACGGGCTGGAGGTCTGCCGGCGACTGCGGCACGCATCCGATGTGCCGGTGCTGTTCCTGTCCGCGCGCGACGAGGAGATCGACCGCATCCTCGGGCTCGAAATGGGCGGCGACGACTATGTAACGAAACCATTCAGCCCGCGCGAGCTGGTCGCCCGCGTCAACGTCATCCTGCGGCGCGCCCGCCCGGCGGCGCCCGAACCGGTCGACGACAGGCAGTTTTCGCATGGCAAACTGGCTCTGGCGCCGGCCAGTCACGCTGCCAGCTTCGATGGCAAGGCGCTTGCCCTGACGGGGATCGAATTCTCGATTTTAAAAGGGTTTCTGACGCGGCCCGCGCATGTGCTCGACCGCGACGCAGTGATGGCCAGCGCCTATGCCGCAAACATCCATGTCGCCGGCCGCACCGTCGACAGCCATATCCGCAACATCCGCGCCAAGCTGGCAGCAGTGGGTTGCCTGGATGTTATCGAGACGGTGCATGGCGTCGGCTTCCGGCTCGGCCGATGCGGCTGACGACTTCCGGCAAATGGATCGGCCGCAAATGGCGGCCACGGCTTGCCACGGTCGTCGTCGCCATCCTGATCATGGTGATGGCCCTGCCATTGGTCGGCTTGTTCTTCTTCCGTCTCTACGAGAACCAGCTGATCCGCCAGACCGAAGCGGAGCTGATCGCGCAAGGGGCGGCCATCGCCGCCATCTATGCGCAGGATGTGCGTGACGCCGGTATTGCGGCGGACAAGCTCGGCGCGCCGATGCCGAGGCCAAGCGGGGATTCAAGCCGAAGCGTCAATCCGGACCCGCTCTACAGGCCAATCGAGCCGCAACTCGATCTTGCCTCGGATTATGTGCTGCCGACCCGGCCGGCGGCGATGCCTGCGATCGTCGATCCCACCTTTGCCGCGATCGGTACCCGTCTGTCCGGCATTCTCGACGCCACGCAGAAAACCACGCTGGCCGGCTTCCGGCTGCTCGACGCCCGGGGCGTCGTCATTGCCGGACGGGGCGAGGTCGGCCAGTCGCTCGGTGCGGCCGAAGAGGTGCGCGCAGCGCTTGCCGGTCACTATGCCAGCGCGCTCAGGCTGCGCATTCCCGACCAGCCGGCGCCACCGCTCTATTCGGTCAGCCGCGGCACCAAGGTGCGGGTCTTCGTCGCTTTGCCGGTCGCCGTCGACGGCAAGGTCGCCGGCGTCGTCTATGTGTCGCGGACGCCCAACAACATCATCAAACATCTCTATGGCGAACGCGGCAAGGTGACGTTGGCGGCGATTGCCATTCTCGGCGGCACGCTGCTCATCGGTCTCATCTTCCTGCGCACCGTCAGCCGGCCGATCTATGCGCTGATCGACCGCACCGAGCGCATCGTCGCCGGCGACCGCACGGCGATCCGGCCGCTCGACCATCACGGCACGCGAGAGATGGCGGAGCTGTCCGCAGCCTTCCTCGACATGGCCGAAAAGCTTCAGGCGCGGTCGGACAGCATCCAGACTTTCGCCACCCATGTCTCGCACGAGCTCAAATCGCCGCTGACAGCGATCCAGGGCGCGGCCGAACTGCTGCGCGATTCCGGTGGCGCTATGGACGATACGGAGCGGCGGCGCTTTTCCGACAATATCGTCACCGACGCCGGGCGGCTCAATCTGCTGGTTCGCCGTCTGCTCGACCTAGCGCGTGCCGAAAACCTGGCGCCGAGCGGCGAAAGCACATCGATCGGTGCGGCGCTGGCGCTGCTGCCCGTCGACAACAGGCTGGCGGTTTGCGTCGGAGCCGGCGGCGACATCAGATTGCGCATATCGGCCGAGAACGCGGCTATCGTGCTGGCCAATCTCATCGACAATTCGGCCAGGCACGGCGCGACGGCGGTTTCTGTCTCCGCTACGAGCGCCGACGGCAAGGCGAGCATCCTGGTCAGCGACGACGGCGCCGGCATTTCGCCGAGCAATCGGGCGCGCATTTTCGAGCCGTTCTTCACCACGCGGCGCGAACAGGGCGGCACCGGCATGGGGCTCGGCATCGTGCTGGCCCTCCTGAAAGCGCATGATGGTATGATCGCGCTGGTTGACAGCGAACGCGGCACGCGCTTCGAGATCATTGTGCCGGTGGCGTGACGGACACCATCGGCCGGATCGGAGAAAAAATGCGCTACGACATCGTCATCATCGGTGGAGCCATCGTCGGCTCCTCGGTCGCCTATTACCTGCGTGAGCAAGGGTTTTCCGGCACGATCGCGCTGGTCGAGCGTGATCCGCAATTCGCGCATGCGGCAACGACGCTGTCCATGGCTTCGATCCGCCAGCAATTCTCGATCCCGGAAAACATCCGCCTGTCGCAGTTCACGCTAAAACTGTTCCGGCGGCTGAAGGAAGAGTTCGGGGATGATGCCGATATCGGCTTTCGCGAGGGCGGCTACCTCATCCTTGCCGGCGAGGACGGCTTGCCGATCCTCAAGAGCAATCACGAGGCGCAGATCGCGGAGGGCGCCGACATCGTGCTCGAGGATGCCGACCAGCTTACGCGCCGGTTCCCGTGGCTGTCGACCGAGGGCATTTCAGCCGGCGCCTATGGCCGCACCGGCGAAGGCTGGTTCGACGCGCATGCGATGCTGACGCTGTTCCGAAAGGCGCTGCGGCAGAAGAAAGTCGATTTCATCGCCGCCGATGTCACCAGCATCGCGCGCGATGGCAACCGCGTCACGGGAGTGAGCCTCGGCAATGGCGAGACGCTGAAGGCCGGCATCGTCGTCAACGCCGCCGGCCCGAACGCCGGCAAGGTGGCTGCCATGGCCGGGCTTGAACTCCCGGTCGAGCCGCGCAAGCGCAATGTCTTCGTCTTCGAGGCGCGCGAGAAGTATGCCGACATGCCGCTGCTGGTCGATCCCTCCGGTATCTATGTCCGTCCGGAAGGCTCGGTCTACCTCACCGGCGGCGCCGAACCGGAGGAAGGCGACTGCGCACCCGATCCCGGCGATTTCGAGGTAAACTGGGCGCTGTTCGAAGAGGTGATCTGGCCGGTGCTGGCGACCCGCATTCCCGCCTTCGAGGCGATCAAGCCGACCCGCGCCTGGGCCGGCCACTACGACTACAACACGCTCGACCAGAACGCGGTGATCGGTCCGCATCCCGAAGTCGGCAATTTCATCTTCGCCAACGGATTCTCCGGCCACGGCCTGCAGCAGGCGCCGGCGGTCGGCAAGGCGCTGGCCGAACTGATCGTGCATGGTGGCTACCGCACGGTGGACTGCTCGGCGTTTGGGTATGAGCGGGTGGCGGAGGGAAGGGCGTTCCGGGAATTGAATGTGATTTGAGCGATCAGCGCAGACCGCCGTTCTGTCGAGTTCCCCCCTCTGGCCTGCCGGCCATCTCCCCCGCAAGAAGGGAGATCGGCAGCTTCAGCGCCTTGCTCTTTCCTGCAACGCAGGAATTGGCGAAAGCGGTTGAGCGCTCAATCTCCCCCCTTGCGGGGGAGATGTCCGGCAGGACAGAGCGACTATCTGGGGTGTCAAGTTGCAATTACGAACTCGTTGCGCGCATCGCGTGCTTTTGCATTGAGGATGACCAGGAGTTT